>JAJXZD010000178.1 GCA_021780215.1 Acidobacteriota bacterium
GACCGGGACGTCGCCGACTTTCGCGGCCGCGGCTACGAGACGGCTTTCTTCGCGCGGGTGCCGAGCGGCGGCCGTGTGGCTTACATGGACACCACCGCGCACTTGCCCGGCATGATCGAGTTCATCGAACTGGGAGCTTCCTTCGACCCGATTTTCGGACAGTTCTACCGGGCCACGATTGCGTGGGACGGGAAGGACCCGATCCGTTCCTTTATCTGAGGCTTTGCGGTCTGCGAGAACGCCGGCGCAGCACCCGGCTCATCCGAAGCGCGCCTTAAGGAACAGTTCCGGGCTGTCCACAAGCAAGAGACTGCGCGCGCGAAATGCCTCCGCGTAGCGGACGCCCGTGAGGCTGCCGATATAGCGATCCTCCGCGTCATATTTGTCGAGCAGCGCGGCCCGCTCCCCGCTGAAGACCGATTCGTACACGCGCAGGGCGGCCAGCTTCCGTTGATATACGCCGGACACGTCCACCGCGAAATCGAACCGTTCCCAAGCGGGCTCCATGCGGCAATGGCCAAAAAAAAGCCGCTGAATTTCGTGCGGCTCGGTGTCCTTCAGGCGATCCCCTCCGGGCACTTCGTCCCACTTGGGCAAACGGGCATAGAAGACGCCGTTGATCACCAGGTCGGTGGCCGCCTTATGGTCGGGATGAACGCCGGCGCCGGAGGTGGTGAACACGATGCGCGGGCGGCGCTCCCGGAGCAGTCTGGCGATCTCCATCCGGGCTTCCACGGTGTCGGCGATCTGGCGGTCCTGGAGTGCCAGCGTGGCGCGGCTAACTCCGAGGATTTCCGCGGCTCGGAGAGCCTGCGCGTGGCGCTCTCCACGCGGGGCGTAGCGTGCCGGCTCCCCTTCGCACAGGTCCACGAACAGCACCGACAGTTTTTTCTGCGCCAGGATGGCCGCGGTCCCGCCCATGACTGCTTCGAGGTCGTCGGGATGCGCGCCGAAGGCGATGACGTCCACGGGTTGCGCTGGTGAGGGCATGCCGGGCCGCGCCTCCTATGTGGAGCTTCGTGGAGCAATCTTGTCGAGCGCACGGCCGAGTTTTTCGTTCACTTGGCGCGCCACGCCTTCCATCTCCGGCAGGTCTGCAACGGAGAGCATGCGGATGGCGTCCACTGCGCCAACGTGGACCTTGCCGTCACGCTCGTAGACCACCGCGTTGCAGGGCAGCAGCAGTCCCAGTTGGATGTCCCTCTCGAGTGCCTGCGCAGCGAGCGGGGGATTGCACGCCCCAAGAATCACATATCGCGGGAAGGCGATGCCCAGTTTCTCCTTGAGCTTTGCCTGGATGTCGATTCGGCAGAGAACCCCGAAGCCTTCCTCTTTGAGCGTGCCTTCGAGACGCTCGACCGCCTCGTCGAACGCGAGGCTGGTCGTGCGAACGTCTCCGTAACGATGCGAGTGGAAAGGTGTCATGGGACTGTTTCCCCCCCTGAAACAAGAACGCCGGCGGGTTTGGTGAGCCCGCCGGCGAAGTGATTCCTGAAAAGAACCGAAACTGCCTCCGGCTACGACGTCGGCTGCATGTTGGCTTTCTTCTGCTTAATGGCCTTCACCTTGTCTACCAGATCATCAGCCAGCTTGAGGTCGTCCTTTCGGGCGTCCGAGGTGGCTTCCATGTCCGCCTTCTGGCGATAGAGCAGGTTCAGGTAGGCCATGGCATCGTCGTAGTCGGGCCGCAGTTCGATGGCTTTCTGGAGGCTGGCGATACCATCGGTAACGGTGGTGCCGTATTTGTCACCGAATTGCTTGGCCAGGGCCGGCGGCATGGGATCGCCTTCCTTAATCTGCTTTTTCGGCCTGGCGGTCTTATTGTAGGCGTCGCGCAAGTCGGTGTTTGCGCGATAGGCGAGCGCCCAGTCAATTACGCCGACCCAATAGTAGGGCTCGGGATCATTCGGGCTGATCTGGATGTGCTTCTCGTGGTAGGTCCTAGCCTCCTCGAGCTTGCTGGCATCGTAGGGAGTCCCGCCCATGTTGTAAAGAATGGAGCCGATGCCGTCGATGGCCGAGAGATTGTCCGGGTTCTTTTCCAGGATGGCCTTGTACGTGTCAATGGCCGCCTGTCCGTTGCGAACATTCTCCTCCGAAGGCGCACCCGGAATGTACTGATTGGCGTAGGCGGCCGCGAGGTAGAGCTGGGCGTTCATGAGCGTGGGATCGTATTGCTGCGCTTCCTTGAAGTCCTCAATGGCGATGTCAAATTGGGCGTTCTTATAGGCTTGAACGCCCTTGTTGAGCTTGTCGCGTGCGCGCAGCTTGTTGCACCCGGAGCCCGCGATGAAGGCAGCCGCGACCACGGCGGCGAAAAACAGCGTGGAGACCTTCCGATGCATTCCTGCTCTCCTTCATAATGGCTTAGAAAGGCACTTTTCCGGCGAGCTTCGCTCGCGCAAGCTCGCCGGCTTCCTTGTCCGTTCCCAGGACGGAGATAATTCGGTCCCGGGATCGGCTACTGGCCCGCCTCGATCTTGGCGGTAATGAGGCCGACGTGATCAATGCCGGCTCCGCGCATGATGTCAATGGCCCGGGCCACCTGGGCAAACTCGACATTGTTGTCGCCCTTGAC
>JAJXZD010000180.1 GCA_021780215.1 Acidobacteriota bacterium
GCTTCGACATTCTGCGCGTCGAGAATCGCAAGGTCGCTGCGATTTTCCGCCAAGCGGTTTACCAGCGCGAGCAAGTAACCGTCGCCTTCCGGAGAATTCGGCTTGCGCGGCGCGAAGACCGGCTCCGGCGCGCCCGAATTCGGGCCGGGATTCCACAGTTTGGCGGTTCCGGACTGGTGGTCGAACTGGCCGACGGAGCTGAGGCCAATCCCTCCGGCCGAAGTGCGGCTTGGCTCGTGGCAAACGACGTAGCCCTTCCTATACCGCGCGTTGCCATAGTAGCGGTCATCGGCGCGCGGCATTTCGCAGAGCAAATCGTAGAGCTGCTCGGTCCTATAGTCTTCGGTGTTGGCCGCCAGATCGAAGGTCAGCCGCGTGAGATGAGGGGCTCCCTGCGCGGGATCGGGCGGCGTCCCGTCGTGGTTGGGGAAAAAGTAGAACGAGCTTCCGCGCGACAGGCACACATCGAGGCTCACCTTCGAACCTGCGGTGCTGCCGTTCATCATGTGTCCCGCGAAACTCGTTGCCCCGCGAAACCAGCGAATCTGATCCGCCGTGCCGTAGCGCGGCACAATGGCCACGACCGTCTGCAAATCTCTGTGCCAGGTATAGAACGGCCCGCCCTTTTTCAAGACGTCCACGTCGGTGAGCAGCGGGAAAAACGGAAAGATCACGTACCGGTCGGAGATGGCGAAATCGTGCACCATGCCGGCCCACGGCGCGTTGAACCACACCTCATGCTTGAGCTTGCCGTCGGGTCCGATGACGAAATAAGCCACGTCCGTTGTGCCGTCGCCCTTGGCCTGATAGGCGAAAGTCAGCAGCTCATTGGTGGTCTGGTCGAGGTGCGGATGCGCGGAAAGCCACACGGACTTGATGCTGCCGTTGTAGTCGTAGCGTCCGAGCGTCTCGAGCGTGTAGGGATTTAGCTCGTATGGCATGTCGTCTTCCTTGAGAGCGAGCAATTTCCCCGCGTGCCAGACGATGTTGGTGTTGGCCGTGCCCGGATTGCAATTCTGCGCCAGAGGATCGCGCGTATAGCGGTTGCGATACCGTCCGAAAAGCGCGCGGCGATGCTTTTCCTGAATCCGAAACCGCTCGGTGCGGACATAGCGGCTCCGGAAATCCACGTGGCCATTTTCGAAGCGGAACATGACCACCATGCCTTCACCATCAATGAAAATGTCGTCGCCGCCCATCGGCGGATACTGGCGGTCCGGGCCGCAGCGATACAGGATGCCGTTCAGATCCTTCGGCACCGCGCCATAGGTGACTTCGCAATCGCGAAGGTCCGCTTCGAGGCGCATCGGCGCGCCAAAGCCCTGGAACAGCGGAATATCGGGAAAGCGCACGGCTCCGACCGCGGAAAGTTCCTCGAGATATATGCTGCTCATAATGCCCGCTCCCTGCCACGCCGAAGCTCTCCGGCGTGATGTCCCCAGCTTGTGGAGGCATGCTAGGCCCACGCTCTTCGGATTGTCAACTCGGCGGGAGTTTGGAAAACGCTCGGCATCGCATGTATGCCAAGCCGCCGGGAGCGGATAAGCGCGCGTTGGGGCGATCTAACCGCGCCGGGCGGGGGCTGACGGGAAGGGTTTGGGCGAATCCGTCAGAAGGCGGCGCGCCGTCTCCAGAAAGTCGAGGATCACAGGTGAGGTTTCCCCCGCTCTCCACGCCAGGCGAACCTCAAGAGAGATCGGTTCATCCAAGGGAATCGCCGCAATGCCCCGGCCGAAGCTCGGGAACAACTGAGGCTGTCCGGCAAGCACATAGATTCCCTTCCCCGATGCGACCAGCGCCGCCCCAGCTTCGTGAGGCAGAGCGTTGGTGCGCGCCACTTTCAGCGTGACTCCGGCATGGCGTGCCGCTTGCAGCACCCGGCGATTATTGGCGGCCGTCTGGTCCGGGAGGATCAGCACCTGATTCGCAAGATCCTTGAATCGCAGCTTCGGCCTCCGGGCGAGCGGGCTGGTCCTCGGCAGAATCACGCGAAACCACTCGTCGAAAAGCCGCTCGGAACACAATCGTGAACGGTCCACGGGAGGCCAGAGGATGCCCACATCAATATCGCCCTTGGAGAGAGCCTTGTTCTGCAAGCCGGGGAAGATGATGTCCTGATATTGGACGTCAACATTCGGAAATTTCCGGGCAAATTCGGTGACGAGCGGCTGGATGCTCTTGGCCAACGGTATGCCGACGCCGACCTTCAGGCTGGCGACCCGTTTCTCCCCGCGACCGAGCGCGGCCAGTTCCGCCGCTGCCGCGAGCAGCTTCCTGGCCTTCACCGCGACGCGCTGGCCGTCCTCGGTGAGTTGCACCTTCTTCCGGTCGCGCACGACCAGCGTCGCCCCCAGCTCCTGCTCGAGTTGCTGCACCTGGCGGCTGACGGAGGATTGCGTGACGTGAAGCCGGTCGGCTGCCTTGTGAAAATTCAGCGTCTCCGCCACAGCGATAAAATATTGTAGTTGGCGCAGCTCCACGCGACTCGTCCTTGCCGGCACAGACAGATTCTCCTTGATGGAACCAAAAAAACGTTTGGCAAGTCAAACCTTTCGGCCTTCACTTACCGGCGAATTTGTGGAGTGATTGCCGGCGCCGTGCGGGGCGCGCCGCCGACGGTCCGGCACTCGCCCGCGCGCAGACTGGCTTCTCCGCCATGCATGTTCCGGCGCGGAGGCGACTCCCGCGGGCCGGATATTTCGTATAGAATCATTTGATTGGGCGGCGGGGAATCGGCGCCTTCCTAACGAGGTCAACCATGCTCCTCGACATCAACGATATCCAGAAAATTCTTCCGCACCGCTATCCTTTTCTCTTGATTGATGGCATCGAGGAAATGGAGCGCTGGAAGCGCATCGTGGGGATCAAGAACGTCACGATGAATGAAAGCTACTTCCAGGGCCATTTTCCGGGCAAGCCCGTCATGCCGGGCGTGCTGATCATCGAGTCCATGGCGCAGACAGGCGGACTGCTGCTGCTGAGGGAGGTCCCGGACCGCGAGAATAAAATTCTGTACTTCGTGGCCATTGATGACGCGCGCTTCCGGCGCCCGGTGATTCCCGGAGATCAGTTGCGTCTGGAAATGCACGTCATTGCCTGGCGCGGCGGATTCTGCAAACTGGAGGGCCGCGCCACGGTGAATGGCGAGCTGGCGGCCGAGGCCACTCTGATGTGCAAGATGATCGACCGCGAGGAGGAACAGCCGGACGCCGCCGCGACGGCCGAGAAAGCGCAATGAGCGAAATCCATCCGCAGGCAATCGTCTCCCCCTCGGCGCGGCTGGGCTGCGGCGTGCGAGTCGGCCCGTACGCTATCATCGGAGACGATGTGGAACTCGGTGACGGCTGCGTCGTGGAACCGCACGCTGTCGTAAAGGGCCCTGCCACTTTCGGGCGCGACAACCATTTTTTCCCCTTTTCCATCGTTGGCGGCGATCCGCAGGACTTGACGTACACCGGCCAGTGCGTGCGCTTGGAAGCGGGCGAGGCGAACGATTTTCGCGAATATTGCACCGTGCACCGCGGAACCATCAAGGGAGGCGGCGTCACCCGTCTGGGCAGCCACAATCTCATCATGTCCTACGCGCATATCGGGCACGACTGCATAATCGGCGACCGCGTGATTCTGACCAACGGCGCGCAACTGGCAGGCCATATCCAGGTCGAGGACTACGCAAATATCAGCTCGTTTTGCCTGCTCCACCAATTCGTTCGCGTCGGCCGCCATTGCTACATCGGCGCGGGAACCATCATCACGCAGGACGTCCCTCCCTTTTCCCTCATTGTCGGCCCGCGGGAAACCCGCTGCTACGGCATCAATCGCGTGGGGCTCGAGCGGCGGGGGTTCGGTCCGGAGCGGATCGGGCCGATCGAACAGGCCTACCGCTACCTTCTCCGTTCGAAGCTGAACACCTCGCAGGCGCTCGAAAAAATGCGCGGAACCCTGGCTCACTCCGAGGACGTCATAGCCTTGATTCAATTTCTCGAGACCACCACCGAACGCGGGCTGACGAAATAGGACCGCTCATGGCCGCCGCCGTGGACAACTCGGTCGCAGGGTGGGGGCTCATCGCCGGAAACGGCGATTTCCCCTTCCTTGTCCTCGAAGGCGCGCGCCGCCGGGGAATCGAAATGACGGTGATCGCCATCCGCGAGGAGGCTTCGCCGGCCATCGAGGGCGCGGCCCGGCGGCTGCACTGGATCAGCCTGGGCGAATTGAGCCGCGGGATCGCGCTGCTGCACCAGGAGGGGGTGAAGCGCGCCGTGATGGCCGGGCAGGTGAAGCACAATAAGATTTTCAGCTCGATCCGTCCGGACTGGCGGCTGGCGAAGTTGCTCTTTTCGCTTCCGGCCAGGAACACCGACTCGCTGATCGGGGCCGTCGCACGCGTCCTTGAGGACGAGGGCATCGAGCTGGTGGATTCGACGAAGTTTCTAGGGCCGCTGCTGCCGGCCGAAGGCGTCCTGACGCGCCGCGCGCCGGACGCGGCAGAGGCCGCGGACATCGCGTATGGGCGGCGCATCGCCCGGCGAATCGCCGGGCTGGACATCGGCCAGACCGTGGTGGTGCGCGACCTTGCCTGCGTGGCCGTCGAGGCCATGGAGGGCACCGACGAGGCCATCGAACGCGCCGCACGCCTCGCCGGCGGGCAGCGCCTGGTCGTCGCCAAGGTGAGCAAGCCGCGCCAGGATATGCGCTTCGACGTTCCGGTGATCGGCCGGCGGACGATCGAGGTGATGCTCGGCGCGCATGCCACGGCGCTGGCCATTGATGCGGGGCGCACGCTGCTCCTCGAGCGCGACACGCTGCTGGATGCCGCGGACCAGGGCGGCATTGCCATTCAAGCCTTCGCGCCCCAGCCGGGGGAGGCGGAAGAAGGATCGTGAGCAAGAAACCCATTCGCGTGGCCGTTGTGGGGGCCGGAGAGTTCGGCCGGAACCATGCGCGCGTTTGGCGCGAGATGGAAGGCGCCGAGCTGGCCGGAATCGTGGATTTGAATCCGGATCGCGCCCGCCAGGTGGCAGAGGAATTCGGCACGCGTGCGCTCTCCGGCATCGAGGAGCTGGCGGGAGAAGGCATCGCGGCGGCCAGCGTGGCCGTGCCAACGAAGGAGCACGCGCGGGTTGGTTGCCGCCTTCTCGAAGCGGGGCTGGACGTGCTCGTGGAAAAGCCGCTGGCCGCTTCGCTGGGCGAGGCGGACGATCTGATTGCCTCCGCGCGGCGCGGCGGGCGCATCTTGCAGGCTGGCCACATCGAACGGTTCAATCCGGCCGTTGCGGCAGCGCAGAAAATCGTGACGCGGCCGATGTTCTTCGAGGTGCATCGCATGAGCCTTTTTGCGCCGCGCAGCCTCGATATTGACGTCATCTACGACCTGATGATTCACGATCTCGATATCCTGCTGGCGCTCGTGAACGCTCCGGTGACGGATGTGCGCGCGGTGGGCATCCCGGTGATTACGGACAAAGTGGATATCGCGCACGCGCGGCTCGAGTTTGAATCCGGCGCGGTGGCCAACGTCACCGCCAGCCGCGTCTCGACCGAGCGGATCCGCAAAATGCGCTTCTTCCAGGAGCACGAATACATCTCGCTCGATTTCACCCGCCAGGACGCGCTGCGCATCCGCGTCCGCCCGGACGGCGCGCAGCCCGGCGTCAGCTTCGAAAAATTGCCGACACAGCCGGAGGAGCCGTTGCGCGCCGAGCTGCGCGGGTTTCTGGAGTCGGTTTGTACGCGCCGGCCGCCCCTCGTAGATGGCCTTGCCGGACGACGCGCACTCGAACTGGGCGACCGAGTGATGGCAAGCATCCTCGAGCATGGACGCCGCGTCCAACTAACAGCATTCACCTCACAGGAGATAGGATGATTCCGCGCACCCTGGTGCCGGTCAAGGTGCGTCCCTTGAACAAGGACGAGGCGCAAAAGCCGCCACAGCGCCTGACCACCAGCATGGACAGCCGCACGGTGGTGCCTTCGCGCCTCTCCGATGCGCCTCCGCTCACCGGCAAGAGTTCCATCCCGGCGCATCTCCCGCTCGGCGTGCTGGTCACCCGGACGCTCGTGGCACGAGGCATGGAGGTCAAGCCCCTCGAGAAAATCGAGCAGGTTTCCTCTCTTCCGGTGGATATTCTGGATTCCCGCGTCGTCGTCCCCGCCGGCATAAAGCCGCTGGCCCCGGAGGAAGCGCTCGAGAGCGAACACGCGCCGGAGATGACCGCGGAACTGCGCGAGGTGGTCGAACCGGATATCTTCATCACCGGCGACGCGAACCTCCTGATGGAACAGGAGGAGAAGCGGAACCCGCGGTGGGACGCGATGACACGCGTCGTCTCCGTGCTCGTCCACGTCGCGGTGATTGCGTTCTTGATTTTTTCGCCGAAGATTTTTCCTTCGCATGTTCCCACGCAGGAAGACATCAACCTTGCCAAGCACCAGTTGCAATGGATTTACACGCCGCCGCCCGAGCCGCCACCTGCTCCTGCTCCCAAGGTCCAAATCAATCCGAAGACCTTGAGCAAAGTGGCTCCGCCGGTCGCCGAACCTCCCGCGCCGGCCCCGGCTCCGACAAACGCTCCAGAACTTCCGGAAGCACCCGCGCCGAAGCCCAACGTGGCCCAGGCGGCGCCTACTCCCGCGCCTGCGCCGACACCCTCGCACCTGGAGGCCCTGCAATCACCGGTCACGCCAAAGCACCTGAACCTCGGGCTCTCGAATTCGTCTCCCGGACGCGAAATCCAAGACCAGCTCCAAGACGCCATCCGCCGCGGCCACACCCAGGGCGGCATTTACGGCGGCGGGCCAGTGGCGCCGGGCGCTGGCGGGCCGGGGATGGCACAGGGATACCAAATCCTATCGGATACGCAGGGAGTGGATTTTTCGAGCTATATCCAGCGGTTGCTGGCCACCTTGCGGCGTAACTGGTACGCGGTTATGCCAGAGTCAGCGCAAATGGGTGACCGCGGCATCGTCTTCACCACGTTTCAAATCAATCCGGACGGCAGCGTTCCCTCGCCCGATCCCCTCCTTGAGCGTTCGTCCGGAAAGGACCCCCTGGATAACGCGGCGATGTCCGCGATTCACGCCTCGAACCCCTTCGAGCCGCTGCCTTCGGCGTTCCACGGGCCGTACCTCCGCCTGCGCATAATCTTCATCTACAATATCCCGCCGGACCAAGTAAACATCCGGTGAAACTGAACCGAGCGCAGGTTGCCGGCGCCGTGCTTCTCGCCGCGCTGGCGCTGGCCTTCCTCCTGCTGCGCTATTGGATTGTTGCGGGATGAGCGGCTCCGACCTAATGGTGGTCGTTCTCGGGCCGACGGCCTCCGGCAAATCGGCCTTGGGAGTCCATCTGGCTGAAGCTCTTGGCGGGGAAATCCTGGTTTGTGACTCGACGCAAGTCTATCGTCACTTTGATATTGGAACGGCGAAGGTGCCACCGTCCGCACGGCGCGGAATCCAGCATCACCTGATAGATCTGGCAGAACCGCGGGAGATCTTTACCGCCGGTGATTACCGCCGCCATGCTCTCGAAGCCCTTGCCGATCTGCGCCATCGAGGGAAGCTGCCCATTCTCACGGCCGGGACGGGATTATATCTTCGCGCCTTGCTCGAGGGACTGTCGGATGCCCCGACCCGCTCCGAACCGCTTCGCGAGCGTCTTCGCCGGAAGGCGCGCGAGCGCGGCCCGGATTACTTGCACCGGTTGCTCGCGCGCGCCGACCGCAAGGCGGCCGCCAAAATCGCCCCGCGCGACACCCCAAAAATTATCCGCGCCATCGAAATGCGGATGCTGGCGGGGAAAACCGTGGCGGAAATTCATGAGCACGGCCGCGCAGGCCTTTCCGGTTATCGCATCATCAAGATCGGCCTTGCGCCGGCCCGTGCGGCGTTGTACGCGAGAATCAACGCTCGGACCGAAGCCATGATGGCTTCCGGGTGGGTGGACGAGGTCCGCCGCATGGTCGCCGCCGGCGTGCCAGCCGGAGCGAAGCCGTTCCAGTTCATCGGCTACCGGCAACTGCGCGAACACATCGAAGGCCGTCTCCCGCTGTCCGAGGCAATCTCTTCCATCCAGCCAGCCACGCGCCGCTTTGCCAAGCGCCAAATGACCTGGTTTCGCGGGGAGCGCGACGTGCACTGGCTCCCGGGTTTTGGAGACGACCCGGAGATTGCCGCGGCAGCCCTCCAGCTCTTTCCGGCCTGCCGCTAGGCAAATTGCGGGATCTGCGAAGCCTGCAAAAGGGTATGATCGATGCTCACCGATTCCTTCATGCATAGGCTTTACCATCGCGAACAGGCCGTCGCACGAAGGCGGCAACGAAGGAAGAGCAGGGGATGAACGGCGCGCGCATCCCGGCGATCCGGAATCAGGCCGTAATCGGCTTGGCCATGTTTGGCGCGGCCTTCTGGCTGGCATGGGAAGCGGGAGGGAAAATCATCGCGGGCGACCTTCGCTCGCTGGAATTCGCCGCGCTCGTGATTGGCGGGTGCGTCGCGGCAATGGTGATCCTGCGGAACTGGCGCACGGGGTTCTACCTGTTCTTCGTCTGGATGATGTTCGAGGATCTCGTCCGGAAGTACATGGGCAACGGGACCCTGCTCTTTTTCGGAAAGGACATCCTGCTGGCGCTGGTTTTTGCCGCGCTCTACCGGGACGTCCGGCGGCGCCGGGAAAAATGGTTTCGCGCTCCGTTTCTTCCCTTCCTCGCCATCTTTATCTGGCTGGGAGCAGTGCAAATTTTCAACCAGAATTCTCCGAGTATCCTTTACGGGCTGCTGGGTTTCAAACTCTACTTCTACTACATCCTCCTGATGTATGTGGGATATGCCCTGATCCGCAGCGATGAAGACCTGCGAAAATTCCTGACGCTGAATGCCCTGCTCGCGATTGTGATTGGCGGGCTGGGGATCGTCCAGGCCATCGTGGGCAACAGCTTCCTGAATCCCCGGCACATTGACTCGGCGCTGGAGGAACTGAGCAAACTCGACAAAGTCTCTCCGATTTCCGGCCAGGTGTTCAATCTCCCGGACTCGGTATTTGTCAGCACCGGCCGCTTTGGCCAGTTCCTGCTCATCGGATTCATCCTGGCGGCGGGAACGGCCGGCTATCTGCTCTTGCACTCGCGGCACGGGCGGAAGATTGGCTATCTCGCCATCGGAACCATCGGCATTGCAATTCTGATGAGCGGTTCTCGAGGAACTTTGATGTTAGCCCTGGGCAGCGTTCCCGCCCTCGCGGCGGGATTCCTTTGGGGCGCTCCATGGAAATGGGGGGGAGCGCATCGGCTCGTGAAAGCGCTTCGGAGGGCCTTTATTGCGGCCGCCTTGAGTGTGGCTGGGATGCTCATCCTCTTCCCCCAGCAGGCAGGATCTCGAATTGCGTTCTATACCGAGACGCTGCTCCCGAGCAGCTCTTCCTATGAGCTCTCCCATCGGACCTGGGAATATCCGATGCAAAATCTGATGGGTGCCTTCTCCGAAAAACACTGGGTGGTGGGAAATGGCATAGGGACAGGCTCATTGGGAGCCCAGTATGTTTCCCGGCTCCTCAAGGAGCCTCCGCCCGGTGTATGGGTGGAGGAGGGCTACGGTGACATGGTAGCGGAGATGGGGGTGCTCGCGCCCCTGCTGTGGCTCCTTTGGACCGCCGCCTTGCTCTACTACTCCTGGAAAGTGCTACGCCGGCTGCGGGCCACGCGCTTCTTTCCCATTGCCTTCGCGATTTTCTGGTATGCATTTCTGCTGTTGTATCCGATTACGTATGGCGGACTCGCGTCCTATCAGAGCTACACGTGCAATGCGTACCTGTGGCTGCTTGTGGGCATTTTGTTTCGCTTGCCGGAGCTGCTTGGCAATCCGCCAGTCCAGCTCGGAGCGCCGGGTGTTCCGCCGCGGGTTTGAGAGGAAGCTCATTCGTAAGGAGGATGGCCCGCGGTGTGCGGCATTGCAGGCATAGCGGCATTGGCGCCTGATCCCCGCTTTCTCGCGATTGGCGAGCG
>JAJXZD010000036.1 GCA_021780215.1 Acidobacteriota bacterium
CCGGTGCGCGAAATCTCCCTCGCCGACGCGCGCAAGCAGAAGCCGGACATCGAAATTGGCGGCGAAATCACCCGCTCAAGGCCAACGGATGTGCTGGGAAGAATCGCCGCGCAGACCGCCAAACAGGTGATCCTGCAGAAGGTCCGTGAGGCCGAGCGCGACACCATCTTTAACGAATATCACACCCGCGTGGGCGAACTCGTCAATTGCGTGGTGAAGCGCATGGAAGGGCCCGACCTGATTGTGGACATGGGCCGCACCGAGGCGCGCCTACCCAAGCGCGAACAGTCACGGCTGGAGACCTACAACCCCGGCGACCGTCTACGGGTAACCATCCGCGCCGTCGAACGGGCCGCGAAGGGGCCCCAGGTGGTCGTCTCGCGCGCCGATCCGGCCCTAGTGCAGCGCCTGTTCGAAATGGAGGTTCCTGAAATTTACGATGGCACTGTGCAGATTCGCGCCGTCGCCCGCGAGGCCGGCGAGCGCACCAAGATTGCCGTCGAGAGCCGCGACAAGGACGTGGACCCCGTGGGCGCCTGCGTGGGGATGAAGGGTATGCGCGTGCAGTCCATCATCCGCGAGCTGCGCGGGGAGAAGATTGACATCATCCCTTACAACGAGGATACCGTCACATTCGCGCAGAAGTCTCTCAGTCCGGCGAAGGTCACTCGTGTGCAGGTGGTGGACCCGGAAGAAAAGCGGCTCGAGGTAATCGTCGAGGATACCCAATTATCACTGGCTATCGGTAAGAAGGGCCAGAATGTCCGCCTTGCCAGCAAGCTGATCGGCTGGAATGTGGATATCAAGAGTGAGGAGGAAAAGCGTCGCGAGATAGAGGCGCAGATGGCGGCGCTCACCGCTCCGGGCACCTCGCTTGCGGAATTGGAAGGCGTTGGCCCCAAGACCATCGAAAAGCTCGAAGCGGCGGGCATCGCCTCCATCGAGAAGCTTGCCGATATGACGCCCGAGCAGCTGATTGAAATTCCCGGCATCGGTGAGAAAATGGTAGAGAAGATTCACCAGTCCGTCGCCGCCTATTTCCAAATGCTCG
This sequence comes from Acidobacteriota bacterium, assembly GCA_021780215.1. Taxonomy (GTDB): domain Bacteria; phylum Acidobacteriota; class Terriglobia; order Acidiferrales; family UBA7541; genus Palsa-295. Next base: position 1,052 of record JAJXZD010000036.1, read on the forward strand.
AGGCGCAGTCCGCGGCCGCCGCTGCCCAGGAGGCAGAGGCATTGCCTGAAGAGACGCTTGTGGAGGGAGAGCCCGCGGCGCCTGCCTCTGTCGATACTGAGGCGCCCAAATCAGCGGGCACCGAAGAATCTCCTTCTGCAGGCGCGCAGGAGGAAGGGACGCAGCAGGAATCCAAAGCTGTGACATCCGAAGAAGGATCCGAAGGTTAGAAATGAGCAGATTGGCGGTCCCGGAAAGGGATGCGCCCCCAGGAACGAATGACCGATTCCAATCAAATCCGCATCAATGAACTGGCTAGAGAACTCGAGATCAAGGCCAAGGTACTAATTGACTATCTGCCTGAGATCGGCGTAACCGACAAGAAGACCCATTCCAGTTCACTCGACAATCAGCATGCTGAATTGGTGCGGAAGCATTTCCGCGAGCTCGCTGCGGCAGAGGCCGCTGCCGAGGCGGCCAAGTCCGCTCCGGCCCGCCCGGCCGCGCGCCCGGTGCCGCCCAAGCCAGCTGTGCCTGTCGCCCCAGCCGCGCATGCGACGCCACCACCCGCCGCTGCCCCAGCACCTGCGGCTCCCGTAAGGCCGCCCGTGGCTCCGGCTGTGGCGCCTCCCGCCGCCGCGCATCCCGCTGCGGGCGTGGCTCGTCCTGGTGTTGTTCCGCAACGCCCGCCGGCAGCACCTGCTGTTCCGGGCATGCACCCACCGGCAGCGCTCAAGCCCGCAGCGGCTCTGCCGCCAACGGCTCCGAAGCCTGTAGCTCCGGTCCGACCCGCTGCTCCTCCCGCAGCCGTCGCGCATCCTGTGACGCCAGCAGCTCAGAAACCAGCAACTGCCGCACCACCGGCAGCGCCCGTGCCAGCCGCCGCACCGCGTCCGGGCGCGCCGCCTCCCGCGGGCTCCAGGCCCACCGCGCCTGCTGTCCCTCCGCCGCCCGGCACCGCTGTGCGGCCCGGAGGGCCATCGAGACCTTTTGTAAGCCGGCCTGGAGCCCCGCAGGGCATGCGGCCAGCGGCTGCTCCCGGACAATTTCGTCCGGGAGGCGCTCCTGGTCAAGGCCGGCCCGGAGAACCGCCGCGCCCAGGCGGCCCTCCTTCAAGGCTTCCGCCTCGCCCCATGCAGGGACGTCCCGGGCAAGGGCCGGTAGGTAGCCAGCGCCCAGGCGCGATGGGAGCTGTGGGGCCATCCGGCATTCCCAAGGCAGAACCCGGAAAGCCGCTGTACGCCCGCAAGCCCCCTGCGGCCCGCGGTCGGCCATTGATGGAAAAGCGTTTCGCGGAAGGCGAACGAAGGCTTCATCCGGTCCGGATGCGCCCCGGGACCGGTCCCGGCCGCACCGCGCTACCGGAGCCGCTTGCTCCGCCACAGCGCGAGCCGCGGGAATTGACGGTCACCGAGGGCATCACGGTCCGCGATCTCGCCGAGAAGCTCGATGTCCGCGCCAAGGAAGTCCTCAAGACCCTGCTGGATCGCGGAATTTTCGCCAGCATCAACCAGCCTCTCGATGTGGCCACGGCCACGAGCCTCGCCGAAGCCTTCAACGGAATCGTCAAGGTGATGACCTTCGAGGAGCAGCTCATCGAGGAGGAGAAGGTCAAGGAAGAGCGTACTGGCAATCTCCAGCCGCGCGCGCCGGTTGTGACTGTGATGGGCCACGTGGACCACGGCAAGACCAGCCTGCTCGACGCAATTCGGGAAACGGAAGTGGCTGCCGGAGAGGCCGGCGGAATTACGCAGCACATTGGCGCCTACGAAGCGCATGCCGGGGATCGCCGCATCGTGTTCATTGACACGCCGGGCCACGAGGCGTTCACGCGCATGCGGGCGCGGGGCGCGAAGGTGACCGACATCGTCGTGCTGGTAGTGGCGGCCGACGACGGCGTGATGCCGCAGACCGAAGAGGCCATCGCTCATGCCAAGGCCGCCGGCGTCCCCATCGTCGTGGCCGTGAATAAAATTGACAAGCCAGGAGCGCAGCCCGAGCGCGTGAAGCGCCAGCTCTCCGACCGCGGCCTCATGCCCGAGGAATGGGGCGGCGACACCGTCATGGTGGAGGTTTCGGCGAAGACCAAAGCGAACCTGCCCCGCCTGCTGGAAATGATTCTCCTTGTCGGTGATCTGCGCGAGCTGAAGGCCGATCCGGATGCTCCGGCCAGTGGCACAGTGCTCGAATCACGCGTGGACAAGGGCCGCGGACCCGTCGCAACCGTCCTGGTGCAGAACGGGACGCTGCACGTGGGTGACGTCTTCATTGTCGGCGCGGTTTACGGCAAAGTGCGGGCGCTGTTTGACGATCGCGGGCAGCCAATCAAGCAGGCCGGTCCGTCCACCCCGGTCGAGGTGCTCGGTTTGCAGGGCGTTCCGGAGGCCGGGGATCAGTTCCAGGTAGCGGACGAAGCCAAGGCGCGCCACATCGTCGAGTACCGCCAGTCCAAGCAGCGCGAGGCTTCGCTTGCGAAAAGCGCCTCGTCGGGCCGGCTCACCCTGGACCAGTTGCACGAGCAGATGCGCGCCGGCGAGATAAAGGAATTGCCTGTCGTCATCAAGGCGGACGTGCAGGGATCGGTCGAGGTATTGAGCGAGATGCTGCCCAAGGTTTCGACCGATCAAGTGAAGCTGAAGGTGATCCAGGCAAGCGTCGGCGCGGTATCCGAGTCCGATGTCATCCTGGCATCCGCCTCGAACGCGATCATCGTTGCTTTCAACGTGCGCCCCGAGCGCAAGGCGCAGGAGCTTGCCCAGCGCGAGGGCGTCGACATCCGCCTGCACACGATCATTTATGAGCTGCTCGACGAGCTGCGCAAGGCCGTCGCCGGACTGCTCGCTCCAGTGATCAAAGAAACCTATGTGGGACGCGCCGAGGTGCGGGATACCTTCCGGCTCAAGGGCATTGGCATGATCGCCGGCTGCTCGGTGCAGGATGGAACCCTCAAGCGCGACGCGGACGTGCGTGTGCTCCGCGACAATGTGGTGATTTATACGGGGCGAATCGTCTCCCTGCGGCGGTTCAAGGAAGACGTGTCCGAGGTGCGCGCGGGCTTCGAGTGCGGCGCCGTGATATCGAATTTCAGCGACATCAAGGTTGGCGATATCCTCGAGTGCTTCAAAATGGAGAAGTCGCAGCCAGCGGAGCCGGCGGTTCCCCGCAATCGCCCGGAGGGAAGCGCCAGGGCGGCGCTCAGCTAGCCCTGCTCGGAGCCGGGCCCGGCAGCAGGGTCGCGGAGACTGGGTTCTCCCCATCCGCCGAATCTAATGGGGCGAAAATGCCGATTGGTCTTCTCACTCTGGAAATCCACATCCCGGGTGCTCGATCTCTGAAGGACAAACGGCAGGTTGTGCGCAGCCTGAAGGACCGCTTGCGCGCGCGTTTTAACGTGGCAGTCGCGGAACTCGATCATCAGGAGCTCTGGCAGCGGGCGCGCGTCGGGGTGGTCAGCATTTCCGGGGACGGCCGGCACCTTGAAGAATCCTTGCAGGAGATTGCGGCAGAATCGGAACGAACCCTGGGGAGCGATCTGGTATCCCGGGAAATTGAGTATTTCGAGGAAGAAGAATGACCGTCGGCGGACACCGGGCAGAGCGCGTCGCCGAAGAGATGCGCAACGAAATCAGCCTTATGCTGGCGGGCGACCTGAAAGACCCGCGGCTGGCTGTTCCGATCGTCATCTCGGAAGTTCGGATGCGGCCGGACATGCGCGTTGCGCGCGTTTTCGTTCAGATCGAAGGCCAGCCCGAAGAGCGCGACGCCGCCCTGGCCGGATTGGAAGCTGCCTCCGGCTATGTCCGCCACGAACTGGCCGAGCGGTTGCGTCTGCGGCGGACGCCCGAATTGTTTTTCGTCCCCGATGATTCGGAGGATTACGGGCAGCGCATCGATGAACTGCTGCGCAAGGTGAGCCGGGCCGACAAGCCCTGAAGTCAACTGGCCGCAGGCTGCCTTAGGCGGCTGCTCGGCCATCACGTCATCCCGCTGCAATCCCGGAGAATCATATCGAATGCCCCGCTTGCCACAACAGCCCCCGCTGGACGGAATTCTGATCGTCAACAAGCCCCGCGGGAAGACTTCGCATGACGTGGTAGAAACGGTTCGCCGGCTGGCCGGTTTCCGCCAGATCGGCCATCTCGGCACGCTCGACCCACTGGCGACGGGCGTGCTCGTGCTGGCTCTGGGACGCGCCACTCGGCTGGCGCGATTCTACGCGGGACGGCGCAAGCGCTATGCCTGCGCGGTGAGGTTCGGCTTTGCCACCAACACCTACGACGCCGAAGGCGAGCCACTCTCCCAGGATTGCGCGCCCGTTCTCGACGCAGCGCAGTTGCAATCCCTGGCCGACGGGCTGACCGGAAAGATCCAGCAGATTCCTCCCGCCTTCTCCGCAAAAAAGATTGGCGGACGCCCCGCGCACGAGCTGGCACGCAAGCAGAAGCCGGTGTCCCTCTCGCCGATCGACGTGGAGGTGTACAAGTTTAGCCTCACGGGAATCGAAGGCTCTGTGGCTCGTTTCGCAGTTGAGTGCGGCGCGGGGACCTACGTTCGTTCGCTGGCCCACGATCTTGGCAAGCTGCACGGAACGGGAGCGCATCTGGCGGAAATCGAGCGCACCGCTTCCGGAGAATTTACCCTGGACCAGGCCATTCCGCTCGAGGAACTGGCGGAGGACGCCAAGGTCGGCAAGCTGGCCTCGCGCGTGATTCCTCTGGAAAATCTGCTGACGGACCTTCCTCGTGCCGCGGTGCTCCCGATTGTCGAGCGGCGCATTCACCACGGGGCGAAGTTCAATATATCCCTGTCCCAGGTCCAGCCGGGAGTCACTCCGCAGGCGCACGGCGCGCCGGGCCAACTCGACTCCGGCGAATGGAAGCCCCTGCACTTGCGCGTGTTCAACCAGCACGGGCATCTCATAGCCATCGCCGAACCAGTCGTTCCCCGCACCTACCAGCCAGTCGTGGTCCTAGAAACAGCGCCCTGACGCTGACAATTCAACCAGTACAATTTGGGCTTTTGCTCGAGTTGATTCCGTCCGCCCGAGCTCTCTCGGCATGGTCAGCGCTGCGCGGGAGGCGGTTGAGGAACCGGCTGCGGCGGCTGTTGCTGCGGCGGGGGCGCGGGCGCGGGGCGATTCGTCTCCGGCGTCGCTGGTCGCAGTCCACCGCCAATGATGCCGGCGCCTGTGCCTTCCAAGGCGCCCTGGCCCGCGTAGATCGTGTGATTTTCGCGCGGCATGTATCGCACCAGGCGCGGGGTGACCAGAATCAGCAGCTCCTGATCCTGGTTTTGGACATTCTCGTTCTGCCCGAGCCAGCCAACGCCTGGGAGGCCGGCGATTCCAGGAGATCCGGTGATCGCATTCGTTACCTGGGATTGCAGAAAGCCGGCCAATGCGGCTGTCTTATTCTCTCTTACGCGCACGGTTTGTTTGACGGCCTCGTTGCTGATGACCGGAATCGAATTGTAGTTCTGGGAAGTCAGGCTGCTGATGTCGAAATTGAGTTCGAGGCTCACATCATTATCCGGGTGGATTCGCGGCGTCGCCTTGATCTTCAAACCCACGTCGATATATTCGATACCGGGAAATGGAATACCGGCGAGCGGGTTGGTAGGACCCACAAAGCTGGATGAGTTCAGGATGACGGTGGCGTCGTTTGAATTCTGGTTGGCCGTCGCTATGTCGGCTTTCCCGTCTCCATTGAAATCGGCCGTGGCGATGGAGACGGGCGCCTGATCCACCGGCAGCTCGAAATTCGGCCCGAAGAATCCCCCGCCCTGGCCCAGGAGGACGGACACGGCGTTGTCTGCCTCGTCGGACACCACGAGGTCGGAGATGCCGTCAATGTTGTAGTCACCGACGGCAATGGCAGTGGGCGAGTTCCCGGCGGGAAAATCCCGCTGCGTGCCAGGGCTGAACGTGCCATTGCCGATAGCCGGATTTGCGGCGCTTGCGTTGCCCAGAAGAATCGAGACGGTATCGCCGGTATTGGCGGTCGTAGGCGCTCCATCGTTGGCGATCGCCAGGTCCATGATGCCGTCGCCGTTGAAATCACCGGTCGCTACGAAAACAGGCGTGTTTCCCGTCGCATAATCCGCGCGCGGCTGGAACGTGCCGTTCCCGTTGCCGAGGAAGACGGAAACTGAGTTATTCCCCGCGTCGGCCACCGCCAGGTCTGGGTGTCCACTACCCGTAAATTGCATCGCGGCCAGGCCCGTTGGAGCAAATCCCGCCGGGAGCTGGAGAAGCCCCGGAGAAGCACTGAAAACGCCGCTGGTCGTGATGGAAAAGACCGTGATCGAACTGTCTGCCTGGTTGGCCACCGCAAGATCCACATTGCTGCCAGCCACTGCATTGTGAAAATTCGCTACCGCCAGGGCAACGGGCGTGTTGCCCGCCGTCGCAATGGCCGGCGCCTGAAAAGTGCCATCCCCGTTACCGAGCAGGATCATGACCGCGCCTGCCTTGGTGTTGGTGTTCGTGCCGGCCACGGCGAGGTCTTGGTGGCCGTCGCCATTAAAGTCATAGGCCGCCAATGCGGCTGGCTCGAAGCCCGCAGGCAATTGGATCAGCCCAGGCGTTTGGAACGTGCCGTCACCATTGCCCTGAAAGATGGAGATCGTGCCGTCGAGGCGATTGGCCACCGCCAGATCCACAATGGAGGTCGTCGTCTTATCATGAAAATAGGCGGCGACTATCGCTGAAGGAGATTTTCCCGCGGGATAATTTGTGGTGGGAAAATTTGCCTGGCCTACCCCGGGCACGCTCGCGCCAGTCCCTGCCATGCTGGCTGAATAGGTGGCGAGAGAAACGGGAATGCGGTCGCCCACGAAGAACGTGACGGGCTGCCCATCCTCGGCGCGAAGGAGCACGCGCCGCCCCTGCTTGACCATGGAGAGCATGGTCGCGAAGTTGGCCGTCGCCCCGGGGAGAGTTGCCAGAAAAGTGGTCATGCCACCGCCAAACGCCACCACCGGAGGAAGCAGCGAACCGATTCCCAGCTGATTTGCGGCAACCAGGGACGCCAACTGGCTCGAACTCATGCCGGAGACAGAAGCCGGCAGCCCAAATATTTGATTGATGACATTGATGAGCGACTGTCCGCCCAGCTCCGCCTGCTGGATCTGCTGCGAACTAATGGAGAATACTTGCGAGGTCTGGGGGGGAATGATTCCAAGTTGGCGAGCGTAATTGCGGTCCACCTCAAGAATTTCGATTTCGAGAATCAGTTCGCCGACAGGCTTTTCGAGATCCTCGATCAGGTCGGAGGCAACGGCAATGGCCCGCGGCGAGGCCCGCAGCGTGAGCGTGTGGCTGCTTGCGTTGAGCTCGGAGCGCATCACACCGGTAATATCGCGAACCACGCGGAGCAACTCGGTCATCTGGTCCTGATTCTGCGAAGCGGGCAAAAGGATGGTCCTAACAAGGGACGGTTCATAGTCGCGCCGCTTTTGCGGCGTGTTATCCGTAACGAAAAACAGGCGCGGCGTGAGCGGCCGCCAGAAGGTGGCCGTCATGTCTCCCAGCAGCCGAGCCGCCGTGAGAAAGTCAACGTCATCGAGTCGAACGCGCACAGTCCGGGGATGCAGATCCACGTCAAAGGCCACCTCGACGCCAAATTGCCGGGCCAGTTCCTCGTAGGCTCCCTGTGTATCGCCACGATAGTCGAGATTGTGCTTCCCCGCCTGATACGCCAGATGCACTTCTCCGGCGATAGCGGGGCCGTTGCTCTTGCGGACCTTTCCCGCTTGTGCAACGGCAAGCTCCACCATGCGCTCCCGAATCACACTGTTCAGCGGATCTAGATAGCTGGCGGCCAGCAATTGCTGGCGGGCTTCGGCGATGTGGCCGGAAATGGCATCTCGCTCGGCGGTGTCCATCTTGATCTGCACTAGATGGCTTCTTGCCATAGCCCGCATCAGCAAGTACTCGCGGTCGTTCGGCGCCCATCTCACCGCTTCGGAATATTTCTCATAGGCCGTCTGCCAGTCTTCCTCCTGCTCTGCTCGCAGGGCCTCCCTGTAGGCTTCCTTCGCCTTTTTGGCATCTGGCTTTGCGGCAGGCGCCAACGAGACCAGCGGCGCAGGCTCCTGAGCGGGCCGTAATTCTTGATTCTGCGATTGTGGGCGAGCCACATTCGAGAAAAAGAAAACGGCGAGCAGCGCGACCGTCAAAGCCGCACCGCGCCATATATTCCAGATTGGCGAAATCAGCCTGCGCATGGCAAGACCCAACTCACATTGTACAGGCACTCGTACTCCGTCATCTCTCGCGAATGCCAAAAAAGTGTCACGGAATGGAGCAATGCGCCCAGCTTTCCTAGGAGCCGAAAGATGGCTGCAAAATCGCCTCGCCCGGCTATTCGGATTTGACAATCCTGCAATCGGACGCTATTTTCTGCACAAGTGAAGGAGCTCGAGGGCTGATTCCGTCAGCTCGAGCGGGAGGTGTCACATGGCGCAAGCCATATCTGGCAAGCATCATTGGGGGGAATTTTGCCGTCTGGGTTCAATTTCTGGCAAAGCTTCGCGGAGGCACGATGCTCTGCTGGCAGTTTGCCGCTGGGCGCTCGTGGCCCTGATTCCCATTCTGCTGGTGCTCCCCCCCGCACTGGTCCTGGCGCAGGGTGCGCCGCGCGTCACCAGCGTGGATCCGGCGTCGGGCAAGGTGAACGACACAATCGCGATCACCGGGGAGAGCCTCGGCCGTTCATCTGTCTCAGCCGTGTTTCTCTCCGACGACAAGTTGGATTACAAGGCTTCCATCACCGACCAGAGCGCGACCAAGATTGTCATCAAAGTCCCACAGGTCAAGCCCGGCGAATATCACGTCTCAATTCAGATGGGACCCGCTATCTACATCCAACCGGTGGTCTTCACGGTTCAGCGGTAGGCTGCCGCACGCTGATTGGGGCAGCCATAATTCCACCACCGCGGCGTCGCGCCCGTCCTGAGCGCCTTGAGAGTGAACGTGTCGGGTTTTGCTGCGCGCGGGAATATCAGACCATGACCGATTGCCGCGAACAGAGGATTGCGAAAAGAAGCTTTCTCGCCTGTCGCCTTCTCCTTGCATTCCTGGCAGTGCTGCCCGGATGGGCTTCGGCGCGGGCCTGGGGCTGCCGCGGGCACGAAGTAATCGCGATAATCGCCGAGGCACACCTCACGCCGCATGCCCGGTCAGCGGCGCTGCGCATCCTTTCCAACAATCCAATCGCCAGGGAACTCCCCCGGTCCTGCCCTTCCTCTGGCGAGGATGCGTTCATGGATGCTTCCACATGGGCTGACGACATCCGCAGCTTTCGCCCGGACACAACGCATTGGCATTTCATTGATATTCCCCTGGCCGCGCACAATGCTGACCTTTGGCGCTTCTGCCCGCCGAAGGATGGCTGTATTCTCACCGCCCTACCAGCCGAGTTGGACATTCTTCGAAATCCGAGGGCCAGCCCCGGGGCGCGTGCGGAGGCGTTGCGTTTTGTCATCCACCTTGCAGGAGATATCCATCAGCCGCTTCATGCCGCCACCAACGATGACCGGGCCGGAAACTGCGTGCCAGTCGCATATTTTGGCCGCGTTCCCCAGCTAACCGACCCGTGGCGCGGCGTTTACGCCCCCAATCTACATCAGGTATGGGACGTCGAAATAATTCGCCGGTGGTCACAGTGGCGTTCGGCAGAACAAAGCGCGCGGGAGCTGGACGCACAGTTCCGGTCAAGCGCCGCGGAGTGGCTTTCTGAACCCGCAGACTTCGCCGCTTGGGCATGGGAGACACATGAACTGGCCGACTACGTCGCCTACGGTCGGCTCCCCGAGCCGATTGCCATTGCGGCGCCGCGCCGCGTCACGACGTGCGCGGATGATAATAATGTCTCCTCGCGGATGCTCCATCTGCACGAACGCCTCTCCCGTGAATACCAAAATGCAGCCGTTCCTGTGGTGAAGCTTCAATTGGCCAGGGCCGGGGTCCGTCTCGCCGCGCTCTTGAACTCCATCTGGCCATAGACTGCACACGCGGCGGTCCCGGCGCCTTCCAAGTCTTCTCAGGTTTACGACGCGACGCAACACGCGCATTGCCGCCTGCCAAAGCTGCACTGGTCAGGGTAAACTATCTCTCCGGGAGGAAGCATGTTGCGCGTGGGGCTGATCGGCTGGCGTGGAATGGTGGGCAGCGTCCTTCTGGAACGCATGCGCGAGGAGAAAGATTTTTCCGGCATCGAGCTGATTTTTTTCTCCACATCGAATGCGGGGGGCGCGGCGCCAGCGGAAGCCGGCGGCGCCTCTCTGCGAGATGCGAGCAACTTGCGCGAACTGGCCGCCTGCGACGTGCTCATCAGCTGCCAAGGGGGCGAATATACTTCTGAAGTGTATGCTCCGTTGCGGCAATCCGGCTGGAAGGGCTATTGGATTGATGCCGCTTCCACGCTGCGCATGAGCGATGAGTCCATCATCATCCTCGACCCTGTCAATTCCAGTCTCATTGAACAGGGCCTGGCGCGCGGCGTGAAGACGTATGCGGGCGGAAATTGCACCGTCAGCCTTATGCTCATGGCCGTCGGTGCGCTATTTCAGGCCGGGCTCGTGGAGTGGCTCACCTCCATGACTTACCAGGCTGCTTCGGGCGCCGGGGCCGCGAAGATGATTGAGCTCGTTCGACAGATGCGGCATCTTGCCAACGCCGCACAAAAGTCTCCCTCGGAAAACGCTCTCGACCTGGATCGCACTCTGATTTCAGCCCAGCGCGGCGCTTCCCTGCCCACAGAGGAGTTCGGCGCTCCTCTGGCTGGAAGCCTGCTGCCGTGGATTGACAAGGAGATGCCGGGCGGCCAGACGCGGGAAGAGTGGAAAGGCATGGCCGAGGGCAACAAAATCCTGGGGCTTCATCCCCCCGTCCCGATTGACGGCATCTGCGTGCGCATCGGCACGATGCGCTGCCACAGTCAGGCCCTCTGCATCAAGCTGGCTAAAAATGTGCCGCTCGAGGAGATCGAGCAGCACATTGCTGGCGCCAATCCCTGGGTGCGGGTGGTTCCCAACAACAAGGAGTCAAGCCTCCGCTGCCTCACTCCCACCGCGGTTTCCGGGACCCTGCAGGTACCCATAGGCCGCCTGCGAAAGCTGAATCTCGGTCCGCAATATCTCGGCGCGTTCACCGTCGGGGACCAGCTCTTGTGGGGAGCTGCGGAACCACTCCGGCGCATGCTGGGGATCCTTCGCCGGCATCTCGAATCCTAGGACACGCACCTGCCGGGTGTATAATCCCGCTGCCTTGCGGCCAGGACCATGGCCTGCCTGCAACATGACTCTCTTTTTTGTGACAAGGAGGAAGGAATGCTTCGAAAGATTTTTCTTGTGGTCTCCGCCGCCGCGGTTCTTGCTCTGCCCGGTTGGGCGCAACAAGGAACGCGCCTGAACGGAACCTGGAAGCTCGACGTTGCCAAGAGCAACTTTGGCCAGTTCCCGCCCCCGTCGAGCGAGACGGACGTCATTCAAATCACCGGCACAAGCTTCAAACAGCAGGTGACCAGCGCAACACAGCGTGGCAGTTCCACCTACACCCGCGCCTGCACCATTAATGGCAAGGAAACTCCCCTTTCGCCCGATAATCCCAACGCGCATATCGGCCCGGTCCTGCTCAGCAAGATTCTCTGCGCGTGGGATGGGGATGCGGTGGTGGTTACGGAAGGGGCCAAGATGGGTGGCAACGATCTCACCGACAAGCTGACCTTTTCAGTCTCGAGCGACGGGAACACGATGACCCTCACCTCGCACATTACTTCGCCTACCCTCAACGCTGATCGGAAAATGATCTATGAGCGTGCCAACGACTCTGCCGCGCCGTCGGCGAACGGCGGCAAGGCACCCACGGCCGGAGCCATGGCGGCGATTCACACGGGCGGCTCGCATCCCGACTTGAGCGGGACCTGGAAGCTGGACATCGCGAAGAGTAATTTCGGCCAAGCGCCCCCGCCCGCCAGCGAGACGGACACGATTGTGGACAACGACCCTTCCGTGAAGATCACGGTTGACCAGAAGGGCGGAATGATGGGCGACATGTCCTATACCGAAGCCCTCACCACGGACGGCCAGCCATCCAGCTGGGCTGGCATGGGCGGGTCCAAGGTGAATGGCACGGCGCAATGGCAAGGAAATACGCTCGTGATCAACGCCAAGACGAGCTTTCAGGGAAGCGACGTCACCCTCAAGAACAGCTACACGCCCAGCGCGGACGAAAAGACGCTGACGGAAGTGGCGCACGTCGAAACGAACATGGGCAACTTTGATCTCACTACGGTGTATGACAAGCAGTAGAGGGTGATCCGCTTCTGACGAAGCTGCCAGCGAACTACAATGCCGAGGCCAGAGCCGGCTTTGCCAGCGCCTTTGTCCACTGGCGATAACCTCGGACTGATTGGCGGACAGGAGCCCTCCGGTTAGGCCCGCCGCCGAGCCCAGGGCAGCGTCTCGTTGGCAAAGGCCACGCGGCCGAGAAGAATGTGGTAAATGTAAGCCCCCAGGCAGAACTTACCGAAGAGCAGCGCGGCAAATGCCATCACGAGGAAAGCTTCAAAAACCCAGGCGGTCACGACCCATCCGTGCACGATCGACACCGCGACCACCAGCATGAACGCGGCCGCCATCCCCTGGGCGAACCGCCGAGCCGGTGGCGCCGGCGTCAGTAGCGGCTTGCCACGCGGCGCGGCAAACACGCCGTTGTAGAACCTCTCAAAGGGATTCCATCCCGGAAGCAAGACATTCCACCAAAGGACGGCGGAAAGAACCAGAAATAGCACCGGCGACTGGAAAAGGATTCCCAGCACCACGAGCGGCCCCACGATTCTGGGCTGAAAGTAGAGGCCGGCAAAATGCATATTGCAAACGCGCTCGGGTTCCTCCGGAAACCCCTGTTGCTTCATGAAATTTTTTACCGTGAGAAAACTCATGACTGACCCTCGCAAAGACTGCGAAAAGCCCTTGTTCCCCGGCCTCATTATACATACCGCGCCGCGACAAACGCTCTGTTTCTCGCAACAGGGACGGTCATTTCCCGCTTCCCAGTCATTCTCTCGTCTATACTTTACAAAGGATCCCAGTCCATTTACAGGAGGCGCACATGCCGGAGGCCCGTGGAATGTGGGAAGGCTTGATGGATTTTTCGTTTCGCACGTACGCTACACCGCGAATGCTGAAATTTCTTTATTCGTTGCACCTGCTGATCGGGTTGATCGCCGGTGTGGCCTGGGTGGTTCTGGCGTTCCAACAAGCCCCGGTCCAGGGGCTGCTGGCGATTCTCGGAGCCATTGTGGCGTATTTTTTCTGGATCCTGTATTGCCGCGTGGTCCTCGAGGTTCTCTCGGCCATCTTCCGCATGACAGAAGCGATCGCTCCGGACCGCGGAGAGTCGCAACGCGCTTAGCCACAGGGAGCTCGGCATGGCTGTATCTGCCATCCCCGCTCTTTGCCAATGCTCGGAATCAGCTTTATGGATTGGACTTGGAGCGCCCTCGCATCTACAGTCTAGGGATACGAGGGTAGACAAAGGCAAGAAGGATGGCGCCACAGGATCTGACATTCAATCAGGACGTCGAAGCAGCACCGGCATCGGCAGCCGCCGCGCTGCCGCGCGACTCTCGCCATTTCCCGCCCACCGACGAGATTGGCACGTTGGCGAGGGAGGGCGGCAAGCCTGCGGAAACATTGATGAACCTGGTCGCGCTCATCGCCAGGCGATTCCAAACTGATGTCTGTTCCGTCTACTTGCTCGAGCCAGACCGGGCCAACCTGGTTCTGGCCGCGACGGTCGGCTTGCGCCCCGCCTGCGTGGGCACCCTCCGGCTGGCGCTTCATGAGGGCCTGGTGGGGCTGGTCGCCGAGAGCGTCCGTCCGCTTGAGGTCGAGGATGTCCGCAGGCACCCGCGGTTCAAGTATTTTCCCGAGGCCGGCGAGGACGCCTATCACTCCTTCCTGGGAGTCCCGCTGATTGACCGCGGCGTCCTGCAAGGGGTTCTCGACGTTCAAACGATTGAACCGAGAACTTGGGATGAGTCTGAGATTCGCATGCTGGGCGATGCGGCCTCCCAGATCGCTCCGGTAGTCAGCGAGGTCCGAACGCTTGACCGGTTCATCGCTCCGGCGCAGGAGCGGCTATGGTCGCTGGCCCGCAACCTGTGGTGGAGCTGGGACCAGGACACGGTCGCGCTTTTCCGCGATCTCGATCCGGTGCGCTGGAGCCAGCTCAACCATAATCCCGTCAGGCTCCTGGCCGAAATTCCTCTGCAGGACCTCGAGCACCGCGCACAGGAACTGTCTCTCCACAGCCGGATCAACTACGCCTACCGGCGGCTTAATGAATATCTCGCTGGCGACCGCACTTGGGGCGCCCGCTACGCAGGGGTTCTACGCCCCCGCCCGGTGGCATATTTTTCCGCGGAATTCGGCCTGCACGAATCGATCCCGATGTATTCGGGAGGCCTCGGCGTGCTCGCTGGCGACCATATCAAGAGCGCCTCGGATTTGAACATTCCGCTGATTGGCGTGGGCCTCTTCTATGGCCAGGGCTATTTCCGCCAGCGCGTGGACCTCCATGGGTGGCAGCAGGAGGATTATACGTCCGCCGACATCAGCCAGCTTCCGATTCAACCGGCTATCGGCAAGAACGGCCAGCCCGTCACCGTGCAACTGGAGACCCGCACCGGCATTCTGCGCGCCAAGGTCTGGCGGATGAGTGTGGGGCGCTGCGACTTGCTACTCCTCGACTCCAATGTCGAAGGAAACGCGCCGGAGGATCGCGACCTGACATCACGATTGTACGGCGGCGACCTTCGCATTCGCATTCGCCAGGAGCTCCTTCTCGGAGCGGGAGGATTCCGCGCGTTGGCAGAGATGGGGATCACCCCCGGAGTGCTCCACTTGAACGAAGGGCACAGCGCGTTCGCGGCTCTCGAGGCGATTCATAGTCGCATGCAAGAAGAGGGCCTCGGCTTCGAGCAGGCCGCGTCCCGCGTCTCCCGGGAGCTGGTGTTCACCACGCACACTCCCGTTCCGGCGGGACACGACCGGTTCGGCGCGGATTTGATTGAGGAGCATCTCGGTCCCTTGCGTGAGCAGCTGGGCATTTCCCTTGATCGGCTGCTGGAGCTCGCCCGCGAATTTCCGCCTAACCCGGCTGGAGAATTTTGCATGACCGTGTTGTGCTTGAATCTTTCGCGGCGCGTCAACGCCGTATCATCACTCCACGGGGAAGTTACGCGCGCGATGTGGTCAGGTCTTTATCCCGACAAGCCGGAGGAAGACGTTCCCATTGGACACATAACCAACGGCGTCCACGTGCTTTCCTGGCTCGCGCCCCAGATGTTTCGCCTCTACGACCGCCACCTGGGCACGCGCTGGTACGAGCACAGCAGCGAGCCAGGCATGTGGCAAGGAATTGAGAATGTGGACGACGGCGAACTCTGGGAAGCCCACCTGATTCTGAAAGCACAGCTTCTCGAATATGTCCGTGACCACGTCATCGAGCAATCCCGCCGCCGCGGAGAGCCCGTCGAAATACAGCAGCGCCTCACGCGCGCGCTCAGTCCGGACACGCTGACCGTGGGCTTCGCCCGCCGCTTCGCCACCTATAAGCGGGCCAACCTGATCCTGGCGGACATTCACAAGCTGGCCCCTCTGGTGAACGATCCCAAGCGGCCCGTGCAGTTTGTTTTTGCCGGCAAGGCCCATCCCGGCGATGAGCCTGGCAAGCGCGTCCTGCAGGAGATCATGCAGATGATGCGCGATCCCCAATTCGCCGACCGCTTCATATTTGTCGAGGACTACGACATCAACCTCGGACGCCATTTCGTGCAGGGGGTGGATGTCTGGCTCAACAATCCGCGACGCCCGCAGGAAGCCTCCGGAACCAGCGGCCAGAAGGTGGTTCTGAACGGCGGCCTTAATCTGTCTGTTCTTGACGGCTGGTGGGCCGAGGCTTACGACGGGCTCAATGGCTTCGCCATCGGCACCGGACGCACCCATTCGGACCCCCGCGTCCATGACGCGCACGACGCCGAGGACCTCTACCAGACGCTGCGTGAGGAAGTGATACCCCTCTTTTACCAACGCGATAGCGACGGACTTCCTCGTGGCTGGATCAGGCGCATGAAACGGGCCATCCGCACCCTCGGCTGGCGGTTCAATGCGGACCGAATGGTTATGGATTACACGACGAAGTGCTATGTTCCCGCGGCCGGCGGCACATCGAGCGACATCCGCTCGCCGGGAAAGTAGTCGCTGCCGGCCCCGAACGGTGGCGCCCCCTCGTTACTCCGCAAAATTCTGATTTGACAACGCGCCCGACGCGCTGATAACTATCCTGCCGTACTGTGCAGACGTCTACATCATCCGGCCTCTCGAAAGGAGCCCTCACTGCCATGCATATCACACTCGCGTTGTACCCGCAGCCCAAGGACCCAGCCCATTTCAAACGCTATTACGAAGAGAAGCACCTTCCCCTTGCCGTGCAGTTGCCGGGGTTGCTTTACAGCCATCACAGCTTCGCCATCGAAGGTGTCGGCGCGCCCTCGCCCTACTTCTGCGTTTGGGAGGGAGCCTTTGAGAACGCCGCCGCAATGGGCGCCGCCATGCAGTCCCCCATTGGCCAGAAGGTCGCCGCGGACGTGGCTAACTACGCGTCCAACGGCGTCACCCTGCTGCACTTCGACGCCAAGCCTACCCCGCGCCCGTCGCAATCCTCCCCCGCATCCGACACATTCGCCGCAGGTCTGCAGATCCGGCGCGAAATGCTCGGACCGGCACTAGCCGATGAGACGCTCGACGCCGCCACCGACTTCACTCGCCCGATGCAGGAGATCGTCACGCGGTATTGCTTTGGGGAGGTCTGGACCCGTCCGCTGCTTGACCGCAAGACCCGCAGCATGATTACCCTGGCACTCCTGGCGAATCTCGGAAAGCCCTTCCCGCTGCGTGCCAACGTGCGGGCGGCGATTGCCAACGGCGTCTCGAAGGAAGAGATCCGCGAAGTGCTGCTGCACACGATGATTTACTGCGGAGTTCCGGTCGGCGTTGACAGCTTCACGCAGGTCGCCGAAGTACTCAAGGAAATGGGACTGGAATAGTTGCGGCGCAGCCACAGCTGCGCGGCTACATTTCACCGGACATAAGGAGGCGATACCGTGCGCGTTGGATTTATCGGCATCGGCAACATGGGCTGGCCTATGGCCGCGAATATAGCCAAGGCCGGCCACGATCTCGCCGTGTACGATCTCGATCCGGAGCGCTCCGCCCGCTTCGCGCAAGAGCACAGATGTCGCGCGGCCGCCAGCCTCTCCGAGATCGCCGAACGCGATTTCACCGTCACCATGCTGCCGACCGGCCAGATTGTCCGCGAGGTTCTTCTCGAAGCCGGAGGCGGCGCTTTTGCAAACGCCGCACGGCCCGGAACGATGGTGATCGATATGGGCTCATCGGAGCCTATCGGCACGCAGAAGCTCGGAGCCAGCCTCGCGACTCGTGGCGTGCTTCTCCTTGACGCTCCGGTTTCGGGCGCGGTCGCGCGCGCCAGGACCGGGGCACTGGCCATTATGATAGGTGGAAACGACAAAGACGCCATCGCGCAGGCCAAGCCTTTGCTGCTCTCGATGGGCGACCGCCTGTTCGAAACCGGCCCGCTCGGCTCCGGCCACGCCATGAAGGCCCTTAACAACTACATCGCAGCGGCGGGATACACCGCCGTTGCCGAGGCTCTGCTGGCCGGCGAGCGGTTTGGGTTGAATCAGACCGTCATGGTGGATATCTTAAATGCCTCGACCGGCCGCAATTTCACCACGGAAACCATGATCAAGGAGCACGTGCTCGGCGGCAAATTTGCCACCGGCTTCGCCGTCGGCCTGATGGCCAAGGATGTGAAGATCGCGGCCGATCTCACCGAAGCCGTGCGCCTCAACGCGCCCCTCTCGCGCCTGATCCGCGAACGCTGGGCTGCCGCACGCGACCATCTCGGTCCTGGCGCCGATACCTCTGCTGCAATCCTGGCCTGGAAGGAAAACTTGCCGGAATAGGCAAGAGAACCGCTTTCGCGGCGACAAAGGTTTGCGCCTATCCTATAATCGCTGTTTTATGCTCGAAGGGAAGGCACGATGCTCTCGATTCGCCCCGCCACCGCCGCGGATGCACCGCTGCTGACAGCCTTGGTCCGCGAGCTGGCGGAGTACGACCGTCTCGGCCATGAGGCGAGCGTGCTCGAAGAGGACATCGCACGCGATGGCTTTGGCGCGTCTCCCAAGTTCCGGGTGATCCTTGCTGAATGGGACGGCGAAGTCGCCGGATATGCCCTGTTCTTTGAGTTTTATTCCTCCTTCCAGGGTCGCGCCGGTCTGTTTCTGGATGATCTTTTCGTGCGCCCGCGGTTCCGCAAGCATGGCATCGGCAAGGCGTTGCTGGCCCACGTCGCTGAAGTGGCTTGGAAGGAGGGTTACTTCTGCGTCCGGTGGGAGGTTCTGGACTGGAATACTCCGGCCATAGAGTTCTATCGAAGTGTAGGAGCCGTGTTTCTCGATGAATGGAAGTCGGCCCTGCTGATCGGAGAGGCGTTGCAGGCCGTCGCGGAAGGAAAGAAGTAGCCCGAGGCATGGGAATACGGAATGGATGAATTACACCGCCCCAAGAGTTACCTGCACCGAGCAAGGCTTTCATTTATTCAGCGAAGAGCGATGATCTCCCGCCGATTGAAATTTCTCTTTTTCAAAATGAAGCGTAACCCCGTCATGGGTGGCGCCATATGGAGCCTTATCGCTGCGTGCGCTCTCCTGGGATTGCTCGTGGGGACCCGGGCACCAGCCAAGGCACTCCCTGAGGCAGCCCGCCCTGCTGCCGCCACGGCGCAGGAGCGCGACAGCACCTACGACGTCACGCTGGGGCGCGGGTATCGCTTCCAGCGTGCCGGATGGATCTACGTTCACCTCGAAGGCGGGCCGCACGATATCGGCGTGCAGCACGGGTATCTTCTGACGGAGGAGATCTCAGACGCCTTTGTCTCTTTGCGCCTCGAGATGACCCACGACACCGGCCGGGACTGGGAGTTCTTCCGCCGCGCCGGACGCGAAATGCTTTGGCCCAAGATCGACACCGAATACCAGCAGGAGTTGCGCGGCATCGCCGAGGGCGTGAAGGACCACGGCGGAAAACTGGATGTCTGGGACATCGTCGCGATGAACGCTTTCTCCGAGTTGCCTGATTACTATGTCCCCTGGCTCGATAAGCAAACCGGAGTTGCCGGCATGCCCCGGCGCGCCTCCTTCGGCCATTGCAGCGCCTTTGTTGCCACAGGCAAGTGGACGCAGGACCATCAGATCGTGATGGCCCACAGCAACTGGACCACCTATATTGAGGGTTCCCGCTGGCGGATCATTTTTGACATTGTCCCCCATGACGGCTACCGCATCCTCATGGACGGCTTCCCCGGAGTTATCGCCAGCGATGACGACTTCGGGGTCAATTCCGCCGGCCTGATGATCTCCGAGACGACCATCGCAAACTTTCACGGGTGGGACCCGAACGGCAAGCCCGAATTCGTGCGCGCACGCAAGGCCATGCAATACGCTGGTTCGATTGACGAGTACACCCGGATCATGCTCAATGGAAACAACGGCGGCTACGCCAACGATTGGCTGCTCGGCGACCGCAAGACTGGCGAAATCGCCCGGTTTGAGCTTGGCTTGAAGCATTCGAAGATCTGGCGAACCAAGGACGGCTACTTTTCCGGAGCGAATTTCCCGAGCGATCCCGCACTGATCAAGGATGAAACCACTTTCGACCCTTCCAACCCGGCGAGCGGGCCCAATGCGCGGCATATTCGATGGGATCAGCTACTGAACAAATATAAGGGGCAAATTGATCCCGCTCTCGCGGAAACATTCCTGGCCGATCATTACGACACGTTTACGAAACGCGATGGGCCAAACCGTCGCACCCTCTGCGGCCACGGAGACACCACGGCGGAAACCCTCCCCGGCTCGAACGCTCCACCCTATGATCCCTTTGGCTCGGCGCAGGGCAAGGTGATCACCAGCGACATGGCCGCCGCCATGGAGTTCCTCGCGCGTATCGGCCATCCCTGCGGGACCAATTTCGACGCGGCCAAATTCCTCAATGCGCATCCGGAATTTTCCTGGCAGTCTCCCGTGCTTCGCAACATGGACGCCGGGCCGTGGACCGAATTCCGCATCGGCGAGCATGCCCGGCCCGCAGCGCCCTGACGGCTAACGGAGTCCACCGGGGACTGCTGCCCGATACGCACCACCTTTTGGCAGCAAGGTGGAATTCCCTTCCGGACGGTGTTACAAAAAAGTGTTTACAGGAGTCCATCCGTGCCAGAGGCGTGCAACGCAAAAGGTTGCAGGGTTTCCGTGCCTGCGGGACAGGCCACGGAGCGCCTCTGCGTTCTGCATTTCACGCTCTTCATCGAACAGGAATGCGATGAAATGCGCCGCCAAAGTGCCCTTGGCAACGCGAACCACGAGCGCCAGGCGGAATTCATGCAGAAGATCTCCGGCCGGGGAGAGGCCTTGGTGCGCGTAGCCACCAGCGGCTTCCCGATGTCCGACGAACTAAAGGCGCGCATCCTCAGCACGCTTCTCACCCTCATGAACTGCCGCGAGAATCTCGACCGTGCCGCCATGCGGCAATCCGGCCTGCGGCGTTTCCCGGGCTGACCCTTCAGCGCAGCTAAGCGCCTATATAGCGGGCGTACAGCGAGCGCGCGACGGCCGAGTCCTTCGTCCCCTTGATGATTGCCCGGCCATCGGCAAAAACAGTCATTTCATACGGAGGGACGCGAAAGCGCAGCAAATAATCGTTGCGCCGGACTTCGTCCGAACAGCCCAGCAATCGGGCGCCAATTTCTTCGAGGTCCAGCGTCCGCCCGCTTTCGTGGATCTGCACGGAATTGCGCCCACACAGAATGATGCGCGGTTGGGCTTCCCCGCGGAGAAAAGTGAATTCGCGACGAGCGCAGGCGCGGCAGGCTGGATTGCGGGCCACGCGAATCGATTGGAATTTTCCGTTCCAGACGTCGCAGGAGAGAAGCCGCCCGCCCAGCCCATCACCCCCTTGCGCAAACCAGCGAATTGCCTCCGCGGCCTGAATGGAAGCGATGACGCTGGCTGCCGATTGCATAATTCCCAAGGTGTCGCACGTCGCGCCCCCGCCCAGGGCGCGTAAAGGAGCATCGTCGCCCGTCTCAAGGACGCAGGCGAGACAGGCGGTTTCTCCCGGGCGAATCATCATGGTCACACCATAGCTGCCGACGACCGCCGCATAGATCCAGGGCACGCCGAGGGATACGGCGACGTCGTTCAGCAGGAGGCGCGTCTCAAAATTGTCCGTTCCATCCAGGATCAGGCCAAAGCCCTCCAGGAGTTCAGAAGCATTCCCTGGAGTCAAGTCCCCAACCATGCCCTCGACCTGGACGCCCGCATTGGCCGCGTGCAGGCGACGTTCGGCGGCAACGGCCTTGGGCAGCGACTCCCGCGCATCGGATTCCTCAAACAGCGTCTGCCGCTGCAGATTCGACCACTCGACGAAATCGCGGTCAATGATACGCAAGTGCCCCAGGCCCGCGCGGATCAGAATATTCGCCGCGGCCGTCCCCAGCGCGCCGCAGCCGACCAAGACCGCGCGGGCACCGAGAATCCTCTCCTGGCCCGCCTCGCCTATCCCGGAGAGAAGAATCTGGCGTGAGTACCTTTCCTGTTGGTCGGGATTCATCATCCGCTCTGTTCTCTCCCTGTTGGAATGATAGCGCCATTTCACGCCGGGCACACAGCGGGCCTGTGCTAACCTTCTCTTTGCCCAGGAGATTCGGATTTTGCGACGATCAGCACCGTATTTGGCCCGCTGGTGCCGAGGTATCCGATGGACCGCCTGCGTAGCTCTACTCGTTGCGGCTGTGTCCGCGGCACAAGGCCAGGAACCTTCTATCGAAGGTCAAGACGTGGCAGAGGTGCGCGTACTCGACGACGCGGGCCGAGCCATCACGCAGAAACTGCCTGCCCTTGAGCTGCATTCTGGAATGCCTTTCAATTTTTCCGCCGAACGCGCTAGCTTACGCGCCCTCTACCGTACCGGCGACTACTCCGATATCCGGGTGACAGCCTGGCCCGTGGCGGGAGGGCTTCGCGTCGATTTCGTGGCGCAGCGAAACTACTACAACAACGTAATCCGCGTCGTGGGCCTGACCCCTCCTCCTACGGAAGCTACCGCACTGGCGGCACTGCGGCTCAGCCTTGGCGAACCCTTTCGGAAGAGCACTCTCACAGATGCGATCGCGCGACTGCAGGACACGCTTCGCGAAGACGGCTTCTATCAGGCAAAGACAGTTCCCTCCCTCGAGCCCCACGAAGCGACAAGGCAGATGGATGTGACCGTGACGGTCATTCCCGGGCCGCGTGCGCGCGTCGGATCGATTCACATCGAGAATCAAACGCCCTACTCGAATGGCTATCTCCTGCGCCGGCTGAAGTTATCGAACAAAGACTCCGTGACGACCGCGCGGCTCTCCCACGCCACGCGGCGACTGAAGCAGTATCTGGTGAATCAGGGCTATCTCGGAGCCGTGGTGCTTCTGATCCCCGGAAATTATGATGCCGCCTCGAACGGACTGCCACTGCGCCTATCGGTTTCGGCGGGCCCGCGCGTGCGGGTCGAGGTCAGCGGCGCGCGCCTAAGCAAATCCCAACAGCGAAAGTTGTTGCCCATTTATGCGGAAGGCGCCGTGGACGAAGACCTCTTGCAGGAGGGCCGGCGCAACATTCGCAGCTACTTTCAAAACCAGGGATACTTTGACGCGCGCGTCGCGGTTGGCTCGCGACAGGAAGGCCCCAAAGCCGAGCGGGTGATCAGCTACGAGATTTCCCGAGGGGACCGCTATCGCCTGGCTGGAATTTCCTTCACCGGAAACCGATATTTTTCAACTGATCTGCTCACCAGACGCATGCAACTCCAGCCGGCCTCCTTCGCTTCGAATGGAAAATTCAGCCAGCAGCTGATGCGCGACGATGCAGACTCGATCCGCTCGATCTATCTAGCGAATGGCTTTCACGATGTGCAGGTCTCCTCGACGGTGGACGACCATTACCAGGGCAAAAAAAGCAACCTGTTCGTCTCCTTCCACATTGTCGAGGGATCCCAGACTCGCATCGCCGATCTGACCATCGAGGGCAACAAGGCCCTCTCCACCTCCATTCTCCTAGCCGTCACGGGCTCCACGCCCGGGCAGCCGTATTCGGAATCGGGGGTGGCCAGCGACCGGAATAACATTCTGGCGCTCTACTATAACGAAGGCTTCCCCGAAGCCCGCTTTCGCGACGAGGCGCTGCCCGGTAGCGCACCAAATAAAATGCGCCTGATCTACCACATCACGGAAGGGCGCCAGATCAAGGTCGCGAAAGTCCTCCTGACCGGCTACCAATACACTCACCCCGGAATCATCGCCCGTCAGGTGGAGATTCATTCCGGGGCGCCGCTGCGCGAGGGGGACATCGCCGGAACGCAGCGCAACCTCTACAATCTCGGTGTCTTTACCCAGGTGCAGGTTGCGCCTCAAAATCCAGACGGCTCGGACCCACAGAAGAATGTCGTCGTAGCGGTCCAGGAGGGGCAGCGGTACACGATCGGCTACGGATTCGGCTTCGAAGTGCAGCGGATTGCCGGCGGCTCGAACAATCCCACTGGAACAACCATCGGCGCCAGCCCCCGCGGTATTTTTGAAATCTCACGCGCCAACATGTTCGGCCGCGCACAAACTCTTTCCTTTAAGGCCCGAGGCAGCACGCTCGAATATCGCGCGGCGCTGGAATACTCCGCCGCCAACTTCTTGTCTCAGCCGAGCCTGACACTACAAGCCACTGCCTTCGCTGACAAAACCCAGGACATCAACACGTTCACCTCGACGCGCCTGGAAGGCGGCCTGCAACTGGTTGAGCAGCTCTCTCCCTCTAGTTCCCTTCTCTATCGCTATTTCTACCGGCAAGTGAAGGCGTCCAATATCGTCGCCACGATCAATCCGGAACAGATCCCTCTGCTCAGCCAGACGACGCTGGTCTCCGGATTCGGAATCACCTATGCGCGCGACCGCCGGGACAATCCCGCCGATGCTTCGCACGGAACCTTTAATACGGTGGACTTCAGCGACGCGATTCGCGCCATCGGATCGAGCGCCAGTTTCCTTAAGGGTTTCTTCCAGAACTCCTCCTACTACTCTCTCGGCCGGTCTTTCGTTTTCGCGCGCTCGGTGCGCTTCGGTGTGGAGCAACCCATGGGCACTACCGTTGCTCCGAGCGACCCCAGCTGCATTCCCGCCACGAGCGGAGCGATTTCCTGCATTACGATTCCCCTTCCGGAGCGATTTTTCGCCGGCGGTGGCACATCGCTGCGTGGCTTCGGATTGAACCAGGCTGGGCCGCGCGATCCGGTCACGGGCTTTCCCATTGGCGGACTCGCCTTGCTCGTGTTCAACCAGGAGCTGCGGTTTCCGATGAAGCTTCCCTGGGTCGGGAACCGCCTGGGCGGAACCGTCTTTTATGACGGCGGCAATGTATACAACGATCTGTACCACATCTCCTTCGCCTGGAAGTCGCCATCGACTACGAACCTGAGCTATTTCTCGCACACTGTCGGCTTTGGTTTGCGATATCCCACACCCATCGGGCCTGTCCGCATAGACTTCGGCTATCAGTTGAACCCGGCGCTTTATCAGGCCACGTATACGCCCGCAGGCTCTACGACTCCCGTAACCCAAAACTTTCGTCTGCCGCATTTCGGGTTTTTCTTCGATATAGGACCGGTGTTCTGATGGCTCGCTTTGCTTTCATTTTCGGTCTCGCGGCGCTCTTCGCAAGCCTTGGGGCGGGACACTGCTTCGCCGCCAAAAGCGCCCGCACCAGGCAGGATGTTCATGCGCCGGGTGGGACGATCGCGATTGACGGCATCGCCGCCCGCATAGAAGACGACATCATTACCGAAAGCCAACTCCGGGAGCTCGCTGCGTTTCAGATTCTTGTGGACGGCCGTGCCAAGTCTCGCGCCGAGCTGATCCGCGAGCTAGCCGATCAATGGATCGTGCGGGGCGAAGCCAGCGCGGCTAAGTTCGAACAGCCATCCAACGAGGACGTAGACCACGCCATCGCCGAACTGGAAAACCAGTTCTCCTCGCCCGCGGAATTCGAGAAGCGCCGCGCCGCCGCAGGAATTAGCCAGGCGGCCGTGCGCCGCCTGGTTGCGCAACAGCTCTACCTCTCGCGCTTCCTCGATTTTCGCTTCCGGCCGGCCGCGGATGTTAGTCCGGAGCAGGTCCGCGATTACTACGACCGCG
Source organism: Acidobacteriota bacterium (assembly GCA_021780215.1). Classification (GTDB taxonomy): domain Bacteria; phylum Acidobacteriota; class Terriglobia; order Acidiferrales; family UBA7541; genus Palsa-295. Next base: position 26,397 of record JAJXZD010000036.1, read on the forward strand.
AATTTGCGCCACAGTTGCAAGCGCGCGGCGAGAAGGTGCCACCTCTCGAAAGCGTGCAGGACACCATTCGGGAGGTCCTTGTCCAGCGGGCGATAGACTCGCGTGCCCGGCAATGGCTGGACGAGACTCGCAAGGGCTTGAAAATTGACGTGATCCCGGACGGGGAGGCCCCATGAGCCGCTTCCGCAAACGCTTGATCTGGATCATCCTTGGAACAGTGGCCATCCTGGCGCTCCTTTTGGGCCATGCGCTAAGGAAAGGCCTGGCTGACCCTTGGTTGCGCCGCGCCCTTCTCGCGCAAATAGAGGTTCGGACCGGTGCGCGCGCCGAAATGACCGGCTTTCGTTTCCAGGCATGGCACCTGCGTGTGGAAATCCGCGGACTGACCCTGCACGGGCGCGAGACTTCCGGCGCCCCTCCTCTCTTTCGCGCCAGCCGCGTGGAGGCGCAGGTCCGCATCGTGTCCTTCTTCGGAAGGAAGATCGCGCTCAATGAGCTGGTGGTGGATAAGCCGCAACTCTCCGTCAGAATTGACTCGGACGGTCGAAGCAATATCCCCACGCCGCGGAAGGCTCCTGCCTCCGGCGCCTGGCGGGATACCTTGTTTCGCTTGCAGGTGGGACATCTGACTTTGCGGGATGGTTCGGTGAATTTCAACGACCGCCGCACGCCCCTCTCCCTCAATGGCCGGAACATCGATTTCGCACTCGCCTACAGCGCCCCGGCAGGCGCTGACGGCTCCTATGCCGGCACACTGAACATTCGTCAGATGTTCCTTGCATTGGGGCGCTATGCGCCATTTCGCTCCGACCTGTCAGCCAGATTTACTCTGTATCGCAACGCTTTCGAGCTGGATGATTTCTCCTGGCGGCTGCCCCATTCAAATCTGCAAGCCCGCGCCACACTGGCAAGCTTTTCCCGGCTGGACTGGCAATTCCACTACCGGGGCTCTCTCTCTCTCTCTGATGTGGCTACGATCTTCCGGCGCACCGATGTGCCGGGCGGTTTGGTCGAATTCTCGGGAAAGGCGCACTACTCTGCGGCCGGGATCACGGCTGGCAAGCGCGGTAGCGATAACCCAAGCCCCGCGCAGTCATGGACCGCCAGCGGCTATTTCCACGCCCGGGACATTGTCCTGCCCTATGATTGGTTCCACGCCAAGGATCTGACCACCTGGGGAGATTATGAAGTCGCGTCAAGCCGGCTGACGGTTCCCGACCTTGAGATTCAGGCGCTGGGCGGAGCCGCTACTGGAAATCTGGCGCTGGATTTTCCCGACATGGCATTCCGGGTAGAGACCAGGATGCGAGGCGCCAGCCTGGCCAGGATTTTTGCCGCACTGGACAACCCCAACTTTCCGGTCGAGACCCTCCACTGGGATGCCGCCGTGGACGTGGACGCGGTCAACACGTGGAATGCGAATTTCCGGCACTTCCGCACAAACGGCAAGATGCGCTGGGCTCCTCCCGGAAGCCCTGCCAAGGGGATGATCCCTGCAACTGCTCGCATTGACTATGACTACACGCAGGACCGGCGCACTTTCTCGATCTCTCCGAGCAAAATTACTCTGCCAAAGGCGCGCATTCGCATGGACGGAGCTCTTGGCGCACAAAACTCCGACCTGGATGTGAAATTCCACGCGGACGACCTTCTCGAATGGAATGATTTCATCAACGCCATCCGAGGCCCGCATGCGGCCCACGAGCAAATTGGAGGGCGAGCGGATTGGAGCGGGAGGATTCTCGGTCCGTTGGCTGGACCCGCCTTCCGGGGCCATGTGGATGCGGCCAGTGTATCGTACGGCCGGCTCTTCTGGGACCAGTTTGCAGCCGACATGGAATACTCGCCCGACGGTCTCCACCTGGCAGAAGCCACGGTCCGGCACGGGAGGGCTGTCGCAAGTCTCACCTTCCAGATGGACTTCGATGGTGCGTGGAGCTTTCGGCCCGAAAATCATTGGGCGCTCGATGCGAACATCCAGGACGTTCCTATCTCGGACCTGCAGGAGGCTATCCAGTCCGGCTATCCGGTCCAGGGACAATTGACCGGAAAAGTCCACGGCGACGGGACTCGCGCATCGCCTGTCTTCGACGCCACGCTCGATGCCCGGAATTTACAGGTAAAAAGCCTCTACTTCGATCACATGCATGCGCAGCTGCATGCGGGCAATGGCGAGGTCAGGCTAGCCGACGCAACCTTGCGCAGGGGAACCTCGGACATCAGCGGCACCCTGGCCTACCAGTTGGCGACTGGGACCATGCAGTTCGACGTCACCGGAGCAGGCATATCGCTCAGCTCTATCAGCATGCTCGAGTCATCGACCCTTCCCCTCGCGGGCCAACTCGACTTTCATCTGCGCGGGCATGGCCCGTTGCAAACCTCCGTGGCTCAGGGTGATTTTCGCATCCGCAATTTGCGGCTCGGCTCGGAAGCGGAGGGCGACTTCCGCGGCCGGCTCGTCTCGGACGGCCAAACGGCCCGCCTGACTCTTACCGCCGTCCCCACCCCCGATAGCCTGCAAGGAGATGTAACGATCGAGCTGACGGGAGACCGCCGAATCGTCGGGAGTGTGTCCGTGCGGCAGTTCAATCTGGACCCGCTCATCACAGCGGGCCTTCACCTCCACCAACTGACCGGCCATGGCGCCGCCGATGCCCTCTTCACCATCTCCGGAAATCTGCGCCAGCCCGATTCCATCGAAGTTCAAGCAGATATCGCGCGAATTTCCTTCAACTACGAATTGGTCCAGCTCGCCAACGATCAGGATATCCACCTGACCTATCGCCGCAACGAGGTCTCCATCGAGCAGGCGCGGCTCCGCGGACCCGACACCGATTTTAAAATCAGCGGCTCTGCTCGTTTCGACGGAAATCGGCCGCTCCATTTTGCGGTCTCCGGCGCGGTCAACCTGCGGCTCGTCAAAGGGCTTTTCCCTGATCTGGATGGAAAGGGCCGGGCGGACGTGAACGTGGGGATTGGCGGGAACCTGTCACAGCCGGAATTGACCGGAAGGGCACGCGTCAGCGGCGCATCCATCAGTTACGCGGATTTTCCCGTGGGGCTAACGGGACTCGACGGAGAGTTCTCTTTTGACAAGAGCCGCCTCGTCTTCGACAAGATCACGGCGCAAGCTGGTGGAGGGCAATTAACCCTGAGCGGGAGTCTCGCGTATGGCGAAGGGCCGCTGCGATATCAGATCTCGGCTGCCACGTCGCAGGTTCGCATCCGCTATCCCGCCGGAATAAGTTGGCTGGCGGGAGGCACCCTGGAACTCTCGGGAACGAAAGACGCGGCCTTATTGACCGGACAAGTGCGCGTCCAGCGGCTGCTGTTCGCGCAGGGCGTTGACGTGGCATCGTTCTTCGCTGCCGCCGCGCAGTCCTCGCCAGGCCCAACCTCTGCTTCGCCGTTTCTGCAGAACCTGGCGTTCGACGTCGAGGGGCGTGCGGACCCCGGCGCGCGCATCGAGTGGACCGGCGCGCACGTTGATATGGAAGGGGACGTCCGGCTGCGCGGCACTTGGGACCGCCCCGTCATCCTCGGGCATATCCACCTGCTCGGGGGAGAAATGCCTTTCCGGGGCAACACGTTCGATCTCACGCGCGGAGACATCAACTTCTCCAATCCCTTCCGTCTCGATCCTGTTCTGGACGTAGAGCTGGCCTCGACCATCAACCAGTACCAAGTGACTGTAGATTTCTCCGGTCCCGCCAGCCACCTCTCAATGAACTACCGCTCGGATCCTCCGTTGCCGGACTCGGAAATCGTCGCCTTGCTTGCCCTGGGCAGTCCCGGCGAAGGTAACGCCCTCCTGGGACAGCCCGGCGCGGCGCAGAACTACGGCGCCACAGCGCTGCTCTCCGAAGCCATTTCGAGCGGTATCGGCGGCAGAATCGAGCACCTGTTCGGAATTAACCAGTTCCGCATTGACCCCTTTCTGGCCGGGACGGCCACCGAGTCCAATGCGGCTGCACGCGTGACCATTCAAAAACAGGTCACGCGCGAGCTGACGATCACCTACTCGACAAATGCAGCCACCTCCAACCAATATCAGATGGTTGAAGTGGATTACGCGGTCAAGAACAACCTGTCCGTGGAATTTCTGCGAGACATCAACGGCACATACGGCTTCGACATCAAGTGGATCAAACACTTCAAGTAACTGCTCCGGCGGCTCACTCCGGCAGTAAGAATAGGAGCTCCGGTGCAAGCCGCACGTGCCAGGGGAATGGCCGGTCCCGGAAGCGCTCCCATTTCTCCTTGAATACTTCGGCTTGCAGATGAAATTCCCCGGTCTCGCCCGGCGGGCGGTGGAGATGCAGAAAGAGGGTGACGCGGAAGGGCGTCTCGGAAGATCGCGACAGCCAGCAAGGAAACACGTTTGCTTCGGGCCTGGATGCGGCGTCCGCGGACTCAGCGAAATCAATGTGATGCGCGCGAATGCCGACATGCGCCGGAGGGCGAGACAAGGACTGCGAGGCGCGCAGGCGGCAGCCCCAGTCGAGCGCCTCAACGAATCCGCCTTCGACCATGCGTGCGCGCGAGAAATTCTTGCATCCCGTCAGCCGCGCGACCTCTAGACTGGGAGGCCTGCGCAGAACCTCCTCTCGGGGGCCGAACGCAGCCACCCGCCCTCTCGATAGCACGAGCATCTCCCGACCAAGCCGGTAGGCTTCTTCGACATTGTGGGTCACCAACAGCGCCGGGCGGCGATAAGCTGCGAAGGTTTCCTGCAGCAGCGCCTCCATCTGAGCGCGCAGATGTGTGTCCAGTGCGGAGAGAGGCTCATCCAGCAGGAGAGCGTCGGGCTCAATGGAAAGCGCACGAGCCAGCGCGGCTCGTTGTTGTTCCCCGCCGGATAGCTGCCGCGGATAACGATTTCCCAGCACGGCGATATGCGCGCGTTCCATATGGGATTGCACGCGCCGTTCTCTTTCCTCGTCAGAGAGGGAGCGGAGGCCGAACGCGATATTTTCCGCCACTGTGCGGTGCGGAAATAGCGCGTAGTGCTGAAAGAGAAGGCCCACGCGGCGATCGCGGGCAGCGACGTGCACATGGCGTTCCGTGTCGAGCAGGACGCGGCCCCCCAGCGCGATACTCCCGCGATCCGGATGCTCTAGCCCGGCAACGCACCGCAGCAGCATGGTCTTCCCCGCACCGGAAGGCCCGAGAATTGCCAGCGGCTCATCCCCTGCGGTGAACGCTACATCCAGGGTGTACTCCGGGAGCCTCTTCGCCAACTGGACCTCGAGGGGCATCTCAGCGTCCCATCCATTGGCTTCGGCGGCTTCCCGGCGCCTGTACCCAACGGTAAAGCCCGCCCAGCAAGACCAGCGAAATCACCACGTCCAAAAGGCACAAGATTGAAGCGCTGTGCAAGTCCCCGGCCTCCACGGCAAAATAGATTGCGATGGGAATCGTCTCCGTCCTGCCGGGTATGTCCCCGGCCAGCATGAGCGTGGCCCCAAACTCTCCCAGCGCGCGGGCGAAGGTGAGGATTGTCCCGGCGAGCACGCCGGGCCAGGAAAGCGGCAGGGCAATTTCAAGGAAGACTCGCCACTCGCTGCCGCCCAGCGTCCGCGCGGCCTCCAGGTACCGCGTGTCCACCTGCTCCAGGGCGGCGCGCGCAGTCAGATACATCAGCGGGAAGGAGACGACCGCCGCCGCGATGACAGTCGCGGGCCAGGAAAAGACCACCGTCGTGCCCAGGCGAAGCAACATTCGGCCTAGCAGGCCATTGCGGCCAAAAATGAGGAGCAGCAGAAAACCAACAACCGTCGGCGGCAGGACCAAGGGGAGGACCAGAATGCCGTCCACCAGGGCCATCGCCGGCCCGCGCCGCCGCTCGCGCCAAGCCGCCGCAGCCACACCCGCGACAAGCGTGATCGCCGTGGCCGTTACGCTTGTGGCCAGCGAAATCCGCAGAGGAGACCAGTCGAGAGGTGTGCCGAGAAACATGGCCATGGTCTGATACATCGGCAGAGGATTGTATCCGGATCAGTGGCCTGTGGGTTGATTTTCTGGGATGGAAAAGCCCCTTTGCGCAAACACGGTGCGCGCCGGCGCGCTTGCCAGGAAATTCAAGAATGCGATGGCCGCGGTGGGGTGCCGGGTTCCCTTCACCACCGCGGCAGGATAGACGATCGGATCGTGCCATCCGGGCTGTGCGGTCGCGGCGATTCGCACGTGCGGCGTGCCCTGCGCATCTGTCCGGTAAACGATGCCCGCATCGGCATTTCCCGTTTCCACATAGGTCAGCACCTGCAGCACATCCTTGGCGTAGACGGCCTTTCCGGCGACAGCTCCGAGCAGTCCCAGATGCTCGAGCGTCTGTCGGGCATACATTCCCGCCGGCACCGTCGCTGGCTCCCCCAGAGCGACGACCCGGATTTCAGGACGCTCCAGGTCCGCGAACCCGCCGATGCTTTTCGCCGACGCCGGAACGATCAGAACAAGTTCGTTGCCGGCCAGATCCCGGAGCGTCCCGCCGAGCAGCAATCCTTCTGAATCGAGAGCGCGACTTTGCTCTGTCCCCGCGGAGATGAAAATATCCACGGGGGCTCCTTGCTCAATCTGGCGCTGCAGGGTTCCCGAGGCGCCATAATTGAAGGTAATCTTTACGCCTGGATCGCTCCGCTGATAAATGGCACCCAAATCATCCAAGACGCCCTTCAAGCTGATCGCCGCCGAGACGATCAGGGGCACTGGCCGCAGCGTGACCCCATATAGCGGCGCGAGGTAGAGAACGGCAATTGCAATCGCGAGCGCGCGGGCACTGCGGATTATCCCGCTGCGGCGGCGCATGGCAGGGGTGAATTTGTCAGCCGCCATCCGAGAAGTTCCTATACCTCTCAGGGCTGCTCCGGTGAAGGATTCGGATTGGGTGTCGGGGCCGGTGCTGCTCCCGGAGCCGGGCTGGCCCCCGGCACCGGAGGAAGCATCCGCTTCAGCTCGGGGTATTCGTCCGACATGGCGCGCAGGACTTGCAGAGCGGCAGACTGATCCATTTTCATGCCGGCTTCCTGCGTGTCCCGCGTGACCTGCGGGAGAACCTTTACGACGTGCTGGCCCAGCGGAGATTCATAGAAGTTGATCAACCCCTGAATCTCCTCCAAGGAGAAGGCGCGGTCGTAGATAGGAACCATCGCGTCGGTAACGGCGCTCGAAGGAGCGCTCGCGGAAAACCGCTTCTCAAAAGTGTCCATGAACTTCTGCAGGTCGTTTCCCTGCATGGCGTGGCCCATGACCGTCCGGACCTGGTTCTTGATATATGCGGCCAGATTGTCGCCGAGCTTGGCGGTCTGCGTAATGTCCATCAGATGGCGAATCGCCGCCTCCTTCGCGGGATCAACCTTGGCCGCTATTTGTGGCGGCGCCTGACCCACACCTGGAGTGCCAGATTGATTGGGATATGAAGGCAAATGCCCCGCGGACGGCGCTCCCTGGCCCGCGCGCGGCGCTATCTGTCCCAGCGCAGATGCCGGAATCGTCAAGACAACCGCCAACAAGGCTATTCTGAACTTCATCGTTTCTCCTCGGATTCTGTCGCGGATTCCCGCCTCTCACGGCGGGATTCTTCATGCTACCGGACACGCCCATCAGAAGCAATTTGCGATTCCCAGACTTTTCATGGCGGGAGCAAACCGGGGTGTGATAGTTTTTGGAGAGCGCTTGGCACAGCCACGAAATTACATTCGTGCCTCAAACATGAGCGCCGCTATAATTTCCTGCTTTGCATAAGGACGCCGGCCGCATGAGAGGCAACTGGATGGATGCCCCTGATACAGGCACCAACTTCGAGGAGTTGCGGCTCGGTATGGTGGCCCGCCAGATTCGCCGGCGCGGAATCCGTGCGGAGCGTGTCCTCGACGCCATGGAATCGATTCCCCGGCACCTGTTCGTCCCCGCCGAGCAAGAGCCGTCGGCCTACATGGATGAGCCTCTGCCTATTGGCGAGGGGCAGACGATCGCCCAACCTTTCATGGTGGCAGCTATGGCGGAGGCGCTGCTGCTCGAAGGACACGAACGCGTACTTGAGGTCGGCGCAGGCTCCGGCTACCAGGCGGCGATTCTTTCGATGCTCGCGATGGAAGTGATCGCCATCGAAACGCGCCCATCCCTGGCCGTGTCGGCGGGAGAAAAGCTCTCACGCCTGGGTTGCACGAACGTGCGTGTCGAAATCGGGGACGGCTCGCTCGGCTTTCCCGCCGCTGCGCCCTTTGACGCAATTCTGGTAACCGCCGCAGCCCCCGCGATTCCTCCGCCGCTGCTGGACCAACTCGCGGAGGGCGGCCGCCTGGTCATTCCCGTCGGCCCGGCCAATCAGCAGGAACTTTTACGCATAGCCCGGCGCGGCGGCGAGACGCATTCAGAGGCACTCTACGCCTGCCGCTTCGTTCCTCTTCTGGGCCGCCATGGATGGCCTCGACTCTCTCAGGATGCCACGCACGGATGAGCGCTTTGCAGCCTGAGTTATCCGTCATCATCCCCGCATACAACGAAGAGCGGCGTCTCCGGCCAACTCTCGCGCGCATTCACGAATACTTCGCAAGCCAGGGGATACATCCGGCATCGCTCGAAATCCTCGTGGTTGACGACGGGTCCACGGACGGGACAGCACAGGCCGTCCGCGAAAGCATGCGTACCATGCCTGCGCTGCGGTTGTTGTCAAATGGCGAGAACCGCGGAAAGGGTTATAGCGTTCGGCGTGGAATGCTGGAGGCCCGAGGGCACCTGGCCTTGTTCACCGATGCGGACCTCTCTTCCCCGATGGAGGAATCGGAAAAGCTCTTCGCCGCTCTTGGTGCGGGAAATGACATTGCGATCGGCTCGCGTGCCCTGGACCGGTCGCTCATCGCTGTGCACCAATCCCGGTCCCGCGAACTTGCCGGAATACTCTTTAACCGGCTCGTGCACCTGCTTACCGGCCTTCCCTTTCAAGATACGCAGTGCGGGTTCAAGGCCTTCGTCCGTCATCGTTGCCAAATCATTTTCGAGCAGCAACGAATCGAGGGCTTCGGCTTCGACCCGGAAATTCTCTTTCTGGCGCGCCGTCACGGCCTGCAGACGGCGGAAGTCCCGGTGCGCTGGGCACATGAGCCGGCCAGCAAAGTCCACGTGCTCCGCGACAGCCTCCAGATGCTGGGCGGCCTTGCGTATATCCTCTGGAACCGCCTGGCCGGCCGCTATCCACGCGCGGAACCCTGACGCGCCCCTTGCCGGTGCATGGCAGGGCGGGCCTTGCCCTGAGAGCCTCCGTTTGCGGCCCGCCGCTGACAGGCTTGTCCTGTTATCTCCTGGGCTGGGCCGTCGGTGGCAGAAGTGCGTTTAGGCGCAGGTAGGAGGCGGCCGTGCTGTAATGGTCGCCATAGTCCTGCGCAAAAACAATCATGGCGTTGCCGCGGGACATCGTTCTCCCTCCAAAGAACTGCACCTGCTCGCCGAGTGTCGAGTCGTCTACTTTTGCGAGCGACTTCTCGCAAAAATCGAACGAAGACTTCAATGCCGGCACCAGCGTGTCTTTGGGGTCGCTATCAGCAAGCTTCGGCATGGCCGGCGCTTTCACGCCCGAAATCATGGAGCACAGCCCATAGTTCGCGCCGACCATGTGGACCACGAGATGGCCGAAGGTGATCTGTTGAGGCGTGGGGCGGAAGCCGAATTTGTCCGCCGGCATCTCCTCCACCGCGGCAATAATATTCTTGGATTCCGTCGCCTCCAGCTTCCGCACCGCATTCGATACCGGATTGCTCTCTGACTGCTGGGCCTGAAGCGCGCCGCCCGTAAACGCCAGAAGCAGGATCGCCAGCAGTCCGAATTTTGTTCGCATCATTGTGCCGCCTCCTTAAATTTCAAGCGCCCCAAGGATAGCCTCTGCCTTCTCCCACGACAAGCGGCTCCCGGGTGTTGGGGGTATGCCCGGCGGAACCCCGGCAGGGCTGGAGCGTATTTACTTGTTGGCGCAAAGTACTTGACAGCGCCAGGACTCGTGCTAATCTCCCGCTGTGGCTCCCATCGAGCTCCCTCGCCGCCAGGAAAAACCCCTCGCGCTCGACGACCGCGCCCGCGACAACCTTCGCTTCATCCGTGAGACGATGGAGCGCGCCGGCGCCTTTACCGCCGTGCCCGGCTGGGGCGGCGTGGCTATCGGAATCACAGCCATTGGCGCGGCGACCATCGCTTCCCGGCAGTCATCGCCGTCTTCCTGGCTTCTGGCCTGGATGGGCGAAGCGGCGGTGGCCGTCGCGATTGCCATCTGGACGACACTTTCCAAAGCGCGCCGCGCAGGGACCTCCCTTCTCTCAGGGCCGGGGCGCCGCTTTGTCTATAGCTTTGCTCCTCCTCTTTTCGCCGGAGCGCTGCTCACACTGGTTTTGAGCCAAGCGGGATTGGTCAGGGCTATTCCGGGAACGTGGCTGCTGCTCTACGGCACAGGTGTAGCCACCGGTGGCGCATTCTCCATTCGCGTCGTGCCTCTGATGGGGCTCTGCTTCATGGTTCTCGGAGCGGTGGCGCTGTTCTGCCCGTTCGGCTGGGGAAACGCCCTCCTGGCCACAGGATTTGGGGGCCTGCACATCGCCTTCGGCGCGGTGATCGCGAGGAAATATGGCGGATAAATTTGGGGCATTTCGCGCTTTACGGGAGGATAAGGGCAGACGGGCTGCTTCCGTGCCCCCGGCTCGCCCCGTCCCGGAGACCTCGCCGACGAATCTCGACCGCCTGATTCATGAACGCACGCGGCTCGGAATTGTCAGCGCCCTGGCCGTAAATTCCTCCCTTTCCTTCGGAGAACTCAAGCAACTTCTCGGAATCACCGACGGGAATCTGAGCGTTCACGCACGCAAGCTCGAAGATGCAGGGTACGTCACCTGCACTAAATCCTTTGCCGGACGCTTGCCCAAGACGGAATACCGGCTGGCTCCGGCGGGCCGGCGTGCCCTGGAAAAGTATCTGGCCCACATGGAAGCCCTGATCCGCGCAACGCGCGAGGGGTAAAGAAAGGATCTCCACTGTCTGAAATGAAAGACGGACAAGCCAGATTCGGTGCGGATACCGGCCTTCATGTCGCCATCCTGATGGATGGCAACGGCCGCTGGGCCACGGCGCGCGGTTTGCCCCGTTCCGAAGGTCACCGGGCCGGCCTGGCCGCGGTCCGTAGGGTGGTTCGCGCGGCGCCGGAGATTGGGATTTCAACGCTCACTCTCTATGCCTTCTCCTCGCACAACTGGGAGCGCCCGGCAAGTGAGGTTGCGTCTCTCTTCCGGCTGCTTGAAGAGTATTTTTGTGACGTGACGGATTGTCACGAAGGCGGCGTACGAATCCAGGTGATCGGGCGGCGCGACCGCATTCCGCCGTCCCTGGCCACAGCCATCGAATATGCAGAGCAGGCCACCCGACCGGGACGCAGGCTCGAACTGCGAATCGCGATTGACTACTCCTCCCGCGAGGCCATTTTGCGCGCGGCCACCTGTCCTCGACCGGGACGCGAGACTTCCGAGGAGGAGTTCGCGCGGCGGTTGGCGCTGGCGACTCACGGCGGCCCGGCCACGCCGGACATAGACCTGCTCATTCGCACCGGAGGAGAGCAGCGCTTGAGCGATTTCATGCTCTGGGAAATCGCCTACGCCGAGTTACTTTTCGTGCCGTGCATGTGGCCGGAATTCGGCCTCGCTGATTTGGAGGCGGCGATGGACGATTATCTCGGCCGCGAGAGACGCTTTGGACGCGTGCCGGAGATTGCCGCGAGCTGAACCCCAGCGCGGCGATGGAGCAGGTTCCCTCATATGACTTCATCGCGCCCCAACCGAATCTCTTCCCCTTCGCTCGCGAAGAGGGTGGGCGATGCCGCGCGCTTTTGGGAACTCCGGCGCATTTTCTACAATTTGGCCCTTGCGGCTGTTTGTTTTCTCTGGCTGGGCGTCACATGGCCCCATTTTCGTGACACGCTGAATTGGCAAAGCATTCGATTTCTTTTGTGTTCGCGCTGCTGGCCAGTGCCTGCTATTGCGCGGCCTATCCAGCCGATATTCTCTTCCCATCGCTCACGTTACGTTCCAACACGAAGCGCTGGCGCTGGGGACTCTGGCTTGCGGGGACAATCCTAGCCGTTGCCTTTGCTAACTACTGGATTGCGGACGAAATCTATCCTTTCGTCCGCTAATTCCGCCGCTTCACTTGCTTGCGGAAGGGCCGCGCTGTCTGGCCATCTGGATCGCCTTTTCAATGACGCGGGTAGCCGTTGGGGTGAGCGCATAGTGAGGCAGTTCCTCCGAGCTCGCCCAAGCCACCGCGGCTGCGTCGCTTCCAGCCCGAGCCTCTCCGCGAAGCGGAGCGCAAAGATAGTCCAAGACCACATAGTGGTATCGCGCCTGCCCGCGCCCGTCCATTTCAATGCGCTCGAAGACCTCGATCAGCTCCAGCACGCGAACTTCAACCCCGGTCTCCTCCAGCAATTCGCGGCGGACTCCTTCGGTCAGGGTCTCCCCGGCTTCCAGTGCGCCGCCGGGTATGGACCATTGCCCCACCAGGGGCGGGCTGGCGCGCCGGATCAACAGCGCCCTGCCGTCCGAAACCACCACCCCTCCCACCCCGATGACCGGGCGGGCCGGATATTCGCGTTTACTCTCTGACTTCATTTCATCCTTCCCGGGCAAGCTTGACATGGGCGTTATATAATACGCCCTCCGGTGAAAGTTCGCCGCAAGAGGAGATGTTCCCGTGACAAGATGCCCGGAATGCGACGCGGAACTTGACTTGGACGAGGACGAGGTGGAAGAAGGCGAGATCGTCAGTTGCCCGGAATGCGACGCGGAACTTGAAGTGACGCAAACGCATCCCGTGCATCTCATCGTTCTCTCCGATGATGAAGAAGAGAAGGAAGAGGAAAAAGAAGGGGACGAAGAGGATTCCGAGGAGGAGTCCGATCTTGAAGAGGAAGAAGAGGACGCGGAGTGATGCGCCCCGCTGTTCTTTCTCCCCTCCGTCGCAGGCCGGCTGGCGCGGGTTTGCGGCTGCTCTGGCTTCCCTTCTTGTTCGCTCTCGGATTCGGGCTGGCTTCGGCGAGGGCGCAAGACAAGAACGCCGCGGCCCAGCTACGCACAGTTCACGGCAGCGTCGTGAACAAGAACGAGGACCCCGTTCCCACGAGCGTCGTCTACCTGCTGAACGTGAAGACGCAGAGCGTGAAGACGTATATTGCCGATGACGCCGGAAACTACCGCTTCAGCGGCCTGGATCCCAATGTGGATTACGAAGTGCACGCTGAACACGACGGGCTGACATCGGCCACGCGGACGGTATCCAGCTTCGATTCCCGCCGCGACATTGAGATCATCCTGAAGCTAGCCCACAAGAAGAGTTCTAAGTAGGGGGAGGGGGGCTACGGCGGCAATCGCCGCCATCCCCCTTCTCGGATTTTGATGTTTTCGCCCGGAGCCGCCCGTGCGGCGGGATCAGGGCAGCCGGAACACGAATACCGAGTTTCCAGCAGCCGCCTCGACGTACTGCTTCCCATCCACCATGTACGTGATGGGATTGGCCCGCACGGAATTTCCCAACTGCACGTGCCAAAGAGGTTTGCCGCTCGAGGCATCCAGCGCGAAGAAGTTTCCCTCGGCGTCGGCACAGAAGACGAGCCCGCCGGCCGTGGCCAGCGTGCCGGTCCACGAGTCGCCCACCATTTTGAACTGCCACTTAAGCTTCCCCGACATCGCTTCGAGGGCCCT
>JAJXZD010000081.1 GCA_021780215.1 Acidobacteriota bacterium
CCTTTAGCTGGTCGAAGCTGGTGAGGATCCCTTCGTGGTTCGCATCGCGCTCTTTTGTGAGTAGGGTGGCGAGTTGCATGTAACGGTCCGCCGCATTCGGGCCGAGCCCGAGCGGATCCTTCTGCGTCAGATAGGCTGCCAGGGAGGCGGGCGTGGCGGAGTTGAAATCGGGCCGTCCGGCCGCGTCAGCGCCAAACTTCTGATGCAACACCCGCAAGATGGTTTGCTTTCCGGCGTCGAGGGTTTGTTCGCTGGAGGTCTGCTCGAGCCCGATTACCACATCGTTCTGGCTGGCCACGTCGCGGGTGTCGCTGATGCCCTGAATCGTGCTGTTCGACAGGCCGGCCTGCTGGAGGGCCTGTCGAATCTGCTGGATCGGCGGCTTGCCGGCAAACCGGACGTAGACGAGCGTGCCGCCACGGAAATCAATCCCGTAGAGAAGGCCGTGGCTGCGAAAGATGGAAGCCCAGCCGATGGCCAGGAGAATCAGGGAAATGGCAACGAAATACTTCGCTTTCCCCATCCAGTCAACATTTACGCCGTGGAAGAATTCCATGCCAGTCCTGTGCCTTTGAGATTTGACACCGCACGGGCCGGATTTGTTCCCGGCCCCGGAAAGGGAAAGCCTCAGGCCGCCGCGCCTTCCCTCACAAGCTCGCGACGCCTCAGATGCTCAATTTCGCCTGGCGCTCCATCCTCGACAGGTGGAAATCAAAAATCGCCCTGGATACGTAGATGGAGGTGAACAGGTTGGCGAGCAAGCCGATCACCAGGGTCACCGCGAATCCGCGCACCGGTCCGGTGCCGAACAAGAAGAGAAACGCGCAGGAGACCAGGGTCGTCACGTGCGTATCAATGATCGTCAGAAAGGCACGGTCAAAGCCCGTATTCACCGCTGGCGCCGGCGCTTTGCCGCTGCGCAGCTCTTCCCGAATCCTCTCGAAGACGAGCACGTTCGAGTCCACACCCATGCCGATGGTCAGAATCACTCCGGCGATTCCGGGCAAGGTCAGCACCGCCCCCGCATAGGCCATGAAGGCCACCAGGATCACCAGGTTGAGCAGCAGGGCCACGACGGCATTGATGCCCGACAGCCGGTAATAAAACACCAGGAAAATCATCACCACAATCAGGCTGCCCACCGACGCGCGCACGCCTTCGCGAATCGAATCGGCTCCCAGGGACGGCCCGACGGTTCGTTCCTCGAGATACTTGATGGACGCGGGCAGCGCGCCTGCTCGCAACACCAGGGCCAGATCCTGGGCCGAGTCCTGGCTGAAGTTGCCGGTAATCTGGCCGCGGTCTTCAATACGCCCGTTGATGGTCGGGGCGGTGTATACCTTGTGGTCCAGGACAATGGCCATGCGATGTCCGATATTGGCCTCGGTGAAGGGGCCAAAACGGGCTGCGGCGGCGGAAGAAAGCTGAAAATCCACCTCATATTGGCCCGGATAATCGGTGCTTGGCTGCGGCGTGGCCCCGCGGAGATCCTGCCCGGTTACAACCGGCGCGCGGTCCAGAATGTAGTAAGCCTGGGTCTGGTCCGAGGCACCTGCGCCCTCGGCGCGTCCTGGAACAACGACGGTTCCCGGGGGCAGTACACCGTTGTGCGCGGCCAGCGCAGCGGCCTCGGAAGGATACTCCTGCTCATCCGCAAGGAGTTGCAATTCGAGTTGGCCGCCTGCCTGGATCACGGCCTTGGCCCGGGTAGGATCACCTTCGCCGGGGAGCTGAACCAGAATCTCGTCGTTGCCGGTGCCGGTGAAGGCAATGGTCGGCTCAGTCAGGCCCAAGGCGTTAATCCGGCGGGTGATCGTTTCGAGGGCCTGGTCCATGGTTTGTTTCCGGAGGTCGGAGACGACGGAGGGCTTCATGGTCAGCATGTAGCCGTTCATCTCGCCTGCCGCCGGAGCGAGGCTCCAGTCGGCGAATTGATTGCTGGCCAGGTCGCGGAATGCGCCGGTGGAATCCGGATTGAGATTGCGCACCAGGATTTGCGTGTCGCTGACCCGGCGTATTTCGCCCGTCGCGGAAAGCATGTTCTTGTCGTGCAACTGCTTGGTCAGATCATCCACCGCTTCGTCGCAGCGCTGGCCGATGGCTTCCTCGACCTGCACCTGGAGCACGAGATGGCTGCCGCCTTTCAAGTCCAGGCCGAGCTTGATGCGGTCCGCTATGTTCTGCTTCAGCAGAGAGAGAGAGGTGGGAAGGTTGGGCAATCCAATGACGCCATAGACGCAAAAGAGAAAGACTGCCAGGATGAAAATGAACTTCCACTTGAGCTGCGAACTCATGCTGGCTTACTAGCTCTCCTTGCCTTCGGGCTGCAAGCCGGAGATGGCGTTGCGCAGAATCTTGATCTTGACCTGCTCGGCGATGCGCAGCTGAATGGCGTCGTCTTCCAGGCCCACGATGGTGCCATAAATTCCGCTGCTGGTGATCACTTTGTCGCCGTTCTTCAGGCTCTTCAACATTTCGGCGGCCTTCTTCTGGCGGCGTTGCGCCGGAAGAATCATCAGGAAATAGAGGACCGCCATGATCAGGATGAGCGGGAGAAACAGCGTGAAGCTGCTCGGCTGGGAGGCAGCTTGCGTGAACAACAGCAGAGTCCCAGGAATGATCCCGCCGATGGTCGCCATCAGTATGCCCTTTCCGCCGCCGCGGCCTGCTTGTCCGGACCGGTTTGGCTGTTCAACCCGCCGACGGGGGCGTCGCCCCGCCTACCTCGGCGCGAGGAGTCTAAATCAATCTCCCTATGCCATGCACGCCAGGAATTCAGAGCGGAATGTTTCGAGGTTCCCAAACCGGATAGCCTCGCGAATTTTACACATCGTGTCAAGGTAAAAGTAGAGGTTGTGGTGGGTGTTCAGGATGACGGAGAGAAACTCTCCCGTGGAGTAGAGATGGCGCAGATAGGCTCGCGAATACCGGCGGCACACAGCGCATCGGCAGTTTTCGTCCAACGGGCGGGGATCGGCAGCGTACTGAGCGTTGCGGATGAGCAGGCGTCCGTGAGAGGTGAACAGGCATCCATGGCGGGCGCTGCGCGTTGGCAGAACGCAATCCATCATATCCACGCCGAGGCGCACGTAATCAAGAATCTGCTCCGGCTTGCCCACACCCATTAGATAGCGAGGGCGGTCTGCGGGAAGCCGGGAGGCCGCCTCTGCGGTCATCTCGCAGGTGATGGAATGAGCCTCGCCAACCGCCAGACCGCCGATCGCGTAGCCGGGAAACTCCAAGTCCACCAGCGCGTCGGCATTCTCACGGCGGAGCGCGCTATGCGTCCCTCCCTGTACGATGCCGAAGATCATCTGACGATCCGCGTCCCCATGGCGGGCGAAATAGTCGCGCGAGCGGCGCGCCCAGTCGAGCGTTCGCGCTGCCGCCTTGCGCGCGCGGGATTCCTCGGCGGGCGCCTCAATGCACTCGTCGAGAACCATGCAGATGTCCGAGCCGAGGGCCATCTGAATCTCGAGCGCCTTCTCGGGGGAAAGGAAATGCTCGGAGCCGTCAATATGCGAGCGGAAGGTGACCCCTTCATCGCCCACTTTGCGGAGAGCGCTCAGACTGAAGACTTGATATCCCCCCGAATCGGTGAGGATCGCGCGCGGCCAGGACATGAAGCGATGCAACCCGCCCATTTGCCGTACGAGCGAATGGCCGGGCCGCAGATAAAGATGGTACGTGTTCGCAAGGAGAATCTGCGCGCCCAGCTTTTCCAGGTCTTCCTGTGTCTGCCCCTTTACAGTCGCCGCCGTGCCGACGGGCATGAAGGCAGGAGTGTCAATGACTCCGTGCGGGGTCATAAGGCGTCCCAGGCGTGCGCCGGAGGGATCGGTAGTCAGAACCTCGAAGCGGAAACCCATCCGCGGAAGTGTATCAGAAGGCTGCTGTGATTCCGGCCCTCGCAGCGGCATAGAGCGCCCACAGGGCGAGAATCGCAGCGAAGGCTTTTCCAAAGCTGATCTTTTTCGGCGATGCGGTCCGGTAGCCGACGGCCAGCAGGGATATGGTCCAGAACGAAAACAGGTCCAGCGAGCCCAGCAAAGAGGTCTGCCATTTCGGCGCGTCGCTCGATAGGAACGCGCCCGCGTTGGATGCCACCAGATTCTGAAAATCCACGGTCGAAGGGTCCTTGAGAAACAGAATCAAGATCGCGAGCAGGCTCGCAATAACGCGGGGCATCCACGCGTGCGCGACGATTCCGAACGAAGTCTTGAATTGCACCTCGCTTCCATAGAGGAGATTCATGACAGCCAGCAGGAGTGCCGCAATCACGACGGTTGTGATCCACGGCGATGCCACCGCCCCTGCATAGAGCAGGGTTGGGCCGATCCTGGCCTGGTTCTCCAGTGCCTTCTGTTGCTGTTCGGGAGATAACTGCTGAAACTGGGAAGAGTTCGCCAATTGCTGCGCGAAGAAGCGCTGCCAGCCCACCCGCTGGCCCAGGGTTCCCACAACAGCCAAGGCCAGGAGCGAGAGCAGGAGCAGCGGAAGCAGCCAGGTGGGGCGCCGCGCAACAGACTCGAACGTTGCCTTGGGGCTGAATAGCGCGCCAAAAATCCGGCCCAGCGCACTGACGTCTTGCGGCGATTGCGCCGAGGGCATGCTTGTGCTGGCCATGGATTGAATCCTCCCGCTGACGGTTTGAAGCGAGGCCTTCTACCTTAGCTTTACGCGCCCGGGGCGACAAAGTTTCATTCTCGTGGCCGAATCTATCTTTGCAGGATGCGCGTGATGTTCGGGGAGATCAGTTCATAGCGGATTCCCCGCCAGCGCATGCGCCGAGTCACCAGCGAAAGGATGAAATTCCAGGAAAAGAGAAATGGGACTACGGGAGCAAGGGCCGTCCATGCCCAGCTCCACGGGTCGAGTTGCGCCTTCCATTCGGGCAGGAGTTCACCAACGGCCATGGTCCGGACTGCGCCCTTCATGGCGGCGAGCAGCGGGACGGCCAGCGCGATCAGGGCAATCTGGATCCAGGGATCGCCGGCAATCATGGCGGAAAGGATAACGCCCGCGCCGAGCAGAAGCGTAAGTGAATAGCTGACATGGGCTGCGGCGCCCAGGCGCCAGCGGCGCGGGTCATAGACGCGGGTAATCAAAATTTGGCGATTGGTGAACTCGAACAGGCTCGTGCCGGTCCACGGGTGCAGCGTCGGGGCGAGGCACTCCGGGCAGAAGACGATGGGCTTCCCGGCTTCTTCGAGCGCGCGGGTCACCGCGAAATCGTCGCTGACCGCGCCGCTCCAGGCATCCAGAACCCCTGCATCGAGAAACGTCGTCCGGCGAATCGCCGTGCCCCCGCCCCAGCAAAAATTTCCCCGAGAATTCCCCAGCAGCGTCGCTATGGCCGCATTCCAGGCAGAGGCCAGCGCGCTCGCAAAGCCCCCGCCGCCCAAGCTTCCCTTGGGGATAATCCAGCGATACGACGTCGTGGCGCCAATGCGCGGGTCCTGCAGGGGAGCAACGAGCTTTTTCAGCCAAGCGCGCCCCAGCCGCACGTCGGAGTCTGTGAAAACCATCACCTCGAAATTTTCAGGCAATGATTCGACGGCGCGGCGCAGGATGTGCACCTTCTCCCCGCAGTCCGTGGGAGGCCCGGCGATGACAATGTGCACCGGCCTGGGACTGGCCGCCTTCACGCGCTCGATGATTTTCAGCGCCGGATCAAGGCTCGTGGCCAGTGTGAAGAAGATTTCGTAGTTCGAGTAATCGAACCTGGTTAACGCCGCGAGATTCTCCTCGAGCCCAGGCTCATTTCCTTTGCACGGACAGATCAGCGCCGCTACCGGCGCGTAGAAGCCCGCATGCGCCCCCAACCGCTGGCGGATCATCCGAAACCAGCCGAAACCGTCCCAGAGCGAATAAATCCCCAGAACAATCTGCACCAGGGCCAAGAGGTAAAAAAGGTCCAGCATCGGCGCGAGGATAGCAAAAGACGCGTGGGGTTGCACGGCGCACGCCGCGCCAGTTGCGTGGATTGCGATGCCTGGTAACGATCAATTGGTCCGGCGCGGAGAGAATACTTTCCGCAGGACAGCGTCCGCCGCTACCCACAGTTCCGCCTCGAATTTCCCAGCCGCACGCCGGGCCTGCTCCATCAGTGACGGGTCCAGAAGCATAGCCACGCGGTCGACAAACGGTCCGGAAGATGCCGGGCGCGCGCCTTGTCCCGCCATGCGACGCGGCTGGCGCGCGGCGAGCCTTTCGTACAGGGCGAGGTCGCGCCAGAATTCGCCGGCATCTTCGGAATCCCATTCGAGAGACTGGCCGAGAGCGCTGAGAAATTCCTCCCGGAAGAGATCCAGAAAGGGAATGGCGAGCTCGATGCCCACCTTCTTTTTCGGCGGGGCAGCGCCGCGGCGCTTTTTCCCCTTGCGCGTCTTGTTTGTCTGGCGTGCCGCGCGGACCGTGAAGCTCACCTTCAGACGCACGGGCAGCGCCGTTTCGATGCGCAGCGCCATTGTGAGAATCGACTCGCGACGAATCCGGACAACTTGCTCGTAGTATTGGGAGGGGTAATCCGCGCGGCCTGGACGGCGATGCTCAGCCGCGTAGAGATCGAGAAACCGCCGCACCATTTCCTGGTGATCCAGGGCGGAGAGCAGCAAAGCTGCGGCCTCCCGGGCGCGCACGACCAGTTCTCGCGGGCGATACGGCATCAGGGACTAGCTGTACGCGATTGAGCCGCAGGCGACAACAGGAATCTTTGCCGCCGCACACAAACAGGAATCGTCGCGCGGATTTCCTGCGGCTCAGGGCTTGCCCCGGCCAGCCCTAGTGCAGGGCCGATCCGGCGATCGGGTGCTCTTCGCCCAGCGGGCTAGGAGTGCCAGGGTGGATCGGAACGTCGAACTTGCCGAGGGCAATTTCCAGGGCCTGTTCGATGGTCCGCACGAAATGAATCTGCACGTCGGCGAGCATCTCCGACTGCAAATCCTCCTTCACGTTCGGCTCGTTCTCCGACGGCAGAATGATTTCGCGAATGCCCCCGCGCTTTGCTCCCAGCACCTTCTCTTTCACGCCGCCAATCGGCAGCACGACGCCGGAAAGCGAGATTTCTCCGGTCATGGCCACGCGCGGCCGCATGGGGCGGCCCGTAAGCAGGCTGACCAGGGCGGTGACCATGGCGATGCCTGCGGAAGGTCCATCTTTCGGAATAGCCCCCGACGGAACGTGAATGTGAATGTCGAGTTTGCGGAAGAAGTCCGGGTCAATGCCGTAGCGGCTCGAGTTCGCGCGCACCCAGGTCAGCGCAGCTCGCATGGACTCCTGCATCACCTCGCCGAGATGTCCGGTCATGGTGAACTGCTTGCCGCCACGCATCTTGCTGGCCTCGATGAAGACGATATCTCCGCCGACCGGGGTCCATACCAGCCCGACCGAAACGCCCGGCTTCTTCACCCGCTCCTCGGCCTCCTTTTCGAGGCGGAACTTCGGCACGCCGAGGACTTCGTGCAGGACCTCCGGCGTGACCACCAGCTTGTCCGTCTGGCCTTCGGCCATGCGGCGGGCCTGTTTGCGCACCAGCGTGGCAATCTCGCGCTCGAAATTGCGGACGCCCGCTTCACGCGTGTAGTGGTGGATCAGCTCGTGCAGCGCCTCGTCGGTGAACGCAACCTGCTCGCCGAGAGTCAGGCCGTGCTCCTTGGCCTGGCGCGGCAAGAGGAACTTTTTGGCAATCTCCACCTTTTCGTCCTCCGTGTATCCCGGAAGCTCAAGGATCTCCATACGATCGCGCAGCGGTTCGGGAATGGGGTCGAGCCAGTTGGCGGTCATCACGAAGATGACCTTGGAGAGATCGAACGGCACGTCGAGATAATGGTCGCGGAACGTGGAGTTCTGCTCCGGATCGAGCACCTCCATCAGCGCGGCTGCCGGATCTCCGCGGAAGTCCCGGCCGAGCTTGTCCACTTCGTCGAGCATCAGCACGGGGTCCATCGTCTCGGCGCGGCGAATGCCCTGAATGATCTGTCCGGGCAGGGCGCCGATGTATGTGCGCCGGTGGCCGCGAATCTCAGCCTCATCGTGCATGCCGCCCAGCGAAATGCGGACAAATTTCCGGCCCATCGCGCGCGCAATGGATTTTCCGAGCGAAGTCTTGCCGACTCCCGGCGGGCCGACAAAGCAAAGAATCGGCCCCTTCATTCCGGGCTGCAGCTTCTTCACAGCGAGATAGTCAAGCAGGCGCTGCTTCACTTTCGTCAGATCGAAGTGGTCCTCGTCGAGGATCGCCTGCGCTTTGGCGATATCAATATGCTCCTCGCCGGGTCCCGAAACCTTGTTCCAGGGCAGCGCAGTCATCCATTCAAGATAGGTCCGCGAGACCATGTACTCCGCGGAGGCAGGAGTCATCTTGCCCAGGCGCTTCAGCTCCCGCTCGCATTCTTTCTTGGCCTCGGCGGACATTCCCGATTCCTCGACCTTTTTGCGCAGCTCTTCAACTTCGCTCTGCGAGTCATCGGCTTCGCCCAGCTCCTTCTGGATCGCCTTTATCTGCTCGCGCAAAAGAAATTCGCGCTGGCTCTGGTTGACCTGTTCCTGAACCTGCTCGTGAATCTTGCTGCGAAGCTCGAGGACCTCTCGTTCCTTGGAGAGCTCATTCGCCAGGGTTTCCAGCCGCTTGCGGACGCTGAACGTCTCGAGCAGCTCCTGGCGGACCATTGTGTTGAGAGAAGGTAGCGTAGAAGCCACAAAGTCCGCCAGCCGCGACGGCGAATCAATATTCATGGCCTCGGCTTGCAGGTCGTCGGAAAGCTGCGGCGAACGAGCCACTACATCGCGGAACAGCTCCTGGACGTTGCGTTCCATAGCGGTCAGTTCCGCATCGCGCTGGTCTTCGAGGTCCGGCTGCTCTTCTACTCGCGCCCGGAGAAAAGGCTTTAGGCCCGTGTTTTCCAGCAGGCGGATTCGGCCTAGACCCTCCAGAAACGCCACGACGTTGCCGTTCGGCATCCGCACCATCTTGTGGACCTTGGCCAAGGTGCCTACATTGTGAAGATCGGTCCCCACGGGCGCCTCGACGCGCGGATCCAACTGGCAAACCACCCCGAGCAATTTTTCGGGACCTTCAAGGGAATTCAAAAGCGCGAGTGAGCTTTCCCGCCCAACCGGCAAAGGCATCACCGCGCCGGGGAACAGAACTGTATCCCGAACCGCAAGGATGGCCAGATCTTCTGGAATCGGCCCGAATGGCTTATTCACCGCAACCTCCTCAGGCGAATGGTAAATGCCATGCGCCACATCACTTTTGGACGGCGCAATGCCCCATCAATAACTTTAGATGCCGATATGAAAGAAAGGATTGTTCTTTCTTCGCGCTTCATTATAACAAAATATGAGCATAACGTACTAAATAAATTCCCGGTATAACAAGCTTCTCCATACGAAACAAATATTACCAGCATTCCACACAAAACATTCTACTTGTGGCCCGTCCAACATTCTACGTCCTTTCAAGGCTGCGGACAAATTCGAGGGCCTGCTGGCGGTCTTTGATGGTTCCATTGAGCTGCCGCTCTTCGACGGCCTCGAGAATGGGCTTGAACTGAGGGCCGGGCCGGAGGCCCATCGCGATCAGGTCGTCTCCGGTCAGCAGGCGGGGTGGACGCACCTCTTGCGGAGGCGTATCCGCCAGGAAACGACGCACCAGATCGTAATTCTGCAATTGGCGGTGGCTGGAAATGCAATCCAGCCGATGCAGTTCTAGATGCTCTTCGAAACCCGGGAGGCGCACGAAGCGCTTGAGGGTGGCGGGCTTCATTTGCTGAACATCCTTGAAGCGGAGATGATTGGCCACGAGTGCTTCCACCTGCTCCAGGTCGTCGTTTGAAAAGCGCAACCGGCGGCAGATCTCGGCAGCCATCCGGGCGCCAACCTCGGGATGTCCATCGAAGCGGATGCGGCCCTCGGGGCTGGATGGGGGA
>JAJXZD010000084.1 GCA_021780215.1 Acidobacteriota bacterium
AAAAGGTGAGCGAGTTGCTGGCCGAAGCCGGCGCCATTGCCGCCCCAATTCGCGGCATCGGCGGGTTCGCCGCCGCGAACGATCGCAGCTTCCGCCGTCCCGCTCGGGATACCCGTCGCCGCGCCAGGTTCGCCTCGCGCGCGGAGTATCAGAGGAGCCGGGAAGAGATGACCGAGTACGAGCACCAGGAGGAGCAGGAGCGCCTGAAGCGAGAGAAGGAAAGAAAGGACCGCGAGCGCCTTTAGTTGATCCCGCGCGGGCGAGACATTTCCACCGCAAACCTATGCAGGCATATGGAAACGCGATTCCAGCCGTTTACCAATCGCTTTTCCGTAAACCCGATTTGTCCCGCGCAGCCGAATCAATATCACCGCCATCGTCCTTCGGTCTCCCGTGCGTTTCATGAGGTTCAGCGACGACAGGTTGAACACTCCGATGCAGGCGAGTTTCCGGCGAATGCCGCGCCCCAGCGCATGCCGGCACATTCCCGCGTCCAGAACCGAGTGGATTCTCTGCCCGCGCCATTCCGGCAGGGTGAATGAGCCGTGGAAAACCGCTTCCTTCGGGCGGACAATCCACTGTGTCCCAAAGGCCAGCTCAATCTCATCCGAAAAGCAGATCCAGGAATAGCCCACTGCACGGCCTTCCGCATACGCCATGGCTATTGCGTCGCCCCGGCGAAATCGCTCGTCTACTTCGGCCGAAGTAAGCTCTCCCATCGCAACGATTTCCTCGCGCAGTCCAACATCGCATTGTGCGCCATCGTATATGAGCACGCGGAACTTCCCACCCGTCTCCGGATGGGGCAAACGAATATCGTCCTCAAAAATGTGCCAAGCATGCCAGTAGAAAACGGGCGAGAGCACTTCCCGAAAGGCGAGCAGCAGAAAGACCAGCGGTCCTCTCCATCGCAGCACCTCCCAACTCCGCGACATCCGCTGGCGCAGCTCGCTTTTCGGCGAGGCAGACGCGCGAGGTTTCGCAATTGTGCTTATGGCCATGGATTTTCTCTCGTCATCGCCGCCAGAGTCGCACCTGGCTTCGGTCGGGCGTGGCCGCAAGAAGGTCGGCGATGGTTTCGCGCAGTAGCGGATGGCGAACTTCGGGAGCGATCTCGGCGAATGGCACGAGCACAAATCTCCGCTCGGCCATCCGCGGGTGCGGAATCTCGAGCTCCGGCAGGCGCACAGTGCTCGTCCCATACATCAGGATGTCGATGTCAATCGTCCGCGATTCTTTCGGTCCCGGCGCGCTGCTGCGTCGCCGGCCGAGCGAACGTTCGACCACCAGCAGCACACGGAGCAACTGCCGCGGCATCAGCTCCGTTTCTCCCTCAGCCACGCAGTTCAGGAACCATCCTCCGCCCTGAACGTCTACCGGCTCCGTCTCGTAGAAAGACGATTCCCGCACGATGCGTACCCCGCTCTTCCCCAGAGCGGCCAGCGCACGCGCGATATTCCCCGCGCGGTCTCCCAAGTTCGATCCCAGAGATAGATAAACGGTCCTCATCGGTGCACACTCAAATAATTTTACGCATTGAAGCTGTCCGGCGCGAGCCGGAATCGCCCGAAGCGTACCAATGCGCAACGCGCGTTCAGCGGAAATCGCGATCAGAGCTTGGCGGGATTAGCTGAACAGCCCGGACTGGCGCTGTGGCTCGGCGAGGCCGAAATGCTTGTAGGCAAGAGCGGTGGCGACGCGCCCGCGCTGGGTGCGTCCGAGAAGGCCCAACTGCATCAAATATGGTTCGTAGATTTCCTCGATGGCGTCCTCTTCCTCGCTGAGCGACGCGGCAATCGTGTTCAGGCCGACGGGCCCTCCACCGTACTTCTCGATGATGGTCAGCAAAAGATTGCGGTCCACTTCGTCGAGGCCGTGCTCGTCCACACCGAGCATGGCGAGGGCATCGCGCGCCACGCTGACGGTGATGTGCCCTTGGGCGCGCACCTCCGCGTAGTCACGGGCGCGCCGCAGCAGACGATTGGCCACGCGCGGAGTTCCGCGGCTGCGACGGGCGATTTCCGCTGCTCCTTCGGAATCAATGGTGATGCCCAGGATGCCGGCTGAACGCGCGATGATTTTCTGCAAATCCGCGGGGGTGTAGAAATCCAGGCGGTGCACGATGCCGAAGCGCGAGCGCAGCGGCGCCATGATCAGCCCTGCGCGTGTCGTCGCTCCCACCAGAGTGAAATGGCTGAGCTGGTAGGGATGCACGCGCGCGCCCGGCCCCTGCCCGATAATCAGGTCAATGCGAAAATCCTCCATCGCCGGATAGAGGACCTCTTCGAGAGCCGCCTGCAAGCGGTGAATCTCATCGAGGAAGAAGAAGTCGCGCGGCTCGAGCGAGGTCAGCACGGCGGTGAGGTCGCCTTTTTTCTCGAGCAGCGGCCCCGAGCTGATCTTGATCGAAGAGCTCATTTCGCGCGCCAGGATTTGCGCGAGCGTGGTCTTGCCCAGGCCAGGCGGGCCGTAGAGCAAGACATGGTCGAGCGCCTCGCCGCGCGCCCGCGCCGCCTCGACCGCAATCTGCAAATTCTCCTTCACACGGTCCTGCCCGATGTAATCGCCGAAGCTTACAGGGCGGACGCTCGCGTCGAGCCGCGCGTCCTCGTCCAGCGCGCGCCCGGTGACGATGCGGTCGTGCCGGCCGCTCATTCCTCGCGCTGCTCCCGACCCCATCTGGCCGCTCCCTTCCGCTTTCTCACGCCGCCCCGCTGGACGCGGCTTGCGCGCCCTTCTGCATCGCCCCCGCGCCCAGAATCCGCAGCGCATCGCGCAGCAGCATCTCGAAGTCCGCTGCTCCCGCGGCGCGCGATTTCTCAATGGCCCGCTCGACGGAGCGTTCGTCGTATCCCAGGTTCACCAGAGCCGAGGCCACATCCGATTCGACTTGCGACCGCGTGGCGGGCTTGCCTTCACCGGGAACATCCAAGGCAGCCAGCTTGTCCCGCAGCTCGACGACGATCCGCTCAGCCGTCTTCCGCCCCACGCCGGGGATGCGCACCAGTTGCGCCAAATCGCCCCTCCGGATGGCCGGAACCAGCTCCTCGACTCCCATCCCCGAAAGAATCTTCAGCGCCAGCGAAGGCCCCACTCCCGAGGCCGAAAGCAGCAGCTCGAAGCAGTGGCGCTCGCGCGCGGTGAGAAATCCATAGAGCGCCAACTGGTCCTCGCGAACGTGGGTATGAATCAGCAGAAAGCTTTCCTCTCCCAGCGCGCCGAGCCCGGCGAAGGTCGAGAGCGGAATACTCACCAGATAGCCAACGCCGCCGACCTCCAGCAGCACCTGGTTCGGACGCTTTTCGGCGAGCTTGCCACGCAGCGAGCCAATCATGTCCAGCGATTATTGATTAGCGCCGCGAGTGTGTCAACGAACCTGCACCCGCGCGCACACACCGGCGCCGGCAACGCTATGAAATTTCGGATGTGTCCGGTGCTTCTGTATTCCGGATAAAGGTCCGGAGATCCTTCCTATCAGCTGTGCCCGGCGCGCACGTTGAACTTTCCTCGCCACGCGTTCGTATCTGCTCTCGAACTGCGCCGTGACGCGTCCACATCTTGCCGCCGGAAAGTTTCCGGCTGGACGCCACGAGCCATGGAGGTGAACCCGTGTTCCAGCAAAGAATGCGCTATGCCTTTCTGCTGTTCGCCGCGCTGCTGCTGGCGCTGCCCGTGTCCTTCGGTGCCACCGCGTCAAACTTGAAACCAACCACGGCAACTGTCCGCGTCCTCGCTCCCGCATCGGTCGGCGGCAAGCCGCTCAATCCGGGCACCTATCAAGTCATCGCCGACAGCTCGACCGTAACCTTCAAACAGCATGGCAAAGCGGTCGCCGCCGCGCCCGTCGAATGGAAGGATGAATCGCGCAAGGCCGAATCTACGTCCTTGGTCGCAGACAATAACGCCATCACCGAAATCCATTTCGAGGGAAAGACGCGCTATGCGGTCGTCAAGGAATGATCCTGCGCGGCGAAATCCTGTCCGCCGCGCTGCCCGGATGGCATGTACACGCCGGCTGGCACGGCAGAGCGACTAGCGGTGCGCGCGGTCCTTCTGGATCGCTTCGTCGATCAGTGATTCCAGCTCGCGCCGGGTAAGCGTCACGCGGTCGGCAGCGGCGTCGTTGGGATACTCGGCGTGGGCGGAATCGTGCTCCGTTCCCGCCGCTTCCCGCGCGACATGGCGCACGCGACGCGCCTCGAGCTTTTCGAGGTCGGCGGCGGTGAGCAAATTCTGCCGGCCAAGCAGTTCGGAGACGAACGCCACATGCGCAAAGTGCTCCGTGGTCTCCATGCGCTGGAAAGCAGTCAGGAGATCATATCCGCAGGTCACCACGCCGTGGTTGGCCATCAGGATCGCGTCATGACCGGGGACAAGCGGCTCGATGGCCTCAGCCAGCTCAGAGGTCCCCGGCGTGCCGTAGTGCGCCAGAGGAACGCATCCCAGGTCCATGACCATTTCGCACAGCAGCGGCTTATCGAGCGCCATCCCGGCGACCGCGAAGCCGGTGGCATAGGGCGGGTGCGCATGGCACACCGCATTCACCTCCGGCCTCAGCCGGTAAATCATCAGGTGCATGCCTAACTCCGAGGACGCCTGGCGCAGCCCGCCGAGACGCCGGCCGGTGAGATCCGTCACCACCAGGTCGTCCGGCGCCATCATGCCCTTGCTCATCCGTGTCGGCGTCACCAGAATGCGGTTCGGCCCCAGCCGCACCGAGATGTTCCCATCCGTCGAGGCGGCGAACCCATGCTCCTTGATCCACCGGCCAACCACGCAGATGTCGCGCCGGTGTTCCTCTTCCGGTTTCATTGCCCCATGGAAAATGGACTCCGAATTCATAGGCATGCTCCCTTCGGCGTCTCGCGCCCCGGCCTAGGCGTAAAACCCGCGCAATTTCAAGGCCCGCGCGACGCGATCAATCGCCAGGATGTAGGCGGCAATACGATTGTTGGTGCCGTGCGTCTCCGCGTACTGCACCACCTGATCGAAGCTTCGCTCCATCACGTCGCGCAGCCGCTCGTTGACTTCACTCTCCCGCCAGAAAAAACCCTGGCGGTCCTGCACCCACTCGAAATAGCTGACTGTGACGCCCCCGGCATTGCCGAGAATGTCCGGCACGATGAAAATTTCCTTCTCCTCGATCACCGGATCAGCCTGCGAAGTCACCGGGCCGTTCGCCCCTTCGCACAGAATCTTGCAATCGAGCCGCCGCGCGTTCGCCGCGGTGATCTGATTTTCCGTCGCCGCGGGCACCAGGATGTCGCACGGCCGGAAAAGAATCTCCTGCGCGGAAACTTTTTCGCCTCCCCCTGGAAATTCGGCCAGGCTTTTCCCCTGCCCGTAGACCCAGTCGTACAGCCTGGGGATGTCGAGCCCCTTGTCGTTGTAAATTCCGCCGTGGACGTCCGCCGCCCCGATCACCCGAAATCCCGTCTGGTGCATCAACAAGGCCGCGTGCGAGCCGACGTTGCCGAACCCCTGAACGATCACGCGGCACGTTTCCCGCTTCATCCGCAGCTTGGCGACAGCCTTCTCGCAACAGATCATCAGCCCGCGCCCGGTGGCTTCCTTCCGCCCTTGTGAGCCGCCCAGTTCGAGCGGCTTCCCAGTGACCACCGCCGTCGTCGCCTGCCGCACGTGCATCGCGTAGGTGTCCATCACCCAGGCCATGGTCTGCTCGTTCGTGCCGATGTCGGGCGCGGGCACGTCGCGCTCCGGCCCAAACCATTCCGCCAGTTGCGCCGTGTAGCGCCGCGTCAGCCGCTCGAGCTCCGTCCGCGATAATCTCTCCGGGTCGCAGATCACCCCGCCCTTCGCCCCGCCGAACGGAATGTTCACCACCGCGCACTTCCAGGTCATCCACGCCGCCAGCGCCCGCACCTCGTCGAGAGACACATCCGGCGCGAAGCGGATGCCTCCCTTGCCCGGCCCGCGCACCGACGAGTGCAGCACGCGGTAGCCGATGAACACTTCCATATGTCCGTTGTCCATGGCCACGGGAATATAGATGGTGATTTCGCGGTCGGGATATTTCAGGTAGCGGTAGACGCCCTGCTCGAGCCCCAGCCTCCGCGCGGCAATCTCAAAACGCGCCTCAGCGGATTCGTAGACGTTCAGCTCGCTTCCCGCCGGAGCTGCCGTGGGGGGCCTCTCGGGGCTCATCTGCACTCCTCGCAGCGGCGGCCAGTATACGAAGGTCCCGCCGCCCAGGCAACCATCCTGTTGCGCGGCTCTTTGGCTCCTGCCACGCCGGCGATATCGCCCGGATCCGCCCGGCGGCCTTCGCCGGAAGGCTCCTAGCGGCGCAAATCCTTCCCGGTCATTTCCGGCGGCGCGGGGATGCCCAGCACGCCGAGCAGCGTCGGCGCAATGTCGCGGAGCGAGCCGCCCGGTCTCAACGCCGCGCGTCCGTCGGCGCTCACCAGCACCAAGGGCACGGGATTCGTGGTGTGATACGTGTGCGGCCCGCCGGTGACCGGGTCAATCATTGTCTCGGCGTTGCCGTGGTCCGCGGTGATGATCCACGCGCCGCCGCGCGGCCGCAGCGCCTGATAGATGCGCCCCAGGCACTCATCCACCGTTTCGCACGCCCGGATGGTCGCCACCAGCTTTCCCGAGTGGCCCACCATGTCCGCGTTGGCGAAGTTCATGATGATGGCGTCGAATTCGCCCTTTTCGATTGCGTGGATCACCGCGTCGGCCACTCCGGCCGCGGACATCTCCGGCTGCAAATCGTAGGTCGGCACCTTCGGCGATGGCACCAGCACGCGCTCTTCGCCGGGATACGGCTTCTCGACGCCGCCGTTGAAAAAATAGGTGACGTGCGCGTACTTCTCCGTCTCCGCCACGCGCAGGTTCCGGAAATCCAGCCCGGCGAAGACGCTGGCCAGAATGTGCTCGAGCTTTTCCGGCGCCAGCAGATAGCGCAGCCAGGGCCAGGTCTTCTCGTACTGCGTCATGGCCACGTAGGCGAGATTTTTCGGGCGCGAGGAATCGGGGAACTTGTCGAAGCCCGGCTCGGCCAGCGCGCGGGTCATCTGCCGCGCGCGGTCGGCACGGAAATTGAAGAAGATCACTGCATCGTCGTCGCGGATCAGCCCGAGCGGCGCGGCCGGCTTTCCCGGAGCGGCAGCGCTGGTGATCACCGCGGGGACGGCGAATTCGTCTGTGACGCCCTTTTCGTAGCTTGCCCGCAGCACGCCCACCGAATCGTTCGATTTCACCTCCGCGTCGCCGTGAACCATGGCGCGGTAGGCCCGTTCGATCCGTTCCCAGCGGTTGTCGCGGTCCATCGCATAGTAGCGCCCGCTGACGTTGGCGATCCGCCCCGTGCCATATTCCCGCATCTTCTGCTCGAGCTGGCGCAGGTAGCCAATCCCGCTCTCCGGCGGCGTGTCCCGCCCGTCCGTGAAGCAGTGAACGAACACCCGGCTCACCTGGTTCTCGCGCGCCATCCGCAGCAGCGCGAATATATGTTCGATATGCGAGTGCACTCCGCCGTCGCTGACCAAACCCAGCAGGTGCAGTTGCCGCTCGCGCCCGAGCCGCATCGCCTCGAGCAGCAGCGGATGGCGAAAAAATTCGCCGTTGGCGATCAGCGCGTCCACGCGCGTAATATCCATCTGCACAATCCGCCCCGCGCCGATGTTCAGATGGCCGACTTCGCTGTTGCCCATCTGCCCTTCCGGCAGCCCCACGGCGGGGCCGGAGGTGTGGATCAAGGTATTGGGAAATTCGCGCAGCAGGCGGTCGTAGTTCGGTTTGCGGGCCAGCGCGATGGCATTGCCATGGGTTTCAGCGCGGTAACCCCAGCCGTCGAGCACGGTGAGGACAATCGGTTTCGGTCGTGTGGCCATGTGGAAATTTTCGTCGTGCGCTGCGCCCATCCGCCGCGCCCGGCCCACGTACGTTAGCCGAGCCGCGGGCCGCCTGGCAAGTGCCCGCGCAGGGAAGTTTTTCGGCGCTAGCGCGGCGTGATGCGCACGATATCCTGCGCGACCTCGATTCGCCGGTCGGGAAACCTCGCGGCGATGCGAGACTGGAACTCCTCGAGCGTCAGCGCCCCATTCCTTCCGTCGAGCATCCGCGCGTCATCCATCAGAATCACATGCCCCTTCACCGCATGGCTCAATATCGCCTCGACTTCGGCGGAGAGCCGCTGCGGATCTCGCACGAGCTGTTCCCAGCCCCAATACCCCGCGTCGAGCCAGAACAGCGCCGGCTCTCGGATCATTTCAAGCAGTTCGGGCAAGACCACGCGGCTGTCGCCCTCGACGATCTGGATGCGCGCGTCGCCCGCGAATCTTCTGGCCACGCGCTCCGCCAGCGCGTGGTCGTATTCAATCGAGAGGATGCGCTGAAAATCCTTCCTTACCGCGGCGATCATCTCGCCGTAGTATGTTCCCGTCTCAACCAGCGTGCGCAGGCCATACCGCCGGGCGTATTCGCGCACCGTGCGCTCCTTCACCAGATGCGGCGAACGCGCCGGACGCCCTCGCAGCCGCCAATACCAATAGTCCGGATAGTGGTTGAGCGCCTTGTACGCGCCGTAGAACGGCATGGCGCGCAGCCATTTTCGAAATGAGTTCAAGCGCCCTCGCGAAAATCACTTCGGTGAGAAGCACGAATTCCGCCCAGAGACTGGACAGCCGCTTACCGCGCAGCCAGAACCGCGCGCCCCGCGAAGCGCGCCGCAGCGCCCAGCTCTTCCTCGATGCGCAGGAGCTGGTTGTATTTGGCGATGCGGTCGGTGCGCGAGGCCGAGCCGGTCTTGATCTGTCCCGCGCCCAGGCCCACGGCCAGGTCGGCGATGAAAGCGTCCTCGGTTTCCCCCGAGCGGTGGGAGATCACTGCCGCGTACTTTGCCTTCCGCGCCATCTCGACCGCTTCGATGGTCTCCGTCACGCTGCCGATCTGGTTGAGCTTGATTAGGATGGCGTTGGCCACACCTTCGGCGATCCCGCGCGAAAAAATCTTCGGGTTGGTCACGAAAATATCGTCGGCCACGAGCTGCAACTTCTGGCCCAGTTCCTTGGTCAGCAGCTTCCAGCCCTCCCAATCGTTCTCGGCCAGCCCGTCCTCGATGGAAACAATCGGATACTGCCGCGCCCAGTTTTTCCAGAACTCGGCCATCTGGCCGGAATCGCGTGCCGAACGATCCGACTTCTTGAAGACATATTTCCGGCTGGCGCTATCGTAGAACTCGCTCGCCGCCGGGTCGAGCGCCAATGCCACCTGCTCGCCGGGCTTGTATCCGGCCGCAGCGATGGCTTCGAGCACGCGCTCGACTGCTTCCTCATTCGATTTCAGATTGGGCGCAAACCCGCCCTCGTCCCCCACGGCGGTCGAGTATCCATTCTTCTTCAGCACCGCCTTCAGGTTGTGAAACACCTCGACACCCCAGCGCAAGGCCTCGCGAAAGCTCGGTGCGCCCACCGGCATCACCATGAATTCCTGCACATCCACGGAATTATCAGCGTGCGCGCCGCCGTTCAAGATGTTCATCATCGGCACAGGCAGGAGGCAGGCCGAGCGATCGCTCGAATATTTCGCCAGATATCGGTAGAGCGGCAGACCGGCGGCCGCCGCCGCTGCGCGCGCCGCGGCCATCGAAACGGCCAGGATGGCGTTGGCGCCGAGTTTGGATTTGTTCGGCGTGCCGTCCGCATCGATCATCCGGCGATCCAGCGCGCGCTGGTCCGCCGCATCCAACCCCGCGGCGGCCCGCGCAAGCTCGCCGTTCACGTGGCCGACCGCCTTTTGCACGCCCTTTCCGAGATAGCGCGCCTTGTCGCCGTCGCGCAGTTCTATGGCTTCATGCTCCCCTGTCGAGGCTCCCGAGGGCACCGCCGCCCGGCCCATCGCTCCACCTTCCAGCCGCACGTCC
>JAJXZD010000170.1 GCA_021780215.1 Acidobacteriota bacterium
GCATGCGCAGCCTGGCCTTCACCTTCCTTGCTTGAATCTGTTCATAGACTGGATTCTTCATCTCCGACCTCCCGCGGTGGGCTGAGAGCATATCCCACCTGTCCGGGATGTCTATTAGCAGCTACACGTGCGTCACTATCGTTGATCCAAAAGCTCATGGGCTGATCTTTTTCGCTCCAAGTGACGAACGGGAAGACGGACTACCAAAGTGGTGGTGGGAGTTGTGGCGTTTTATCCTGGCGCTCGAATTCCGGAAGATTGTGGAGCCGGATTTCAACGTTTTGATGATCGGTGGACGCGCTATCGACGCCGATACCGCCGCCCCTATCGACGGTGAGCCCTCGTGGATCGGCTTACCTGCCATGATGAAAATTCGAATCTCTACTCCGCACTATTTAGGCCAACTGAAAGGTCAAGCTACTCCGCTCGGGTTTGTTTTACATCCTCGCACTAGGGAAAAACTGAAACTGACGCTGCTAACCCCCTTCAGCAAGAATCGTTCAGAATGGGCGCGCGCTCTGTGCGTGAATACGCGTGATGGAAAGACTTACCGGCTAGACGAACTTTCGCGCGCGGATGTCGTCACTCTGGGAGACGTTCTCTGCAGTTACGTCCAGCACCCCGAAATCAAATCGCTCGGACCGGACGGAAAGAAATGCCAACCGCACACGCGCGGGCTACTTCAGCGGATGACAATCCGAGGCGGCTTGCACCACCCTATCGGGAAGGAAATCTCGCGATTTGAGCAGTGGAAGAGCGATTTCATCGAAAACATCGATGATATGTGCATCCACTATGACGGTGGACGGGTGGCCGCGAACGAAGCCCTAATTGCAGAAATCAGCGAGCGTGGGCTGAGAAAATCAAGTAGACAAACGGGACTTGACCGCAAAACCATGCGGGCAGTTCTTAGGGGTGCCAAAGTAAAAGCTTCGACCCTCGCGAAGGTTGTGATCGGCTTCAGAAACGCCTTTCGCGAGAATACTTAAGGTGCTAGTTGAAATGTCCGGTTAGCCGACTACACGTCCACTCGTTCAATTTGTGATCGCGCGTTGATGTATGATGAGCGTGTTTTCGTTTTCCGAGGCATAGGGGAACGCGCATGACGAGGCGGCGACGAGCACTAATTGCTGGAGGCGCGGGCATCGTTATCTCTGCGTCTCTGCTGATATCTTCCTATCAACTTGGAGGCTCAATCTTATTCTGGCCACAAGCCATCGGCTACTACATCTGCATTCTCATACGCGGCTTCCACACTGCGACTTGGAAGGATTTTGCGTCGATAACGTTTCCTATAAACGCTGCGCTCTACGCCCTGGCAATATATTTCTTGCTGAAACCGTTCGCTCCAAGGGCATCTTCTGTCGCTCCAAAGCCTTGATAAACTGGCAAACGGGACATTTCAAGCAACACTTGATTTGTCCGGTTAGCCGACTACACGTCTACTTTGATCAAAGAACTTGCCGTCGCGCTTTCCCTGGGAGCACCATGCCAGCAACAATCATTTTATCTGTGAGGTTCATGACGATGCTTCGATCCGGACGGCTGCTGGGTGTGCTCACTTTTTTCTGCTAGCACCAGCGTGCAAACAATTGTTAGCACAAGGTGTAGCCATTCCCGGCGGAATCTGCAAACCGGTGAGTCAGCGGACCGAAAAGGTGGGATGCTGGATCCTGGCCAACGATCCCGTTGGCAAACTGGCGAAGTCGCGAGTGTTCTGGCATCTCGACGCGTATCCGACGGGCGCTGCAGCGGAGGCCGACAAAGGTCCGCGGAGCACAGTTATCGAATCCTTGGGCAAGGTGTGGTTAATGACGATCGAAGATGAAAAGTGGAGGCCCGCTCATGGAGATCGCATCGCCGAAATTGGCCCGATTCCCATCGTTGCGGGAGAGAGCTATTCGGCGCAATACATGGAAACGATCTTCACACCCAGTATGACAGCGGCTGAGCATGTTCACTCCGGCCCCGAGGTCTGGTATACGCTCGCGGGAGAAACTTGCCTGGAGACATCAGACGGTCGCGTGCAAGTCGGTCGCGCAGGTGGTCCGCCAGTGATCGTCCCCGAAGGCTTGGCGATGCATCTCACTGCGACAGGCATGGAAGAGCGCCGAGCCTTAGTGCTCATTCTCCATGATTCAACAAAGGCCGCAACCACGATGATCCACTATTGGACTCCAAAAGGCTTGTGTAAGAACAAGAACTGAACCTCATTTGCCATCCATGGGTTATACATGTCCTACGACTGAACGCCGTTGGGTGCGGCACAACACCGCAACCGATTGCGACTAACGGACGTGTAACGGGCTTACCGGAAACTCGCTTCTGGGCGTGGGAGAATGTCGGGTGAGCCGACTTACCAGGAGTTTGGTCCGCTCGGAGTCGGGAACTCGCGTGTCAGACCCAGCGCGCGGCTGCCGCACCGCTATCGTCAGGGCGTGTGTTGAAAGCGATGGCCGCTTGTGGCGCGACGCGATGGATGGCGTTGACCACCTTCTCAAACAGAATCAGCCGACTGGGTGGCAAGCGCACACCCGCGCCAATCACTACGCAGTCGTAGGCGTGGCTGGTCAGGAGGCGTTCAATCGTCGGGACCGCAGTCTCATCGGGACTAAAATAACAGTTTTCGGCATGCCAGCCCCGCGCTTCAAAATCAGCCAACGCGAGTTTGACCCCAGCGTGGATCTTCTCTGCGGTCATGCCCGGCGGCAGCGCTGGATCAGAGAAGTCCACAGTCGCAGGATCAAGACCAATCAACACCACACGTTTCATGCCTGGCGATCCTCCCAGCCCGTCAGTGGCTTTTGATCCTATCACTCCACTAGGACATCCCCAAGTCCCGAGTAACGGGCTACTCGGACAATTGCTTCCGCTCAGACCCAATGTACGGTTTGCGTCGACTTATCGGGATTTGTGACCGGTGCAAGCGGGGGCCGACTGGTGATTTGGGCGTTTGTCGTTCCCCTGTTGCCAAGGGCCAACGGTAATCGGCTCGAAATATTTCGGTACAATGATCTGTGTCCCCGGCGAAGCCGCTTTTACCTCGGCGATGAATGACTGAAGCCTCTCAGTGGCTGGTTGCTGCGAGAAGTCATAGGGAACATTAAAGCGATCCCAATGAGTAGGCAAAACGAGTCGCGGATAGCCGAGAGCGCAAAGCAATCGGGGTGTGTAGCGGTAAATTTCACTTCTCTCCGGGCTGGCGCCGATGATCGCGACATCTGGCCGGAGCCCTTCCACTTCGCGCTGGATGTAATTCATTGAGCCGAAAACCAGAATGCGCACGCCGCTCACGCGAATAAGGTAGGCCAGTGTTCCACCTTCGACCAAAAGATCCCGCAGGCGAAACGGCGGTTTCGCATCTGGCAAAAAGATCGTTGAAGGCGGCAGAGCCGGAAAGAGGCGGAAGTTCGGCGTATGGCGGAGGACGCCATGGAGGCTGGGAATTACGCGTACCGAAAAAGCGTCAAATTCCAAATCGTCTCCGCCCTGAACGGTCGTTAACTGCGCGTCGGGCACGCCGCTGTCCCGCGCGAAATTAGTTGTGCTTTCTGTGCCGATGACGAGCGCTCCAGTCTTTCGCGCGATGTAGGGTACATCCAAAACATGATCGATGTGCGTATGTGTGATGAGAATAAAGTCAGCGCGCTTGATGTGGGCGTTAACTACGGCCTGGTCCGTGGCGGCAATATCATCCAAACCAACTTCGGCGCGCGTGTCCTCCGGTGCAGGTGGGCTTCCCGGCGTCGCCACTTTTAAACGCGTGAGATACGGATCGACGAGAATCACTGTCTTACCGTCGCTGATCTCCCATCCTGCGGTTCCTAGATAGGCTAGCGTGACTTTTCGCTGCGCCAAAGCGACGCCGCCGGGGAACGCAACAAAGAACAGAGCCGATGCGAGGAGCCACTTTGCCATGATCGTATCCTGGGACTGTTCGTAAGTGGGATACCGCGGCGGGGATTTTACATCAGAAACGTCGGCTGTCTATATTTTCTGAGGCTTGGTTTTTTTTGAGGGGATTCCTTGCACAGAACAACGAGGAAAACAATTTGGATTGCGCTAATTTGAGCAGAATTAAATTCCGTTATTAAAAAAAACGATGCGTTTCTGCAACTTGCTGATGTGAGGCTGCTTACCCGCGCGGCGAAAGCCAATCGTTCTTTTTTTCGTTTTTAGCGATTCACGCAGGAAAATAAAACTACGAATCAGTATTCCACTCCCCGCAGGCTAAATACGCACGCGTTCGCGCTCCCGTCTCAGAACCAGAACCGCAAGGGGGGTGGTCCCTTTTTCGCGTCCCTATCCGCTATCCCGTCAATCGCGTTGTACATCCAGAGCCAGGATGGCGCCAGTGATTCGCATCACGCCATGCCGTGATGCCCCTCGCTGCAGCCCTAGCCCCAGCGGCCTACATAAGAGGTTCCAGCATGGATTCCGGATGCTTTTCCCGGATCACCGGAAGCCGGCTACATGCGGGCGCTGGGAAGCGCGCCCAGATCGGAGGCCTGGCTATGAAAATTCCAGTGCAAGTCACCTTTCGAGACATCGAACCTTCGGAAACGATAAAAGACTGGGTCCAGGAGGAAACGGACAAGCTCGATATGCTCTATCCGCAGATCATGGGATGTCGAGTAGCCGTCGGAATCCCGCATCGGCATCGGCAAAGAGGCCAGGTCTACGGCGTGCGTGTGGACCTCACGCTGCCGGGTGGCGAAATCATTTCCAAACGCGCGCCTATCCTCAGCAACGGTCCGGGTCTGGCCGGGAAGAGCAAGAAGGCCAAGCAATGGGAGGTGGATACCTCTCACAAGAGCCTTCGCTTGGCTATCAGCGACGCTTTCAAGTCAGCCTCCCGTCGCCTCCAGGACTTTGCCCGGCGGCGGCGCCAGGACGTCAAGACGCACGAACCGCCCGCCCTGGCGCGGGTCAGCGAGCTTTTCCCTGACCGGGGATTCGGCTTCCTCACCGCCCCCGACGGGCGGGAAATCTACTTTCATGAGAATAGCGTTCTGAACCGGGCCTTTCGCAGGCTTCGTCCCGGAACCGCCGTGTCCTTCGTGGAGGAACAGGGAGAAAAGGGCCCGCAGGCCAGCACGGTGCGAATCTTTCACAAGCGCAGTACCCGCCGGCCCGCCGCGGGATCGGCGGCGCCTGCGCCCGCTTGAAATCGAAAGAGCGCAGCCTGACGACTCTGTGGGAACACGAGACCAGCCGCATAGAAGGCCGCAGGGTACACTCTAGCTGGAAACGGGGCTAGCGCCGGCCGATGCCGCGCGCAATTCATGCCGAATTGCCGCGGTGAATTCCGACCCGCGGACCACCTGCTTTCCACGCTCGGCAATGTCCGCAGTGCGATATCCGCGGGCCAGGACGCGGTCAATGGCGTCTTCAATCCATTGCGACTCTGCGGCGAGGCCGAAGGATTCGCGCAGCATCAGCGAGGCCGAGCCAATCGCGCCAAGGGGGCACGCCACGTCCTTCCCCGCCAGTGTGGGTGCCGAACCGTGAATTGGCTCATACAAGGCGGGCTGGCCAGGGCGACCGGCGCTCAGGGAGGGGATCAGCCCGATCGAGCCGGCCAACGCCGCCGCCTCGTCGCTGAGAATGTCCCCAAAGAGGTTTCCAGTCAGAATTACGTCGAATTGCGCGGGCCGCAGCAGGATCTGCATCGCGGCATTGTCCACATAGAGGTGGTCCACTGTAACGCTCGGGTATTCTCGCGCCAAGGCCGCTACCGTGTCCCGCCATAGGGTAGACGTTGCCAGAACGTTGGCCTTGTCAACACTGGTAAGCTTGCGGCGGCGCGCCGCGGCGCGCCCGAAAGCGTAGCGGGCCACGCGTTCCACCTCGCGGGCCGAATAGGCCGCCACGTCGCTGGCCTCCGCCTCCATTCCGCTTCCCCGCAATTCGTGTTTCCCGAAATAAACGTCTCCGGCCAGCTCGCGGACAATCTCGAAATCGGCTCCTTCGAGCCGATCGGGACGGAGCGGCGAAATCTCGCGCAACGACGGTCGCAACCGGATGGGCCGGAGATTGATATACAGGCCGAGTTCCTTGCGCAGGTCCAGCAGGCCGGCTTCCGGTCGGGTGCCGAATGCCAGCCCCTCCCACTTCGGGCCGCCGATAGCCCCCAATAGAATTGCGTCCGCTGAGCGGCATCCCGCTAGCGTCTCCTTCGGCAGCGGCGCGCCGCAGGCGTCAATCGCCGCTCCGCCAAACGAATATTCCCGAAATTCAAAGTGGTGGCCGAAGGCTTTGGCGCAATCTTGCAGGATTTCGACCGCCGCGCGGGTCACCTCGGGGCCGATGCCGTCTCCGGGGAGTACGGCGATGGTCTTGCGCAAGATGTTGGTCATCGGAGGGTTTTCGCCGCGATCACCGCACCCCCGCCGCAGCCGGGCCGGAAGCCGCTGCCGCGGGCGCCTGGCCTCGCCGGACCCGGTGAATGATGCTGATCAGATCGCGATCGGTGATCTCCTTCTCTGCGTCCGCCTGCACGATAGCCAGGCGGTAGCACTCCGCGATTTCCGCGTCGGTCGTCTCAAAGCCCAGGTCCGCCAGCCGCGCCCGAAACGCGTTGCGCCCGGAATGCTTCCCGAGCACCAGCCGGCGCGCGGGGACGCCCACCTTCTCCGGTACGATAATTTCGTAGGTCAGCGGATTCTTCAGGATTCCATCCTGATGGATGCCCGCCTCATGTGCGAAGGCGTTCGCCCCTACCACCGCCTTGTTCGGCGGCACGGGAACGCCCGTAATGGACGACAACATCCGGCTGGTGGGATAGAGTTTCTCGAGCTGGATCCGCGTGGCGACGCCGTAGTGGTTCTGCCGCACGTGCAGCGCGACAATCAATTCCTCCAGTGAGGCGTTCCCCGCCCGCTCGCCAATTCCGTTAATCGTGCACTCGATCTGCCGCACTCCCGCCTCGATCGCCGCCAGTGAGTTCGCCACCGCCAGACCAAGATCGTCGTGGCAATGTGCGCTCAGCACTACTTCCGGATGCGCCCCCAGCCGCGCGCGCACCTGCCGGAACATCTCCGCGTATTCATCCGGGGTCGAATAGCCGACCGTGTCGGGCAGGTTGATTACATTCGCGCCGGCCTCGACCGCTCCCAGCACCACCCGGCACAAGTAGTCCATCTCGGTGCGGCTGGCGTCCTCCGCGGAGAATTCGACTTCCTCGCAATGCTTCCGCCCGAAGCGAATCATCTCCGTGATCCGATCGAAAGCCTCTTCGCGGCCGATGCGCAACTTGTGCTTCAGGTGCAGATCCGAGGTGGCGAGAAACAGGTGCAGGCGGGGTTGGGCGGCGGGTTCGAGACCTCGCAGCGCGGCGTCTACGTCCTCCTGGCGCGCGCGGGCCAGCGCGGCTACACGGCAGCCGCGAATTTCCGCCGCTACGGCGCGCGTCGCCTCCAGGTCGCCGGGCGAAGCAATGGGGAAGCCCGCCTCGAGCACATCCACGCCCAGCTGCTCGATCTGCCGGGCCAGCTGCAGCTTCTCCTCGCAATTCATCGAGAAGCCGGGCGATTGTTCGCCGTCGCGCAGCGTGGTGTCAAAAATCTGGATGGTATCCATGCTCTCCCCCTTCTTGCTCCCCACCAGTGAAGCGCATCCCTGACAAAGAGTCTAATTTATAATTGTTGCATGCGCAATAAATTCTGCTTATAAATGAACAAAAGGCCCGGACACGGAGATCCCCATGGATCTGGCATCGCTTCAGGTGTTTCAGACCGTCGCCCGCGAGCGCAGCTTCTCCCGCGCTGCGGAAAAGCTTTACCGCACCCAGCCAGCCGTCAGCATCGCCATCCGCAAGCTGGAAAACTGGGTAGGCCAGCCGCTCTTCGTCCGCGGCTCAGGCGCCCGCGTGCTCACCGATGCGGGCGTGCTGCTTTCCGACTACGCCGGACGCATGCTCAACCTTCGCGAGGAGATCCGCAAGGGGATGCAGGAGTTGCGCGGAATGGAGCGCGGGCAGATTTCTCTTGGCGTGAACGAAAGCTCGATTCATGCGCTCCTCCCCGTCCTCAGCCGCTTCCAGCAACTCCATCCCGGCATTCACATCCGCGTCCACCGGGTCTTTTCACGCGATGTTCCCCGCGAGGTGCTGAACCATCACCTCGACATCGGCGTAATCTCGTATCTTCCCGAGGAGCGCGAGCTGGCCGCCGTCGAGGCCTACCGCGACTCGCTGGTGCTGGTTGTCTGGCCGGGGCACCGGCTGGCCCGGCGACAGGAGGTGCCGATCCGCGATCTCGGCACGGAAAATTTCGTCGCCCACATCGTCGAATCGCCTTATCGCCAGCGCGT
The DNA here is from genome assembly GCA_021780215.1 of Acidobacteriota bacterium. GTDB lineage: Bacteria > Acidobacteriota > Terriglobia > Acidiferrales > UBA7541 > Palsa-295. The sequence continues at coordinate 8,314 of JAJXZD010000170.1, forward strand.
TGTGCAGATGTTTGCCCGGCATCGCGTGCCGCTGCGCATGGGGCTCGAACTGCCCACGATCGAGAGCATCAAACGCTGCGTCGAGATGAAAAAGGGAGTGGCCATTGTTCCCCGGATGTGCGTGGAGCAGGAGGTCGCTCGCGGAAGCCTGCGCGCCCTGCGTATCCGGCAGATGCGCATCGTCCGCAGGCTCTATCTAGTGTATCGGCAGGACCCGCCGCTTAAACCCGCCGCACGGGAATTTGTGGAGATGATACGACGCAAGCGGCCTCGCGGGACCGCTCCCGCGCCCTTCGCCGGGCGCTGAGCGCGAATCCCCGCCGGGACGGCGCGCTCCATGACTGCTTTCAGAGGGGCGAAATCCGGACCAGCATTTTCCCGACGTTGTCTCCCCGGAGAACACCTATGAGCGCCTGCGGCGCGTTCTCCAGCCCTTCGACGATCTGCTCGCGGTATTTCAACTTGCCCTCCCGGATCCACAGCGCCATCTGCGCCATGCCTTCCGGGAAGCGGTCCGCGAATTGATAGACAAGGAACCCCTCGGCGCGCGCCCCTTTGGTCAGAAGGTGGCCCAGAATACGCGGTCCGGGATCGGGATGGGCCAGGTTGTATTGGGAAATCTGCCCGCACACGGCGATGCGCGCCTTGGTATTGATCAGCGGGAAAATCGCGTCGCTGACCGTGCCTCCGACATTGTCGAAGTAGCAGTCAATCCCGCTGGGGCACAACTCCTTCAGCCGGGCCACATAATCCGGAGTGGTCTTGTAATTGAACGCAGCGTCGAAGCCCAACTCCTTCACGAGCCACGAAACTTTCTCATCGCTCCCGGCGATTCCCACAGCGCGGCATCCCCGAATTTTGGCAATTTGCCCCACCAGTGAGCCGACAGCGCCGGCCGCGCCTGAAACGACTACCGTTTCTCCCATCTTGGGCTGGCCGATCTCGAGCAATCCGAAATACGCGGTCATTCCGGGCATGCCAAGCACGCCGAGCGCGGTGGAAGGCAGCGCCATTCGAGTGTCCAGCTTGCGCAATCCCTTCGCGTCCACTACTCCAAATTCCTGCCAGCCCCAGTAGCCGACAACAATGTCCCCCGCCTGAAACTCCCCGCTGCGCGATTGCAAAATCTCTCCGACCGTTCCTCCCACCATCACTTGCCCGATATCCACCGGATCGGCATACGTGCGCACGCCGGTCATCCGACCGCGCATGTAGGGATCCACCGAGAGGAAAATCGTGCGCGCCAGAACCTGGCCCTCTGAGAGCAAAGGAACCGGCGCCGTGACCATCCGGAAATCGGACTCCTTGGGCATTCCCACGGGCCGGGCAGCCAGCGTGATTTGCCGGTTGGTTGAGGGAAGCGGCGTTGCCGTTTTCGATGTCATAGCGGCCCGCATTATGCCAGAGTCCGCCAGGGCCATGCCAGCCATCGGCACGATTCCGTGCCGAATAGTCCCGGCGCCCATCACGTTCTTGCGCTTCGAGGAAAGAGGCAGGATACTCCAGGGCGCGCACAACCGGAGGAAGATCATGAATCTTCGCAC
>JAJXZD010000022.1 GCA_021780215.1 Acidobacteriota bacterium
CAACGATTATGTGGCTTCGGGCAAGGTTTACCTGATCCATCGCGATTTCCCCCTGCCTATGCACAAGTACGGGTATGAGGCAGCGCGCTGGGCCAATGCCGCGGCGCGCGCGGGGGAGTTTTCAAGTGTCGAAGCGGCTTTGTACGACAATCAGGCAGCCTGGTCCGCCGACGGCAACATTGCCAAATATGTCGCGGCGGCTGTGCCTGCGGCGGATTTCAAGCGGATCGAGAAGATCATGGAGGGGGGCTGCGGATACGAGCCCGCTGGCGTGAAGCCCGCCGCGCTAGCGGTTGCGCCGGTGGCGCAGAGCTGCGCTCTCGACCCTTATATCGAAGCGGATCGGGCGTTGGGCATGCGAATTCCCGTGCAGTCCACACCCACCTACGTCATCACGTACAAGGGGCAGCACCTGCCACCCGCTTCCGGAGTGGTCAGTTGGCCAATCCTGAAGCAGTTTTTTGACTCCCTCCTGAGCCAATAGAGAGCCATGAAGGCGGAGGATATTGGGTGAGATGAGCGAACCGACTCGCGCGGAAACCAAAGGGGGTTGGGGGCGCACCCTGCTGCTGGTGGGAAGGCTGGCCCTGGCCGCCATTTTCCTTTTCGCCGCGTACGCCAAGTTGAAGCCGCCAGCTGGAATGCCATGGACGATGGCGTCTATGCGCACCTCCCTGGACCTGTTTGCGATGGGTGTGGATTCCTACCAGATGCTGCCGTCCTGGGCGGTCAGCCCGTTTGCCCACCTGCTTCCACCGCTCGAGCTCGTGCTGGGGCTCTGGCTTCTGAGCGGCGTGGCGCTGCGCGCCTCCTCGGTGATTTCCGTCCTGGCGCTTGGGGCATTCATTTCCGCGATGTTTTCGGCCTATCGGCGCGGGCTCACAATCAGCTGCGGCTGCTTTGGTCCGGGAGAGCAGATCGGGCCGAAGACCTTCATCCGTGACGGGCTGCTATTTCTCCCGCTGGCTCTTGCAGTGATGGCAGGGGCCTTCCTGCTGCGCCGCAAGCCGGCCAGCTCCTCGACGGAAGCTCCCGGCGGACCAGCCTAGCGCGCCGGTTCACAACGCACTTCTCGATTGCCACGGGTGTTACTGGATCCCCCGTATCCTTGTACATACAGGCTGCGCAGGCTATTCGAGAATCCGGTGGGCGTGCGAAATTGCTAGTCGCCGTTGGAAGCCAGGGTTGGAGGAATACCTCGGAGATACCGCCAGGGATTTACCGGCGTGTTGTAGATGCGGACCTCGTAGTGCACGTGCGGGCCCGTGGAGCGCCCGCTATCGCCTTCGTATCCGATTACGTCGCCGCACTTTACATGCATGCCCGGCTGCACGTTGTAGCCGGAAAGGTGTCCGTACCAAGTGGTGACGCCGAAGCCATGGTCAATCACAATGAGGCGCCCATATCCCGCGCGACGGCTGACTTCGGTGACTACGCCATCGGCCGTTGCGCGAACCTCGTCCCCATAATGCGAGGCAATGTCGAGTCCCGCGTGGAAGGCGCCCTCGCCGCTGAACGGGTCAAGGCGCTCGCCGAAATGTCCTGTGATGCGCCCGACCACCGGCCAGATGGAAGGCTCGATTCCCAGAGCGGACAGCTGCATCGCCGGATAGAGCCGCATTCCCCCGCTGCTCGTTGCCACTGCCGCGACGTTCTTTTGCAGGTAGCTGAACTCGTTCATTGATTCCTGGTACTCAGCGTCGGGTTCGCGGTCGGCATTCGACAGATCAAAAGGTGTGGCGCGGAAGCGTGTGATGCCATACGCCATAGCGACTTCCCCCGCGAGCGATTGCAGGGAATCGAGGCGCTGGTTGGTATCCTGGACCTGCGTTTGCAGCTGGAAATATTGCTTCTTCAGGCCAGCTTCCTCGCTGCGCAGGGCGTTGTAATTGGCCGCCTTCCACAACATTCGGGAATACGAACCCATGGCGGCAGCGACGGTGATTCCTCCGACAAGTGCAAGCGCTACAAGGAGATGAGGAACGTAGAAGGGTACGCACACACGTCTCATGCCGCCCGAGGCGTTCGAGGCAATAAAAAATGTGTATGATTTTCCCCTCATTGCTGATTTCTTCTACGGATGTCTTGCGCCCCGAATGATACGAAGCACCGCCCCTCGCGCAAGCCACCTAATCACTATGGGATTAGCTGCTTTAAAAGTTTGAACCGAGAGCCCTGGTTCGAAACCGCGGGCATTGTAAATGCCCGGTCCCCCCGCGTCAACCCGAATCTTTTGCTGCGGATTGGGTCCGCCGGGGCTCGTTTCTTATCCCCAAGGTCCCTATAATCCTCTCAGGGACCATATCTCATTGTCCTGGCCCGAAACAACTGTACGAAGGAACAGGTATGGACGAAGAGGAGCGGCTCATAGACCGCATCGCAAAGGCTGTCCATTCGGGGCGTGGGCCGCTCGCCGCCGATTCTGGCCGGAGGCTCGGCCTTCTGCAGCTGGGAATCGGCGACGACGCTGCTATCCTAGCTCCTGCTAAAGGGAAAGACTGGGTTCTGACCTGCGACGCCTTCCTCGAGGGGGTCCATTTTCTGGCCAAGGTCCATCCGCCGGACTCGGTTGGGTACAAATCGGTAGTGCGCGCGGCCAGCGACGTCGCCGCAATGGGAGCCGTCCCTCGCCTATTTCTGCTGACGCTTGCTTTACCTGGCGAGCGTACGGGCAAATGGCTCGACGAGTTTCTGAAGGGCATGGCCCGTGCGGCCCGCGAGCTCGGCATGAGCCTCGCCGGCGGGGATACCTCGAAAACTCGCTCCATCTTTATCAGCGTCACGGTCCTGGGCGAAGCTCCCCGAGGCGCAGCGGTGAGGCGTTCCGGGGCCCGGCCGGGCGACCTGATATTCGTCAGCGGGGCGCTCGGACGAGCGCAATTAGGCCTCGAACTCATCCGGCATGGGTCGATGGGATGGCGGCAAGCCCAGCATCTGTTCGGAGAACTCCTGCGGCCGCATCTTTACCCCAAGATACATGTAGATCTGGGCGCCTGGCTGGCCCGCCCAGGAAGGGCCTCGGCCGTGATTGATATCTCAGATGGACTTTCGACCGACCTGGCCCGTTTGTGCGGCGCAAGCGGCGTGGGCGCGCGGATTGTGGCCGAGCGGATTCCGAAGGTGGCGATTCCTACCGCAGCCGCCCGGCGACTCGGCAAGGGAATCGCTGATCCCGTGCAGATGGCGCTTCACGGCGGTGAAGACTACGAGCTCCTGTTCACTGTCCCGCGGGGAAATGCGCGAAGCCTGCGTCACGCCCCCGGATTCGAGAACCTGACGGCCATCGGAGAGATTACCCGCGGCCGCCGGATCATGCTCGCCACCGAGGATGGGAATGCCACGCCCCTTCGCCCCGGCGGGTGGGACCCGTTTCGGAAGCGGTGAAGATCTTCAATCCATCAAGGATGCGGCGCTGCGGAGGGAGAGGCTGAAGCGGGCCCAGGGGCAGCTTGCGGCGGAGCTGCTGCCGGCTTATTGGCTGGCGCGGGAGGCGCCGCCAGCCCTTGCTCGGCAACATCTGCGGGCGGAGCTGTATCAGGGGTATCCACCTGCACCTGCATTGTCCCGGCAAGTTTTTCGAGCGGCACAACATTGGGGAAATTCTCGACCGGCATTCCCTGCATCGCCTGCTGCATGAACTCGAGCCAGATTGGGAGCGCGACGCGTGCCCCAGTCTCTTTTTTTCCAAGCGAAACGCGCGGATCGTCGTTGCCGACCCAAACGCCGGCGGTGAGTTGCGGGGTGAAGCCGATGTACCAGGCATCGGTGAAATCGTTGGTTGTTCCGGTCTTGCCGGCGGAAGGCCGGCCGAGCTCCTTGGCGCGGACGCCCGTGCCGAATTGCACCACGTCTTCCAGCATGGCCACCATGGTGCGGGCGACATCGGGAGGAATCGCATCGGTCACCGCCGGGCGAGCCTGTTCGAGCAAGGCGCCGTCGTAGGAGGTGACCCGGCGGATGAAATGCGGCTCAATGTGAATGCCGTCGTCGGGGAATACGGTGAACGCCGACGTGTGTTCGAGCAATGTCAGGTCCGCCGCGCCCAGAGCCAGCGGCAGATAGGGAGGCAGCGGGCTGGTGATTCCGAATTTGCGCGCCAAATCCACCACGTTCTCGATTCCCACATGGTCGAGCAGCCGGACCGCCGGAACGTTGCGCGAATCCGCCAGGGCGCGACGCAGCGTGATGCGCCCCTCGAATTTATCGTCGTAGTTGTGGGGGGAATAGTCCTCCGGCTCGGCATGGAAGGTAATCGGCTCGTCAAGAATCACATCGAAGGGCGAAGCGCCTTGCAGGAATGCTTCGGAGTAGACATACACCTTGAAAGAGCTGCCCGTCTGACGCATGGCCTGTGTGGCCCGGTTGAATTTCGAGGCCCGAAAATCGTACCCGCCGACCATGGCCTTGATCTCGCCCGTCGAGTTGTCTATGGCCAGCAGCGCTGCCTGCGCCGTGGGCTGCTGCTCGAGCTCGACATCGGCCACCGGCCCGGAGAGCTGTTTGATGAGGACTTCGGCGAGATCGCCCACCGTGAGGATTTGGCGGGGAGAGGATTGGCCGGTCCAGGAGAAATCGGCCGGTGTGAGCATCGCGTGATAGGGCCCGATCTTGATGGTCGCGAAGGTGGGCTCGACCGCGGTGACCAGGCCTGTAACGTAATCGCCCTTGTGAATCGGCCCGCGCCAGTCGCCGTTCTCGTATTTGTCGAACGTGCCGAGATGGTCGCCCAGGATGTTGGGCAGGTTTCCGCGCCAGCCGCGCCGGCGGTCATAGGCGTGCAGGCCGTCGCGGACCGCCTGGTCCGCCGCGCGTTGCATGGCCACATTCAAAGTGGTGTAGACACGCAGGCCCTGTTCATGCACGGCGGCGGTACCGTAGGTGTGCTCCAGATATTGGCGGACCTCTTCGACGAAATACGGAGCCAGGTCGTCGCGCAGCGATTCGATGTGCAGGCCCAGCGGCTCGTGGCTCGCGGCCGCCGCCTGAGCGGCGGTGATCTTGCGGCCGCGGGCCATCAGCGCCAACACCAGATTGCGCCGGGCCAGCGCGCGGTCCGGATGCCTGATGGGAGAATAGATGGGCCCACGGATGATGGCGGCGAGTGTGGCGGCCTCAGCGAGGGTCAGCTGGCTGGCGGGCTTGCCGAAGTAGTATTCGGAAGCGGCCTCGAAGCCGTAGTTGCCCGCGCCGAGATAGATCTGGTTGCAGTACATTGTGAAGATCTGCGCCTTGGTGTAATGGCGCTCGATCTGGAGAGCCAGGATCGTCTCCTGAATCTTGCGATGGAAGCTGCGATCAGCGCGATTCAGGAAAAGCCCGCCGGCAAGCTGCATGGTCAGCGTGCTGGCGCCCTCGGCGATGCGGTGGTGGACCATGTCGTGCCAGGCGGCCTCGAGCACGCGCGGAAAATCCACGCCCCAGTGCTCCTCGAAGTGCTGGTCTTCGGCGGTGAGGATGGCGTCGCGCAGGGCTTGCGGAATCTGGTCGTAGGTCAGCAGAATCCGGCGCTGCAGGGCAAAGTTGCCGATCAGTTCGCCGTCGTCGGCATAGAGCTGGGTTTCGGTGATGGGCCGGTAATTCTCAAGGGCGTGAATTTCGGGCAGGTCGCTCGAATAGACAAACAGCAACCCGATCGCCGCTCCCAGAGCCATCGAGCACAGCACCAGAAACGCGAAGGCCAGGCGGCCAAACAGCGTGCCGCCGCCGATCCGCATGGACGCGCGATAGAACCGCTCGTTCATCCCTCAGCCATTCTATCGCATTGCAGCGATCAGGGCCGCCCGACGGAAGGCGCGCGCCACGCGCGGTGCGAAACAGTAAGCCATGCGGCTCTAGCCCGCTGCTCCCCGGAGCTTTACCGGATTCCGAGAAGCTTGCAGGCGTTCTTGTAGTAGAGGTTTTCGCGGTCCGCAGCGGAGATATCGAGCGCATCTATGCAGCGGATGGTCTCGCGGATGTACATGGGGCCGCCTTCGGGATCGAACGGCGAGTCCGAGGAAAAGAGCATGTGGCCGACGCCGTAGAAATTCAGGGCGCACTCCAGCGCCGCCTGCGAGCCGAAGGTGGCCGTGTCGGCATAGAACATCTTGAAATAGTCGAGCGGACGGCGCTTCAGCTCCTTCAGCAACGGGCGGTAGTCGGTGAACGAGGTGCGCGCGCCGAGCTGGTCCCAGCCTGCTCCCACGCGGCCCTCGAAAAAAGGGACCATGCCTCCCGCATGATGGATGATGAATTTCAGATTCGGCATTTCATCGAGCATCTTCGAAAAGACGATGCGGGCCTGCGCGGCGCTCGATTCATAGGGCCAGCCGAAGGTCCACCAGATTTCGTAGAGGGAGCGCTGCTCGGTCAGATAGTCGGGGAAATCGGCCGTCCGCGCGGGATGAATCCAGATCGGTTTGCCGAGGCTTTCCATGGTCTTGAAGACGGGGCGGAATTCGGGCGCGTCGAGCGGTTTGCCATTCACGTTGCTGTAAATCTGGATGCCGCAGGCGCCCAGTTCCCGGATGGCGCGCCGCGCTTCCTCGGCGGCGCCTTCAGGATCGATCATGGCCACCGAGGCGATAAAGCTTGGAAAGCGTTCGGGATATTTGCGGCACAGCTCGGCCATGCTGTCGCTGCCGATGCGGGAAAGCTCGCGGCCGGCCTGGGGAGTGCCCATGGCGTCGGGCGCGGGCGCGGCGAGCGAGAGAATCTGCTGGTATTCGCCGAAGGTGTCCATCATGCGCAGGCGCATGTCGAGGTCGGTCATCATGGGGACGGCCTCGCTGCGGCGATGGATATCTTTCATCTGCCCGGTCTGCTTCAATAACGCCTCGTGGAACGGCTTCGGCCAGATGTGCGTGAAGATGTCGAGCTTTCTCATGCGTTCGCTCCTTATTGTGCCGCGCAGATGCGTGCCGCGCGGGATTTTCTAGCCGGCACTCACTGTTTGCAGCATCATTTCGGGATCGTCGGTGCGGTCAATGTAGCGCCCGGAGAGCGCATCGTAGCGCCCCGTGGCGAAGGCCATGCACCGGGCCAGGCACCAGTCCATGCCGTCGCCGGGAACCTGCACGCCTTTGAGCTGATGCAGGCGGTCCACCATCCCCGGCACCCAGCGCTGCGCATCGGGAGATTTCATGGTGATGTCGGCCATGTCGGTCATGATCGAGCCGGGATCCAGCGAGAGCGCCTTCACGCCGTGGCTTCCTGATTCGGCGGCCACGAATTCCGTCAGCCGGTTCTGCCCGGTCTTGCCAAGGCTATAAGCGGAGAGGTTCGGCGTCAACATGTGGCAACGCGGCGAGGAAATGCTCAGGATGCGCCCTCCGCCGCGCGCTATCATTCCTGGCAGCACTGCGCTGATGAAAAGGAACGGCGCAAATATATGCACCGCCTGCGACGCCCACCATTCGTCCGGGTCCATCGAGCCGATAGGGCCGAACGGGCCGGGCACCCCGGCGTTGTTGACCAGCAGCATGGTCGGCCCAAAGCGCTCTTCCGAAGCTTGCACAACGCGCGCGACGTCTTCCTTCTTGGTAATATCTCCGGCGACCGCCAACCCACGCCCACCCGCCCGCTCGATGCCTGTCAGCGTTTCGACGAGCTGCGATTCGGTGCGGGAAGTCAGCGTCACCGCCGCGCCCGCGGCGGCGAATCGCTCGGCGATGGCGCGGCCGATGCCCCGCCCCGCGCCGGTGATGATCGCTACTTCTCCCTGCAGTTCCTTTCCCATTCTTCTCAGACCCTCATTGGACGCCGGTCTCCCGGCGCAAATTTCCCCACACTGGATGCGGAGGGGAAAGTATAGCCTGTGCCGGGCTAAGCCGTCTGCGCCTGCTCTGCCTTTCGGACCGGCGGCTTCGTGAGCAGCAGAAGCAGGGCTCCCAGGAAAGACAATCCCGCGACGGAATAGAATGCCAGCTGATAGGTGCCATACCGGTCGAATACAAAGCCGGCAGCGTAGGCCCCGGCTGCGCCCGCTGTCGTTCCCACGGCGATGACCACGCCAACCACCGACGCATAGGCGCGGGAGCCGAAATAGTTGGCGGGAAGAGTCATCATCGCGGAGAAGGCGATGCCGAACCCACTGCCCAGGCAGATGGCGTAGAGCCAGAGTCCCGCCGCGCCGCTCGCGTGGAGCGCCAGCAGCATGCCCGTGCCAAAAATCGCCGAGGCCGCCGCCCAGATGAGCCGCGGCTCGATAATGTCGCCGATTCCGGCGAACAGCAATTGCCCGGCAAGCGCTGAGAGCAGCATGACGGAGATCGAGAAGGTCGCTGCGGCAGGCGTGAAGCCCAGGTCCCGCAGATGCGCGAGCCCGTGGGCGAGAAACATCGGATATCCGGCGCTGAAGCCAAGGATGGAGATCAGCAGGAGCCAGATGGCGGGCGCGCGCCAGACTTCTCGCAGCGACCATTCTTCCGTCGTTTTGTAAACTCTGCTAGCGCGCACGACCTCCGCGACGGCTCGGGACCTGGAATCATCCTGGCCCGCCTGCTCTCCATCCGGCAACTGGCCGAGATCAGAGGGTTGTTCCCTCACGAACAGAGCCGCGAGCAGCGCCGCCACGCTGCTCATCCCGGCCATCAACCACCATCCCGCGCGCCAGTTCCCGCCCGTGGCGGAAATGATCCGGAGCTGGACCGGCGCGGCCACGAAACCGCCGATGCCGATGCCGGTGTGCGCAAGGGTGATGGCACGCGCCTTGTTTCGGATGAACCACCGCGTGATGCCTGCCTGCGCGCCCAGGATTCCGCCTGCCAGCAAACCCACACCAATGATGCAGCCGAGGACAAGATCCGCTTGCAGGCCAGTGCGGACCCACGTGGCCATCAGCAGCGCCCCGGCAACCACGGCCAGGCAGCCCATCGTCATCGTGAATCGAACGCCCTTCTTGTAGATGCAGAGGGCCGCGAGGGGCGCCGGCAGCCCGACCATCCATTGCAGCACTCCGTAGGCCAGCCCCAGGCTGGCGCGGTCCAGATGCAGGTCGGCGGCCATGTAGGTGTTCACCACGCCCGCGCCGTACAGCGGAAAGGCAAAATTTGCAAACAGGATCAACCAGAATACGCCGAGAAGTTTCCAGCCGTAAAAATCGGTTCGTTCCGCCATCGGTCTCAACCCGTCCTTGCCGCCCTCTTTTTTTCGGAGGGTCCGGTTACAGCTCTTCCGCCGGGACCCAGTTGCCATGAACCTGATTGCGCAAGCGAAGCGGCATCTTGATACGCGCAATCGGGCCCTTCGCCAGGTTTCTGGCCTCGAGGATCAGCACATCGGAAAGCTTCTCGCTGTGCAGGTCCGCGACGAAGGCCAGATATCCTTCGTGCCCCGGAGTCCTCGAGGGAATGTGCACCTCTTCCTGAATCGTCGCGGGCGTATCGAGATGCCAGGACTGGAGCTTGCCGCTCTTCACCTCGAGGCGGCTGATCGTGTTGAAACCGATGCCGACGGGGCCAGCCGTGAGCGGTGGGCCGCTGGCGGGATCGAACCGCTCGTAGTAGCCGACCTGATAATCGAGCATCATGTCCTTCGCGGCGATGCGCGGAAAATCGCCCGCCGGCGCCAGCACGTATTCCTCGAATTTCTCGCCCGGCTTTGACATGTCGAATGTCCAGCGCACCACGTTGCCTCCGGCCAGGTCTTTGGGCGTCGGATGGATGTGCGACGCCTCCTGAATAAACGGAAAAGGATTCACCTTGCCGACGCCGAAATCCAAATGGACGAATTTGCCCTCGGTGTAGGCATTCATGAAATGGTAGGCGGAGCAGGCTGGTCGCCGGAACCAGCGCATGTCGTCCACGCTGCCGTCGCGCGGCATGATGCCGATA
>JAJXZD010000212.1 GCA_021780215.1 Acidobacteriota bacterium
AATCATGACCGGCTTGAACACGTTCAGCTCGAAATTGCCCTGCGAGCCGGCAAACCCTATCGCCGCGTCGTTGCCGAGCACCTGCACGGCGACCATGGTCATCGCCTCGGACTGCGTCGGGTTGACCTTGCCGGGCATGATGGACGAGCCCGGCTCGTTTTCCGGAATCATCAGCTCCCCCAGCCCGGCGCGAGGCCCTGAGGCAAGCCACCGGACATCGTTGGCGATCTTCATCACGGATGCGGCCAGCGTTTTCAGCGCCCCGCTGGCAAACACGATTTCGTCGTGCGCGGAAAGCGCGGCGAACTTGTTGGGATGCGACCGGAACGGAAGTCCCGTCAGCTCGGCAATTTTCTTGGCGGCGCGCTCGGCGAATTCCGGATGCGCGTTGAGCCCCGTGCCGACGGCGGTGCCTCCGATGGCCAGATCGTAGAGACCGGGGAGAATTTCCTCGAGCCGGGCGATGTCGCGGGTGAGCAGGCTCACCCAGCCGGACATTTCCTGGCCGACGGTCAGCGGCGTGGCATCCATCAGATGCGTCCGGCCGATTTTTACAACGTCGGCGAACCGGCGCGCCTTGGCATCCAGCGTGTCGCGCAACCGGGCGACGGCTGGAATCAGTGCCTGGGCAACGCGCGAGGCCGCGGCGATGTGCATGGCCGTCGGAAACGTGTCGTTCGAGGACTGCGACATGTTGACGTCGTCGTTGGGGTGAATTGGCTTCTTGCTGCCAAGGACTCCGCCCGCAATTTCGATGGCCCGGTTCGAAATTACCTCGTTCGCGTTCATGTTGGTCTGCGTGCCGCTGCCGGTCTGCCAGATGCGCAGCGGAAAATGGCCGTCCAGTTTTCCGGCAATTACTTCATCGGCGGCCTGAACAATCAGGCGGGCCTTCTCCGGCGAAAGTTTCCCCAGGTCCAGATTCACCAGGGCGGCGGCTTTCTTCAGGATGCCGAGGGCGCGGATGAGCTCCGGCGGCATGATGTCCGTGCCAATATGAAAATGAATGAGCGAGCGCGCCGTCTGCGCGCCGTAATAACGGTCGGTGGGAACTTCGATCTTCCCCATGCTGTCGGATTCGGTACGGGTTGGTACGGTGCTGGCCGGAGAATCGTTCGGGTCCACTTCGTTTCCTCCCTGAGCTTTGGCGTGGGCTGGCGCGCCGCTTTACCGCGAATCTTAGCGCCCAGCCACAAGGATATTATCCCCTCCGCGTTCTCTTCAATCTGAAAACTCAGCGCCGAGCCGCGGATTTCGCCGGCCGGACCGCGAACATTCTGTAAAGCCGTGCGGGTGTGTGCAGCACAGGCCTTTCGGCCCGAAAAGATCGTGGCGCCGGCTTGCATGCTGTTCGGTTGTGGCACGGCTTCCCGCAATGGCACATCACATCGTCGCCCATCCGACCCGCCGCGAAAAAAACACCCCAATTCGTCAGCAAGGAAAAGATTTGCGTTGTCTAAGGAGAGCCATTCTTGGCCGTCGAATTGCAATCATGTCCCGGGCTCCCGCAAACAAGAGCTGCAGGAGCTGATGGAGATTCAGCCAGGCGGATGAGCATTGAGAGGCGGTCATCCAACAATCGGTGAGAGGCCACCGGTGAGCACAACCGAACCGGAGCTCGCTGCGCCGTCGGTGCTTTTCAATCCAACGGACGTGCGCCCACTCGCCGTGCTGGCTGTGGATGATGATGCTTCTGCCCGGTCCCTGCTGCGCGTGCTGCTGGCCCAGGCGGGGCACTCCTGCCAGCTCGCCGACAGCGCGCAGGAGGCGCTGCGAATCCTCGAATCACAGCCGGTGGATGCGGTGGTTTCCGACTTGCAGATGCCGGAAATGTCGGGCCTGGAGCTTCTCTCCTGCGTGCGCCGGCTTTATCCTCACGTGGCGTTTGTGATGGTGACGGGTGTGGACGATATCCAGGTAGGCGTGCGCGCCATGCAGGAAGGCGCCGACGACTATCTGGTCAAGCCCTTCCAAGTGGACGCCTCGATATTGGCGCTCAGCCTCTCGCGGGCCGTGCGCAAGAAGGAGATCGAGCAGACAGTTGAAAATTATCGGCGCCACCTCGAAGACTTGGTGGCCCAGCGGACCAGGCAGCTTCAAGAGGCTTTGCGTGGCATCGAAGCAAGCTACCGTCACACGCTCGAAGTGCTCGGAGCGGCCATCGACCTGCGTGACGGGCCCACCGCCGGCCATTCTCGCCGCGTCTGCCTCTATTCCCTCGAGGTTGCCAAAGCGCTGGGAGGCCTCGATGGCGAGCTCAAGACCATTGCCATCGGAGCCTGGCTCCATGACATCGGCAAGCTTGCGATCCCCGACTCAATTCTGCTCAAGCCCGGCATGCTCACCTCATCCGAGCGGCAGGTGATGGAACGGCATGTCCGGATCGGCTACGACTTGGTGAAAGAGATTCCCTTCCTGGCCGGGGCCGCGGAGATCATTCTCGCCCACCATGAGCGCTGGGACGGAAGAGGCTATCCGCAGAGGATAGTGAAGGAAAACATTCCGCTGGGAGCGAGGATTTTTTCGGTGGCGGATTCGTTTGACGCCATGACCTCGGACCGCCCGTACCGGCCGGCTCTCTCGTTTGAAGCGGCGAGGGCGGAGCTGACGAAGGGGGCGGGATGTCAGTTCGACTCGAAAATCGTCGAGGCCTTCCTATCAATCCGCGGCGAGGTACTGAAGGAAATCATTCGAGAGACCGCGTCCATCCCGCTGTTCTCGATCGCGGCTGCGAACGACGCGCCATCCCCCCTCGCTCCTCCGGAGGGCTAAAACGGATGAAGGCAGAGCGGCCCAATGCTCCGTCGCAAAAGGCCGCCGATTCTCCCCGTGCTTCCGCGTCCTACTGCAAAATCCACGGCCCCGTCTTCTCCGTGAAGCGGCATCCATAGTGGCGGACCGAACCTGGCTGGCCCTCCGCATGCATAATCATCGCCTTCCCCACATATTCCTCTCGCCCCTTGATCATGGACACCTCCACGACCGACTGGACGGGGAGATCTTTCGCGGAGAGGAAGAGGAATCCGTTCAAGCTGACATTCTCGGTGGTGACTGTTTCTTCAATCACAACCCCCTGCTGGCTCGTGCCGCGCAGCTTCAGAGGAACGTGCAGCCGCACGCGCACTTCGCTGCGAGGAACATACAGCCGCGACTTGATCACCCGGTTCAGGCATGCCCGGAGCTCGACCATGTCCACCGGTTTCTCGAAGAATTCCGTGGCTCCAAGCTGTTTGCAGTATTCCTTCGTCTGCGCCCCTCCCTCCCCACTGACGATCACGACGGGAATGGACTGGGTCCGGCTGAAAGAGGTAAAGGTCTGGCAGAGCTCGTATCCGGAATACTTGGGCATGCGCAAATCAAGGAGGATCGCATCGGGACGGTGTTCCAGCGCGAGGGCCAGGCCGTTTTCCGGCTCGCCGGTGCCGATCACCTCATACGTGTCGCCCAGTTCGATACTCATCAGTCGGCGCAGCCTCTCGTCATCATCCACCACAAGCAGCTTTGACATGCGTCCGTTGCCTCCTGTCATTTCCGCAATCCCGCTTCCTCCGGCGCAAGCGCAGCCGTCCGCATCGGATGCGCCCGCCCAGTTTTCCTCAACACTTCCCGAACTTTTTCCATAAGGACCTCTTCGGTGAACGGCTTGTGGAGTAGATTCGTTCCGCTCTCGAGCACGCCATGGCCCGCGATGAAGCTGTCCGTATAGCCGGACATGAACAGCACGGAAAGCCCCGGTTGGCGGACTGCGAGTTGCTCGGCGAGCGCGCGTCCGTTCATCCCCGGCATGACCACGTCCGTCAGAAGTAGATCAATCGGGCCGGGGTGGCGCGCGGCAATCTCGAGAGCTTCCTCTCCGCGCGGCGCGGAAAGCACCCGAAAGCCGTTTGCCTCAAGAAACGACTGCGCCAACTTGCGCAATGGATCGGCGTCCTCCACCAGAAGAATCGTCTGTGCGCCGCTTTGGTTCTCGAATCGCTCAACCACCGGCATGGCATCCTCTTCACCCGCTGCTCCCCAGTGCACCGGGAGGTAGATTTGAAAGGACGAACCCTGCCCCGGCGTGCTGTCCACCCAGATATACCCGTTGCTTTGCTTGACCACACCATAGACGGTTGCGAGGCCGAGCCCGGTTCCCTTTCCAATCTCCTTGGTGGTGAAAAATGGCTCAAAAATATGCGCCACTGTTTCCGGATCCATGCCCGTTCCCGTGTCCGTAATGGCCAGTCGGACGTACTCTCCGGCGCGCGAGCCTGGATGATCGTGGGTATACGTCTGGTCGAGCTCGACGTTGGAAGTCTCAATCCAGAGCTTCCCGCCGGACGGCATGGCGTCGCGCGCGTTCACCGCCAGATTCATAATCACCTGTTCGATCTGGCTGGGGTCGGCCTGCACATTTCCAAGCTGCGGGTCCAGGGACATCGCGATGCTGATGTCCTCGCCCAGAAGGCGCGGCAGCATCTTCTCCATTTCACCCACCAGGACGTTCAAATTCAGCACCGAGGGTGTCAGGACCTGCTGCCTGCTGAAGGCCAGCAGTTGACGGGTCAGCGACGCCGCGCTCCGCCCGGCCTTCTCGATTTCCGTGGCATGCTCGTAGGCGGGCTGGCTCGGATCGAGCGATTTCTTCAGCACGCCGCTGTATCCGATAATGACGCCCAGCAAGTTATTGAAGTCATGAGCGATCCCGCCGGAAAGCCGCCCGATCGCTTCCATTTTTTGCGCCATCCGCAGCTTGCGCTCCAGCGCTCGTTTCTCGGTGACGTCCTCGGCAAAAACCTCAAAATACGCCGGGGCGCCCTCCTTGTCGCTGACGCGATGGCCCGAACAACGCACCGCAATCGGCTGGCCGTCCCGCTTTTTCCATTCCAGGTCAACGTCCTTCATCTCCTCCATGCGGGAAAGCAGGTCGCAGGTCCGCTGATATTCGGCCGCGTGGCGGAAGACCTGCGTGGCCAGGTCGGCCCGGAGAAGCTCGTCCGGCGAGTCATAACCAAGCATACGTCGCAGGGCCGAGTTCACTTGAAGCAGTTGCCCGCTCATTGTGGCGCGATAGATACCGTATGGCGCACCCTCGACCATCGACCGGAAACTTGCTTCCGACCGGGACAACGCCTCCTCGGCCCGCTTGCGCTCGGTCACATTGCGATTGACGATCAGGAGCTTTTCCGGCATGCCGTTTGCGTCCCGGATTACGCTCGCCGCTGACTCCAAGACCAGCCAGTTCCCGTTCCGGTGCCGGAAACGATATTCAATGGTGGACCCCACTCCGGTGCGCCGCGCCTCCAAGGCGACCATCCTGACCCGCGCACGGTCCTCCGGGTGAACCTGCTCGAACCCAGAGGATCCCTGAATCTCCTCGGGAGAATATCCAAGAATCTTCTGGTAGGAGAGGCTGTTGTAAATCCTCCGCCCTTCCATGTCCACGATGGCGATCATGTCCTCCGCGTTCTCGCTGATCAGCTGAAAGAGGACTTCCCGCTCGATGAGCTGGCGGCGAATGCTATAAATCTGGTAATGCTGGTAGATGACGTAGAGGTCGAAAAGCAATACCAGAGCTGCCAGCCCTCTCACCGCGTGAGGCAACAGATAGGCCGAATGCAAATCCCAGCGGAGCGAGCTGTTCGGGAGAAGGAAGGAGGCCAGAGCACCTGTTAACAGCAGGGTGATGACACCGGAGGTCACCCAAAGCCACCATTCTCGTCGCTCGATCCTGTGGTAACTGGCGCGCAGTGCTCGCCCTTCGGCAGTCTGAAGGTGCTTCATGGCGCTGTCGTGGGGCTCAAGAGCCGCCTCCCTATCGGCGGTTCTCCCTCCTGTATGAGATTTCCCCATGGTTAGGCAGCCCCCTTGAAAGCTTCCGATTGCCTTCTCCGCAACGCGGAGGCCAAAGTCGCGGCTTCGGGGCCTTGACGGCAAGTGCAAGAGCTTGATTAGACGAATGTTGCCAGCCAGAGCAAAGGAGGCACGGGCATCCTCAAACCCTCCGGCGTACCGATGTGGATTCGCCGTGCCGGGAAGGAACATTCCGGGCCCAAGAGGAAGCCATGCGTTCACGGGGACGCAGAAGCAAATCGTGAGGTGCGTCACACAGGGAAGTGACATTAGTCACTGCTTCGTTCTACCCTTTCGCGGTATCCAGCCTAGTTGTGAACTCAGGACGCGAACATTCGGCGGGCCAGCAAGTCTATGCCGAGCCGAACCGTCCAACTCCTGGGCGCCCCCTCCTGTTCGATCCGAACGTCTGCAACGGATGCAATCTGTGCGTGACGGTCTGCCCTGAGGATGTCTTCATCCCCAATGCCACCAAGGGCCAGCCGCCAATCATCCTGTATCCCGAGGAGTGCTGGTATTGCGGCGTGTGCGTGGACGACTGTAATCACCCCGGAGCCATCCGGCTGAGCCATCCCCTGCAACAGCGCGCGCGCTGGAAGCGCAAGGCGACTGGTGAGCACTTCCGTCTGAGATAACCCATGAGTGCCAACGACCGCCACCTCTGGCCCTATCCCATCCGGTATGGACAGACCGATACGCATGAGACGGATGTGCTGATTTTGGGCGGAGGAATTGCCGGAGTGTGGGCCGCCATCTCGGCGCGCAGGACTGGGGCGCGAGTGGCCATCATGGAGAAGGCGGACACCCGGCGCAGCGGCGCCGGCGGCACCGGCGTGGACCATTGGGGATACGCGGCGGACAATCCCTGCTCAACCATCACTCCGGAGGAAATGACCCGGGCACTGGTCGATAACCATTTTGGCTACCGGAGCGGCATCTCGACGTACATTCTCGCCTCCTCCGCATACGAAACGTTGCTCGAGTTGGAATCCATGGGCGGAAAAGTGCGCGACACGGAGGGTGAATTCAAGGGCGCCCCCTTCCGCGACGACAAGACCAAGTTGCTCTTCGCCTACGACTACGACAGTCGCTACTGTATCCGCGTTTGGGGAGCGAACTTCAAGCCCTTGCTGCACAGGCAGTGCAGACGGCTGGGTGTCGAGCTGCTTGATCGGACCACCGCCACCGCGTTGCTGACCGAAGATGGCGAGCACGGTGCCCGCGTGGTCGGGGCGATGGGGATCAACTGCCACACGGGGGCGTTCGTGGTGGTCCGGGCCAAGGCGGTGATCCTTTCCACGAACCGCCCGCAACGCATTTTCACTTTTTCCTCCGAACATCGCGGAGCGGC
The DNA here is from genome assembly GCA_021780215.1 of Acidobacteriota bacterium. GTDB lineage: Bacteria > Acidobacteriota > Terriglobia > Acidiferrales > UBA7541 > Palsa-295. The sequence goes on from JAJXZD010000212.1 coordinate 7,184, forward strand.
CGCGCATCGCGGGGGATCGAACGTCGGCAACGGATATGCCATGGCATGGCGCATCGGGGCGGAATTCACTCTGATGGAAAAGACCATCCGCTCGCCCTTCGCCAGCCCCTATTCCTATCCCACCTACGGCACGGGCAACGCGCTCAACACCTGGTACCCCTGCACGATCGTGGATGCGAACAACAAAGAAGTACCCTGGGTGGATTGCAATGGCCTCGTGCTGGCGACGGTGGAGGAGCGATGCCATCCCGCGGCGGGGCAGAAATTCTTCTTGATGGGCGGCGGCAATGCCTCGCAACCCCACCCCGGCCTGAAGCAGTATGCCGGCCCGAAGCTGATCCCGGACCTCGAGGAACGCATGAGGAAGGGCGAGTTCACGCCGCCCTTCTATGCGGACCTGACCAGCATGCCCTGGTACGAACGAAAGGCAATTTGGGGACTGATGGTCGGACAGGAAGGCAGAACCCGCGTGCCCATCGTGCAGACCTACGAGGCTTCGGGTTTCGATCCCTCGAAGGACATGCTGCAGACCTATGATTTTCTACGCGGCCAGGGCATGCGGGAGTTCATGATGCCGCAGGAGCGGACCTTCGGAGAGATTGGAGTCGCCGGAGGGCTGGTAACCGACTGGGATCTGATGTCCAACATTCCGGGGCTGTTCGGGGCGGGCGACCTGCTGTTCGGCAGTCAGGACCACGTCAACGCGGCGACGACGGGGCGCTATGCGGGCGCGCGCGCGGCGCTCTATGCCCGCGGCGCAGGCCTGGGAAAATTGGGCGCGGCGCAAATCGAAAGCGAGAAGAATCGTGCGCTGGCTCCCCTGGCCGAGATGCCGGACAGCATTGACTGGAAGGAGCTGAACTTCGGCGTCGCCCGCGTGATGCAGAACTACTGCGCCGAGCTGAAGAATGAGGAGTTGCTCTCACTGGCCGAAACCTGGCTCGCGGATCTCGAGCAGAACGAAGTCCGCAAGGTGTTCGCCGGAAACCCGCACCAGCTCATGCGCGCGCTGGATGTGATGGACATTCTGACCTGCGCGCAGATGATCGTGCATGCTTCGAAGGCCCGCCGCGCCAGCAGCGAGGTGCTCAGCTTCAGCCGCCTCGATTATCCCGAAAACGATCCGGCCGAGTGGCACAAGTACATTGTGATTCGCCAGGACCAGCCAGGTCGCGTCCATACCAGCGGCCGCCCGCTCGGCTTCTGGGGCCCCTACCAGCCAAACTACGGCCCGCGCCACGCGGAAAACCTCGCCGCCATGCAGGCCGGGCCTGCCCCCGCCATGCCCTGAACCACGCCGGCCCCGGAATTGCCTGTGTGCATGGGCAAGTGTATATTGGCAGCCAGACTGAAATAGACGCGCATTCCCTTTGAATCGCGGGAATTCAAGAGAGACAAACGGAGGATGTCCATGATCGGCCTTCCCACGGTGGAAGAAATCAAGAAAGACTGGGCTTCGGAGCGCTGGAAAGAAATCCTGCGCCCGTACGCACCAGAAGATATTGAGAGATTGCGCGGCACGGTCAGGATTGAACACAGCCTGGCCCGGATGGGCGCGGAGCGGCTCTGGCAGCTCCTGCGCACTGACGATTTCATTCCCGCGCTGGGTGCCCTGACGGGAAATCAGGCCATTCAGCAGGTGGAAGCCGGCCTGAAAGCAATCTATCTGAGCGGCTGGCAAGTGGCTGCGGACAACAACACAGCCGGCCAGATGTACCCCGATCAGAGTTTGTATCCTGCCGATAGCGTGCCGAACGTGGTCCGGCGTATCAACAACGCCCTCCAGCGCGCCGACCAGATTCAGCATGCCGACGGCCGCAAGCATGGCCCCTACTGGTTCGCTCCCATCATTGCGGATGCCGAGGCAGGCTTCGGCGGGCCGCTGAACGCCTTCGAGTTGATGAAGGCCATGATCGAGGCCGGCGCCGCCGGAGTCCATTTCGAGGACCAGTTGGCGTCGGCAAAGAAGTGCGGGCACATGGGAGGAAAAGTTCTCGTGCCCATCCAGGAAGCGATTCAGAAGCTGGTAGCGGCGCGGTTCGCGGCGGACCTGATGAACGTCCCGACGGTCCTGGTGGCGCGGACGGACGCCAACGGAGCGTTTCTGATCACCAGCGACATTGACGAGCGCGACCGGGAGTTTCTCACCGGCGAGCGCACCGTGGAGGGCTTCTACCGGCTTCGCGGCGGAATCGAATGCGCCATCGCCCGTGGCCTGGCCTACTGCCCCTATGCGGACATGATCTGGTGCGAAACGTCCAAGCCAGACATGAAGGAGGCGCGCGTCTTCGCTGAAGGCATCCACAAGCAGTATCCCGGCAAGCTGCTGAGCTACAATTGCTCGCCGTCCTTCAACTGGTCGGGCAATCTCGACCCCGCGGAGATCTCCGGCTTCCAGAAGGAACTCGGAGCCATGGGCTACAAGTTCCAGTTCGTCACCTTGGCGGGATTCCACGCCCTCAACCTCGGCATGTTCGAACTCGCGCAAACCTACAAGAAAGAAGGCATGGCAGCCTACGCGCGCTTCCAGAACAAAGAATTCGAACACGAAAAGGGCAGCGGCTACATGGCCACGACACACCAGCGATTCGTCGGGACAAGCTATTTCGACGTAATCGCCGAGAAGATCGTGGGCGCTGGAATGTCCACCGCCGCGCTGGCTGGTTCGACCGAGGAGGCTCAGTTCAAAAAAGCCCGGTGAGTTGCGCGGGCGGCTGCACTTCCTCGGAGCAATTCGAAACGTAAGGCGGGGGGCCTCGGCGGCCCACTCGGATACAGTGGATCGGGCGTGAAAGGCGAGGTGCCATCATGAACCGTCGAAAACTGCTGTCCCTCCTGGGGCTCTCCCCTGCTCTCCTGGCAGGCGCCGCGGCCGGCGAGCGGAACGCCATAGCAGCCGGCAAGCCAGCAAAAACCGCCCAGGGCGGAGATAAGATCGTCGCCCTCAATCCGAAGGGGACGCCGCCCCCCATCCGTCTGATTCCAATGGCACCCCGCCTGAAGACCCTGGACGGGAAAACCGTCTATTTGGTGGACACCGGTTTTCCGGGCGGCGGCCTGCTGCTGCAGCAGATCCAGATCTGGTTTCAAAAGAACATGCCGGGCGTAAAGACGGTCTTCCACCGGAAGGCCGGGCCGTACATGGAGGACGATCCCGCCCTCTGGAAGGAGATTCAGGAAAAGGGCAACGCGGCGATCATGGCTGTCGGACATTGAAGCACTTGCACGCCAGCGACCGTCGGTCACTGCATCAGCGTGGAAAAACTGGGAATCCCCACCACTCCGTTGGTCACGGAGGCCTTCAAGGAACTGGCAACCCTCAACGCTGCCAAGCGGGGCATGCCGCATATCCGCATTACGTTCACGCCGCACCCGGTGGCCGGAAAGACGCCGGAGGAACTGCACGCGTACGTGGAAGGAAATGATCCCGTCAGCGGAAAGCCGCTGATGCGCGAGATCGTGGACGCGCTTACGCGGCCCCTCTCGGCCGAGGACATGAAAACGGGTACGATCTCTCCTTCCGTGGGAGCGCCCGCATTCACCGACACCGCCGACAACCTGCAGGAGTATTACCTCAACAACGGGATGACCGATTTCCTTCCGATCATTCTCCCGACCGAGGAGCGCGTACAGACCATGCTGGCAGGTACCAGCCACCGTCCGGAAGAAATCGCCGGCAAAATGGCGGCCGGAGCCTACGCCCCCTGGGAATTCACGGTCAAGCAGGTGGCCATCAACGCAGTGATGGCGGGATGCCGCCCGGAATATTTTCCGATTGTTCTGGCCATCGCTTCCACCGGCACTCCATCGCTCATGAGCTCCACGAATTCCTTTGCCTACGCCGCGGTGATCAACGGGCCAATTCGCGACAAGCTGAATATGAATTACGGCATTGGAGCCATGGGGCCTTTTGCCCAGCCGAATGCCGCGATCGGACGGGCCTGGACGCTGCTTTCGAGGAATCTCGCCAACGGCGGCGTCCCCGGCGACACCTACATGGGGTCGCAGGGGAACAACCTGAACTACAACAACCTGATCATTGCCGAAAATGAAGCCGCCAGCCCGTGGACGCCCTTCCACGTGCAGAAGGGCTTCCGTCCCGAGGAGAATGTGGTGAGCTTGTTCCGCGGGCTCGGCATTGCGCCCGGACAAGGTGCGCGCGGAACCGACAAGGTCATTCCCGTCTACGAGGAGCAGTTCAGCGATCTCTTCAGCGTGTTCACGGGATTTTTTGGCGGCCTCATCGTGGCCGATCCTCTGATCGCCCAGAGCCTTAAATCACGCGGCTACGACACCAAGGAAAAGCTCATTGACTGGCTCTACAAGAACACCACACAAACGATAAAGGATTACAAAGAACGCGATTTCGCCTACGGCTTCGATTATCCTCGCTCCTTGAAGGGGATCGAGCCATACGCCACCTGGTACAAACTCCCCGACGACGCCCGTATACCGCGCTGGCCGCATGTCAGCGACATTAACGTGGTGGTCGTCGGAGGACAGACCAACGCCTTCTTCCAGGGCGGGAGCCTGAGTTACACGGTCAGCGTGTCCGTTGACAAATGGTCCTGACGGAAAGTTGAGTCGCCGGACCGAGGCACGGCTTGCCTCCACGCGGGACCGCAGGCATTTCCCTAAGTCCCGTCCACGTCATTGGGCGGGCGGCTTGGGGGTCGCAACCGTCGAGTCGCTCGAGAAATCAAACCACAGCGCATATTCCGTCGGCACATCGTGGCCGCCCGCCCGCGCCGGCGTGAATTTCCAGCGCTGCGCCGCATCCATTGCCAGCCGCGCAAAATATTTGCTGGGACCCGGTGATTCGAAATCCGCTCCCACCACATCGCCCTCGGCATTGACCTGAACGCGGATTCCGACTCGAATTGTCCCTCGAATTGTGTCGCGCGCCATTTCTGGAACCAGCGGCAGGACCTGCCGGGCGACCTGCCCCTGAATAATTTCGCCCCCGCCTGCCGCTCCCGTCTGGATATTTTCCTGTGGCGGCTGTGAAGCGGCGCCGGACTCGACCGGCGCGGGGGCGGTAGCTGCCGGCCCAGAGGTTGCAGAGCGCCCAGGCGCACTCGATACGGGGTGCGCAATTGGCTCGGACGCTTCCCGAGATAGCAGCGTCGCGGTGGCCGGCGCGTCGGCGGGCTCCGGCCTGGCTGAGTGCGATATGAACAGTCTGGAAGCAAACAGCACGACGGCCAGCGCAATCAGGCCTATTGCAGCGGCGGGGACATACGCGCGCCATGTGGGCGCTGCCTGCGAGACCGCGGGCCTCGTTGGGCGCGGCGCGGGTGCGCGCGGCGAGCTCTGAGAAATCTTTTCGCTCCCCGGCATGGATGGTTGCAGCGCATTCGAAATATCAGCGAGAGTGAAGCGAAGCGTGGCGTCGCGCCGAAGGCAGCCGCGGGCAATATCGAGAAATGGAGCCGGGAGAGTTGCCGGCGATATCGGGTCTTGGTCCCGCTGCTCCCAGGCGGGTCTGTGCTGGGTCAGCGTTTCCACCAGCGTGATACCGAGCGACCAGACGTCCGCGGCCGGCGAATATCCCTCGCGGGGAATTTCCGGCGCGTCGTAGGCACCGGGCTTCTCCCGGCGCGAGCTGAATTCCCCCACATGGTGGATTCCGTCGCTCGACAATTTCACCTGGTTGCCAATTGCCAGGATGTTCGATGGCTTGATGCGGGCATGCACCAGATTCTGCCCATGAAGGTCGGCCAGGGTTTCGAGGACCGGGCCCAGCATCTCGCGAACTTCTTCCGGCGTGAGGTCGCGCTCCGGAAGAATCTGCGAGGGGCTTTCGTCCTCGTGCTCCATCACGGCGTAAACAACGTCCTTGCCTCCCACTTCGCACTGCCCGGTGGAAAAAAAGCGGATCAGGTGAGGATGGCTAAGGTGCTCGGCCCGGCGCCAGCGGGAGAGTAGCGCCTCCCCCTGGGCACGGTTACAAGCAACGAGTTTGATGGCTGCTTGGATTGGCTGCGGACCAGCCACTTCGGTGAGATACACCGCAGACTGGTCCGTCCCTCCCAGGTACTCGCCAAGAGGAAATCTTCTGCCGGCGACCTGTCCTTGGCACTGCTTCCACCAGTTGGTCATTGGTCCCCCGCTCTCTTCCTGCGAAGCGGCCCGCTCAACGGCCTGCGCGGCCGACGAAGGCTGGAACGAGCGTTTGTGCCCGGGGTATTCGTTCCGCTGCGGGAAAGAAACTTGCCCGTATAGCGGAAATATCCGCGTGCATGAAGCAAACGAGGCTGGGGCTCTTCCGCGTGCTACGTAAGGCCCTCCCGCCGTGGAAACCCGCGCGGGAAGACCCTTGGCAACATATTCCAATCGAAGAAAAAAGTAAAATCGTGCATGCCCAAAAGCACACGTGCCGCCGGACCGGCTTTCGCATGGTCCTGCTCGCAACGGCTTTTAGCCGAGGGTTTCTCCGGGCTTGAGGGCGTGGATTTCCAGTCCGGCGATGTCCGCCGCGTGCTTGCGAAGCATATCGGGCGTTCCGGCAAGGACGGGAAACGTGCCGAAGTGCATCGGGATGACGTGGCGAACGCCGAGCAGACGGATTGCCAGCGCGGCTTCGCGCGGTCCCATGGTGAAATGACCGCCGATGGGCAACAGCGCAATATCGGGCGCATAGAGTTCGCCGATCAGCTTCATGTCGCCGAACACGGTCGTATCTCCGGAGTGGTACACGGTCAGCCCGCCAGGAAGGCGGATGATGTAGCCGCAGGCTTCGCCGCCGTAGATAATCTTGTCGCCATCCTGAATCCCGCAGGAATGGATGGCGTGCACCATGGTGACTTCCAGCTCGCCCACCTTCTGCGTACCGCCCTTGTTCATGGCGGCCGTGCGGCTCACACCCTTCGACTCCAGCCATGCGCAGGTCTCATAGATGCCCACGACCTGCGGCTCAAACTGCCGGGCAAGCGTCACGGCATCGGCAATGTGATCGAAATGGCCGTGCGTGATGAGCAGTGTGTCCACACGGGTGAACTGCTTCATGGAGTCGGGGCAGGCAGGGTTCGACTGCACCCATGGGTCCACGATGATCACACCGCCGCCCGGAATGACGATGCGAAACGCTGAGTGTCCCAGCCAGGTCAGTTGATTCCCGCGCGTCTGTAGCACGATCGCCCGCCCTCCCGCGAACTGCCTGCCTGCGGTCTATCTCTCCGCATACGTCTGCTGTGCCTGGTTCTCCTCCGCATCGGTTTTCACCAGGATCAGACGGATGGCGTCTTCAAAAGCTTCCGGCGTCTTCGCTCCCAGGAAGTATCGCGCGATGTGGCCGTCGCGGCCATAGAAAATTGTCTGCGGCATCACGCCGCCCCAGCCCGGATTCACCCCCTCGTAGAACGCGTCCACGTCAATTCCGGGCTTCTGGCGGTAGTTCGGAAAGCCGGGATGATTGGTGGCGAGGAAGTGGCGTACCAGATTCATATCCGCGTCTTCGTCGAGGCTCACTCCGAAGACAGCCAATCCTTGCGGCGCGTATTTCTTCGCGAGATTAACGATCATGGGATATTCGTCGCGGCAGGGTTCGCACCAGGTGGCCCAGAATGTGACCAGAAGAGCCTTGCCGTGGTACCGCTGCAGCACCTGGTTATATTCGGAAAGGTCAATGAGCCGAGGGTCCGCGACCGCTCGCCCGGCCGTCGCGGCCTGCTTCTCGTGAGAGCCTTGCGCAAACGCAAAGCCGGAAATAGCGATAACCGGCAGGAAGACCCAAGCAAGGACAAATTGAAACCGGGAGAAGACGCGCATGGTCCTGTTCCTCCGTGACTCTAGTCAATCTTATTGCCCTCTGCTCATCGCGGGCAATGGGCGAATAAGGCGCCTGATACCGATTGGGAACGGGACGCGCGGGAATCTCGGATCGCTAAGTGGCCGGCTGCATTTCGCCTGTTGCCCGGCGGACCTTCTGATAAGATAAATGCCGCCATGATCCAAGACACATCCGAGCTTCGGCGCATGAGCCGTCCTCTTTTGCAAACAGACCCGGAAATCGCGCGGGCCATTGCCGGCGAGGTGCGCCGGCAGGCTACCGGCATCGAACTGATCCCGTCCGAGAATTTCGTGTCCGAGGCGATCCTCGAAGCCATGGGCTCCGTCTTCACCAATAAATACGCGGAAGGCTATCCGGGAAAACGCTACTACGGCGGCTGCGAATTCGCCGACGTCGCGGAGCAGCTCGCCATTGACCGGGCCAAGGCGCTCTTCGGCGCCGAACACGCGAACGTCCAGCCGCACTCGGGAACACAGGCGAACATCGCGGTCTATATGGCCGCTCTCAAGCCCGGCGATACCGTTCTCGGAATGAATCTCGCCCACGGCGGGCACCTAACTCACGGCCATCCGCTGAATTTTTCCGGCATGACCTACAAGTTCGTGCCCTACGGCGTCTCGCGGGAGACGGAGACGATTGACTACGACGAGATCGAGCGGCTGGCGGCCGAACACAAACCGAAAATGATTGTCGCCGGGGCCAGCGCCTATTCGCGCACCATTGACTTCGAGCGTCTCGGGCGCATCGCGCAAACGGCCGGCGCCGTCCTCTTTGTGGACATGGCGCACATCGCCGGCTTGATCGCTGCAGGGCTTCACCCGAGTCCCGTGCCGCACGCCGATTTCGTCTCCACCACGACGCACAAGACGCTCCGTGGCCCGCGCGGGGGACTGGTCCTCTGCCGCGAGAAATTCGCGAAGGATCTCGACCGCTCGGCCTTCCCCGGAATTCAGGGCGGCCCGCTGATGCACATCATTGCCGCCAAGGCCGTCTGCCTGAAAGAAGCCGCCAAACCGGGCTTCCGGGAATACCAGCGACAGATAATCGCCAACGCCAAAACTCTGGCCGCCGCCATGGCACGGCACGGCTTCCGGATTGTGAGCGGCGGCACGGACAATCATCTCTTCCTGGTGGACATCCACTCCCGCGGGATCACCGGGAGCTCCGCCCAGCCCGCGCTGGACCTTGCCGGCATCACCGTGAACAAGAACGCGATTCCCTTCGATCCGCTTCCGCCGATGAAAGCGAGCGGCATCCGCATGGGAACGCCTGCCGTCACTACGCGGGGCATGCGCGAACCGGAGATGGAGAAGATCGCCGACTGGATCTCCGAAGTTCTCGCCCACATTGACGACGCGGCCACCGCACAGCGCGTTCGGCGTGAAGTCGCCGACTTCGCCGCCCGGTTTCCTCTCTACGCCCGGCGCCTCGAGGACGCCGAGGCCGCTCTCGCCAGCGGCCGCGCAGCCCGCTGAAGCTGTCTCCGGCACAAATGCCACTCCCGGAATCTACCAGCGGAGAATCTCTACCTCCGTGGCGATGCCGTCGTGAATCGAAAACGCCCGCACGGGGCGTGGCGCGGTGTCGGACGGGGAAATGATGAAGTAGGCCGCGTCAGGATAGGTGGCTCTCTGCAGGTCGTTTCGGGAAGGTTCGTTCATGCCGTTCGGATGTGAATGATAGATTCCCAGGAGGGACAGTCCCGCCACACGGATTTCGCGCATCAGACGGAACAAATCCGTTGGCGCAATCTCATAGGATGTGGCGGGATTGGGGGACGCGTTTGCCGCCGGATACGCCCGCGAGATCAGGCCCTCTGTGCCGCCGAGCAGCCCGCAGCATTCCCGGCCCGAATCGGCTCGAGCCTGCTTGAGAAGTTCATCCACAACCGCTTCGGCAATCCGGATCGCAGATGGCATGGCGGGAGTCTATACCGAGGCGCGGAAAAAATCCGAGGCGCACCCGCCGGGATGAGAAGCCGCCTCCTGAAATCGTCTTGGACGGGCAGCCGAGGCGCCTGATGCGGCGCCCCGGCTTGGTTTCAGTTCTCGCTAAGCCTTCTGCGCCTGGCGACGAAGGAACGTGGGCACATCGAGATCGTCCGTGGGCATCTCGGGCGCCACTTCGCTGACGTCTCGCGCCACCTGCTGCACCACGCTGGTCTGCGGAGGCGGAACGACGGGCTGCTCCCGCCCGGCCTTCCACGTCTTCGGCAGATACGACGGGCGCGCGTGCGTCTTTTTCCCGGCCACCTCGCGGAAGCCCGCGGCGATCACGGTGATCTTGACCCCCTCCTTCATGGCGTCGTCCTGAACGGCACCGAAAATGATGTTGGCGTTCTCGTGCGCGGCCTTCTGGATGACGGAGGACGCCTCATGGATTTCGTGGAGCGTGAGGGTCGAGGAACCGGTCACGTTAATCAGGATGCCCTGCGCGCCGTTGATGCAGTTGTCTTCAAGGAGCGGGCTGTTGATGGCGCGGTTGGCGGCGTCAATCGCGCGGTTCGTGCCGGAAGCCACCGCCGTGCCCATCACCGCGAATCCCTGGCCGGCCATGATGGTCTTCACGTCGGCGAAATCGCGATTGATGATGCCCGGAATGGTGATGATGTCGCTGATGCCCTGCACGGCCTGGCGCAGAATGTCGTCGGCGATGCGGAAAGCCTCGAAAAAGCTGGTGCCCTGCTCGACGCATTCCATCAGCCGCTCGTTGGGAATAACGATCACGGTGTCCACGCAACCGATCAATTCCGCGAGCGACTGTTCGGCCTGTTGCATCCGCCGCTTGCCCTCGAAGGAGAACGGCTTGGTGACCACCGCGACGGTCAGCGCGCCCAGCTCGCTGGCCAGATTGGCCACCACCGGCGCCGCGCCGCTTCCCGTCCCTCCCCCCAGCCCGGTGGTGACAAACACCATGTCCGCGCCATCCAGCGCTTCCAGGATCTTTTCCGTATCCTCGAGCGCCGCCTTGCGGCCCACCTCGGGATTCGCTCCCGCGCCCAGGCCCTTGGTGAGTTTCATGCCCAGTTGCAACTTCACCGGGGCCTGCGAAAGTTTGAGGGCCTGCAGGTCCGTGTTGGCCGCGATGAATTCCACTCCCTCAACCTTGGCGCGGATCATCCGGTTCACGGCGTTCGATCCGCCGCCACCGACCCCGATCACCTTGATCTTGGCGCCCTCCTGAGGCTCCTCGCTGAACGAAACTCGAATGCTTGATTCCTTCGCCATGCTTCCTCCCCCGTTTGTTACGCCGGGCACCGGGCGAATCGCCGGATGACCGGCGTTCGTCCGAGCCGCCCCTCCGCGCGTCAAGCTCCCGCAAACATGCTCTTCAACTTCCCGATGATTCCCGCGGGCCGCGCCCCGGCCAGGCGCCGCGTGCGCGCACCGTACAGGACCAGCCCGGCGGCCGTAGCATATTCGGGCCGGGAAACTTCTTCGGTCATCTCCGCCAGGCCTCGCGGCACAGCCACGCGCACCGGAAGGCCGAAAACCCGCTCAGCCAGCTCCGGCAAACCGCGAAGCTGGACGCCGCCGCCGGTGAGAACCAACCCGGCCGGGATCAGCGATTCGAGGCCCTCGCGGCGCAGTTCGTCGCGCACCAAGGCCAGCAGTTCCTGCGCTCGCGGCTCGGCGATATCGGCCAGCATCCGCGCAAAGACCGTCCGCGGAGGCCGGTCACCCACGCTGGCGATTTCGATGGCCAGGTCCGGCGCGGAGAATTCGCGAAGGGCGCAGGCATTCTCGCGCTTGATTCTCTCGGCTTCAGGGATCGGAGTGCGCAACCCCACGGCCAGATCGTTGGTGAAATGATCGCCGCCCACGGGGATCGCTCCCGTATGCCGCACGACGCCGCCCGCAAAGGCGATCCATTCCGTGGTGCCTCCGCCGATGTCCAACAGACAGGATCCGAGCTCCCGCTCGTCCTGAGTCAGGCATGCCTCTGCCGCGGCCAGCGACTCGAGCACCGTATCGTCCACCCGCACCCCGGCGCGATTTGCCGCGGTGACAATGTTCTGGGTTGCTGCGCCCGAGGCCGTGACAATATGCACGCTGGCCTCCAGTCGCTGGCCGGTCATCCCAATCGCGTCGCGAATGCCGCCCTGCCCGTCCAGTAAAAATTCCTGGGGCAGGACGTGCAGGATCTCGCGATCCTCCGGAAGCGTCACGCCGCGGGCGGCCTCGACCGCCCGGCGGATATCTTCCTGCTGAATATCGCGCGGCCTTGCGGCCACCGTGATTCCCCCGCGGCTATTGACCCCGCGCACATGGCTGCCGGCCACTCCGACCACCGCGGATTCCACCGGGACTCCCGCAACCGTTTCCGCCTCTTCGACGGCGCGGCGAATCGAGCTGACCGCCAGATCGAGATTCACAATCTGGCCCTTGCGCCAGCCCTTCGATTCCGCGGCGCCCAGGGCAATGAATTTCACTCCGCCGTCGTCTTCGCGCTCGCCGATGAGGGCGCAGGTTTTCGTGCTGCCGATGTCCAATGCCACAATCAGTCGATCTTTTCTGTTCAAATCCCCCACTCCTTGCCTGCGCTGATCAAACTCATTGCGGACGCCGCACTTCCCGCGCGGAGGCCGTTTCCGCCGCGTGCGGCGAGGCGGCCGGCTCGGCATCCGGGTTCACGACCGCCTCCCCGCCGAACCGCAGGTCCACCGATTCGATTCGCCCGGCCGCCGCACGCCATTGGGCGATGTTGTCCTCCAGAGTCCGGTACTTGGAGGCGAAGTTGCCGTCGCCGAAGTGGACCATCACCGGAACCTCCGTCTGGGCCCGCCCATCCGCAGGGGAGACATCCCCGCCGGAGGCGCGTCCGAGCCCGGAAAACATCGCGCGAAGATCCTGCGCGTCGGAAAGGTCGACTTCGCTCACCTGATCGAGCGCTCCGGGGCGCGCGCTTTCAATCTCCTGGGTAAATCCGGTGAAAAGCTGCATGCGCCGCTCGCGCTCCTCCGCCGGCATCTCCGGTCCGATTCCGGTCACGACCGGAAAATGGAAATCTCCCTCGAGCGGGCGGTCCAGAATCACGCCGTGCGCGTCCACCAATGTCATGCGGCCGCCATTGCGCAGGAAGGCGACCGGAGTCCGCTCGGTGATCTCAACGGTGATCCGGTTCGGCAGCGCGCGCCGCACGACGGCCCGCTCAACCCACGGAATGGCCTCCAGTTCGCGCCGCCGTTCCTCGAGCGGGATGCGCAGCACGCTCTTGCCACGATCAGGCGCAAACACTTTGACCACGCTCGATTCCGGCACGTAGTGATTCCCGTACAGAGCGATTTTCTCCGGGTGAAGCAGGGCCATTCCCGGCGACGTCAGGAGAAACCGCGCGCCGGCAAAAACCGCTCCGGCAGCTCCCAGCCCGGCAAAGGTCCAGACGCCGGCGTGAAGGTACGACTTCCACGCCTTCCGGCCGAATTTGCGCCGCTTGATCTCGAGCGGCTTCTGCCGGCGAAGATACTTCGGCTCTTCGTCCGCGAGGATCTCCTGCGGAAACGGCTCCGCGTCGAGGATCTTCAGTTTTGCCAGAGGATCACCTCGTTCTCGAGTTCCACGCCAAACGCAACGCGCACCCGCTCGCGCACCTCTCCGATCAACCGGAGCATGTCCGAGCAGGTGGCCCGCCCCGTGTTGACAAAAAAATTGGCGTGCCGGTCGCTGACCATGGCGTCGCCCACGCGATGGCCCTTCAGCCCCAGTTCGTCAATCATGCGGCCTGCTGAGCCACCCGGCGGATTCTTGAAAATGCATCCCGCGCTCTTTTGATTGAGCGGCTGGCTGGCCCGCCGTTTCTCGTTGCAGACGCGAATCCCGGCCAGAACTTCCCGGTAGGGCTTCGCCGGCAATTCGAGCCGGACCCGCAGCATCACATCGTCCGGGGCGAAAGAAGTGTGCCGGTAATCAAACCGGATATCGGGGCTCCGCAGCGTTTCGATCTTGCCGGTCTCCGCGCGGTACAGCTCTACTTCGCGCACATGCGGACCGATCTGCGTCCCATAGGCTCCGGCATTCATCCGCAGCGCTCCACCTACGCTTCCCGGCACGCCGATCAGCCCTTCGAGACCGCCCAAATCGTGCTTGGCGAAGAAGGTCACCATGCCGCCGAGGTCTGCCGCGGCGTCGGCCCATGCGGTGGCGCCCTCGACGCCCATTCCCGGCGCCGAAGTAGGAAGGTGTAGCACAACCCATGGCAGATCTCCGTCGGCAATGAGGACGTTGGTGCCGCCCCCGAGAAAGCGATGGGGAATGCGTTCGTTGGCCAGCAGGTGCATGACTTCGGCAATCGAATCGTAGCGGCGGAGAAGCAGTTCGTCGGTGATTCCGCCAATGCCGAGCGACGTTTGCTCGGCCAGCAGCACATCTCGGCGGACCTCGACCCCCAATTCCTTCAGCCGCGTCGCGACAGTGTCCTTAATCCGCATGAGAGATCGGCACCCTCGATCCGAGCAGCATGGCCAGCTCGTCGGTCACCCTGCCCACGCTGCCTGCCCCAATCGTCAAAATTGCGTCCCCCGACCGCGCTTCGCGCAGCAGGTATTCGATCCCGCCCTGCAGCGTGCTCGAGAAGACGACGCTGCGATGGCCCGCCGCGCCGACGGCCTCGGCCAGGCGCTCCCCGGTGACGCCCTCGGCGGGAGCTTCTCCCGCGGCATAAATGTCGGTGATCACGAGGACGTCCGCCTGGTGAAACGCGCTCTGGAAATCGTTCCAGAGGTGTTGCGTGCGCGAATAGCGGTGCGGCTGAAAGAGCACCAGCAGGCGGCGATAGCCGCAGCCGCGAGCAGCCTCCAGCGTCGCGGCGATTTCAGATGGATGATGTCCGTAATCGTCGATCAATGTGACGCCGTGAAAGACCCCTTTGACCTCGAAGCGGCGCGCCACTCCGGAGAAGTGCGCCAGCCCCTCGCGAATCAGGTCCGGAGGAATGCCGAGGGCAAGCCCCACCGCGGCAGCCGCGGCGGCATTGCGGACATTGTGCATGCCCGGCGGGGCCGGCAGGCGGAACAGGCCGAGGTCCTCGCCGCGATATTTCAGGCTGAATTCGCTGGCCAGACCAAGAAGCTTTGCTCCCGTGATGACCACATCCGCCTGACTCGATGTTCCGTAGGTGATCACCGGGCGCTTGACGCGCGGGAGAATCGCCTGAATGTTCGGCTCATCGAGGCAGAGCACCGCCGATCCATAGAAGGGCACGCGGTTGACGAAGCACAGGAAGGCGTCCTGAATTTCTTCGAGAGAGCGGTAGCAATCCAGATGCTCACGATCGATCGTCGTGACCACCGCAATCACCGGCGCGAGCAGCAGAAAGGAGCGATCGCTTTCGTCTGCCTCCGCGACCATATAGTCACCCTGCCCGAGGCGCGCGTTGGTTCCCGCGTGGTTCACCCGCCCACCCACCACAAAAGTCGGATCCAGCCCGGCGGCGGCCAGAACCGCCGCGACCATCGAGGTGGTGGTGGTCTTTCCGTGTGCTCCTGCAACAGCGATTCCGTACTTCAGGCGCATGAGCTCGGCCAGCATCTCCGCGCGGGGAATGACGGGAATTTTCAGCCGGTGCGCCTCCGTCACTTCCGGATTGTCGGGCGGAATGGCCGAAGAAACGACAACCACGTGCGCTCCCTCTACGTTTTCCGCGCAGTGACCCTCCCGAATGGTGGCGCCCAGCCGCCGCAGCCGTTCGGTGACGGCCGAGGACTTCTGATCCGATCCGGAGACGGCGTACCCGCTCGACAGCAGCACTTCGGCGATGCCGCTCATGCCGCTGCCGCCGATGCCGACCAGATGAATGCGCTGAAAATTGCGGAAGGACATGTTCATGCGCGCGCAGCTCCCTGCCCGCCCGAGATCCCGGCGCTTCCCGCGGGCGCTGCCATGTCCGACACCTGCTCCAGAAGATCCACGAGGTCTTCAACGGCCCGCGGGCGTGCCAGCACGCGGGCGCGCTGCTCCATTTCCTGAATTCTCCGGGGCTGGTCCAGGAGGGAAAAAATCTCTACTGTCAAACGTTCCGGCGTCAGCTCGTCCTGCATCAGGATGCGGCCGGCGCCGGCTTCCTGCATGGCCACAGCGTTGCGAGCCTGATGCGCGTCGGTGGATGCCCCGAAAGGGATGAAGATGGCGGCGCGTCCGGAGGCCGTCACCTCCGCAACGGTGATGGCTCCCGCGCGGCAGACGATCAAGTCAGCCTGGGCAAACCTCTCCGCCATGTTCTCGATGAAGGGCAGAACCTCCGCCTGTAATTCGTGCCGAGCATAAGCCTCGCGCACCGCATTATAGTCACGTTCGCCGGTCTGATGCACGATGAAAAGCTGGTTTTTTCGCGAAGCCCAGCGGCCGAGTGAGTCCATGACCGCGCGGTTGACCGGCGAAGCGCCCCGGCTGCCTCCCGTCACGAGCAGCGTGAAGGGCGGCTGGTGCTCCCGCGCCGGCACCGCAAAAAACTCCGCCCGCACCGGGCAGCCGGTGACCACCGCCCGGCGACCCAGCCTCCCAGCCACCGTCGGGTAGGCGACGGCAATCCGCGTAGCCAGCCGGGCCAACACACGGTTGGTGAACCCCGGCTCGGCATTGGGTTCAAAAATCACAGTGGGGATACCGCGCAGCGCGGCAACCAGAATCATCGGCCCGGATGCATATCCGCCCACACCAAAGGCAGCGCGTATGCGGTGTCGCCGCAGAATTTTCCAGGAATCCCACAGGCTTGCCGGAAGCATGGCGGCGTTGCGCAGAAGGCGCACCCCTCCGATGCCCTTGAGTCCGGCCACGCGGATCGTCTCGAATGGCAGCCCGGCCTGCGGCACCAGCCGCGATTCCAAGCCGCGCTCCGTTCCGACAAACACGACTCGCCGCTCCCCTGCTCCGCTCTCCCCCGGCGATGCTCCCCGGCAAAGCCATTCCCGCGCCACAGCCAGCGCGGGGAAGACGTGCCCTCCGGTGCCCCCGCCGGCAATCAGCAGCGTGTTCGCCGGCTCGCTCACGTTTCGTCTGCATGCTGGCTGATGTTCAACAGCACGCCCGTGGCCAGCAGCATCCCGAGCAGGCTTGACCCTCCGTAGCTGACAAAGGGCAGCGGAATTCCTTTGGTGGGCAGAAGCCCGAGCACCACGCTGAGGTTAATCAGCGCCTGTCCGACCACCATGACGGTGATCCCGATGCCCAGCAGCCGTCCAAATTCATCCGGCGCCTTCATGGCGGCGACGAACCCGCGCCAGCCGTAGACGGCGAATAGCCCGAGCAGAACTGCCGCGCCGATAAAACCCAGCTCCTCGCAGATCACCGCGAAAATAAAGTCGGTATGTGCCTCCGGCAAAAAGAAGAGCTTCTGGCGGCTCTCCATCAGTCCCACGCCGCTGAACCCGCCTGAGCCGACGGCAATCAGCGATTGCAACAACTGGAAGCCGTGCCCCTGCGGATCGGCGCCCGGCGAGAAGAACGTCTCGACGCGCTGCAGCCGGTAAGGGGCGCTGGCGATGGCGACGTAAACCGTTGGAATAGCGGCCGCCAGCGCGGCCACAATATAGCGATAGGAAAGGCCCGCGATGAAAAGCATCACCGCGGCAATGAAGAAAATCATGCAAGCCGTTCCGAGATCCGGCTCGGCGCAGACCAGCGCGACCACCGCGCAGACCATCCCTACCGCGGGCAGCAACGTGCGCGGCAGGTCGTTCAGCCCCTCTCCGCGCGGCTCTCGCCGGACTTCGATGAACCACGCCAGGAAAACGATCAAAGCCAGCTTGGCAAACTCCGAGGGCTGAAATCCGAACGGGCCGTAGCGAATCCAGCGGTGCGTGCCGTGCGACCGGCCAAGGAAGAACACCGCAATCAGCAGCACAAACGCGGCTCCCAGTCCGGTGAAGATGACCCGAGGCTGGCGAAGGGCGCGGTAGTCCATCTTCATCAGCCGCAGCATGCCGGCAAAGCCGAGTCCGGTCCAGAGGCATTGCCGCAGGAAGAAATAGCAGGCGTTTCCGTATTCATCGCGCGCGGTCATCGCCGAGGCGCTGAAGACCATCACGGCGCCGACCAGGCACAGGGCTAGAGTGGCTCCGAACAACTGCCGGTCGGGCTGCACGCTGCGGGGCATCGTTTATCCTTTCCGCGCGGAAGTCTCCGCGCCGGAAGCACTCGCGACGCGCGCGACCAGTTCTTTGAAAACCCGGCCGCGCTGCTCGTAATTCTCAAACTGGTCAAAGCTCGAACACGCCGGGGCCAGCAGTACAACGTCTCCCGGCTGGGCCCTCTTCACCGCTTCCTCCACGGCCCGTTCGAGCGTGTTCGCAGGCACCAAGGGAGCCGCTCCTTCCAGGTCCGCGGCGATCTTCTCCGCGGCGGCGCCGATTAGGATGGCCGCCCGCGCGCGTCCCCGCAGCCGCCCGGCCAGAGGCGTGTAGGGACTTCCCTTGTCCTTCCCGCCCAGAATCACGATCAGCGTCCCGGGAAACGCCTCAACGGCCTTGCAGGCCGCGTCCACGTTGGTCGCCTTCGAATCGTTGTAGAAGGCCACGCCGCCAATCTCCGCGACGAATTCGAGGCGGTGCTCGACACCCGGAAAGGTCTGTAGGCCGCGGGCGACATCCGCGGGCCCCGCGCCCGCCAGGTGTGCCGCGACGCTGGCCGCCAGCGCATTTTCGATATTGTGCTCGCCACGGAGAGGGACATCCTCGCACCGGGCTAGAATCGTCTCCGCTCCTTCACTGCGAAAGATGATCTGTCCATCCCGCAGGAAGGCGCCCTGCGCGACCCGCTTCTTCCGGCTGAACCAGTAGATGTGCGGGCGCGCGGGCATGCGCCGGGTCACTTCCGGATCGTCCGCGTTGAGCACCGCCACATCCCGTTCGATCTGATTTTCGAACATCCGCATCTTCGCGGCGGCGTACTCTTCGAACGACGCATGGCGGTCCAGATGGTCCGGCGTCAGATTCAGCAAGACGCCTATCTCCGGCCGAAAAGCCTCGATTGCTTCCAACTGAAAGCTGCTGATCTCGGCCACAATCACCGAAGTATCGGCGGAAGACTCGGCAAGGGCCAGCAGCGGCGTCCCGATATTCCCGCCGACGAGCGTGGGGATGCCCGCGGTCTTCAAAATGTGCGCAGTGAGGGCAGTCGTGGTGGTCTTGCCGTTCGAGCCGGTGATGGCCACGAGCTTGCCGCGCAGATACCTCCAGGCCAGCTCAATCTCGCTCCAGACCGGAATTCCCCGCGAGCGTGCAAGGGCGAGCGGAGGCAGGTCCAGGGGCACACCGGGGCTGACCACAATCAGGTCCTGGTTGAGGAACACCTCCTGCGGATGCCCTCCCAGCGCGAGCGAGGCCCCTACCGCGTCCAGCTTCTGCGCCTCCGCTTCGAGTTCGCTCCGCGGTCTGGCATCCGTGGCCGTGACCGTGGCGCCGTAGACGGAGGCGAAGAGCGAAGCGGCCAGCCCCGTACGCGCCAGCCCTACCACCAGCACTCGCTTTCCGGAAAGATCGAAACCAGGCCTCACTCCATTTCACCTCAGCTTCAATGTCGTCAACGCGAACAGCGCGAACACCAGCGCAAGAATCCAGAAGCGCACGATGATTTTCGACTCGCTCCACCCCAGCAGCTCAAAATGGTGATGCAGCGGCGCCATGCGGAACACGCGCTTCCCCGTCAGCTTGAACGAGCCAACCTGAATGATCACCGACAAGAGCTCGACAATGAATATGCCCCCAATGGAGACCAGCAGGATCTCCTGCTTGAGAATAACGGCGACCGTTCCGATGGCCCCGCCCAGCGCCAGCGAGCCTACGTCGCCCATAAACAAGTCGGCGGGGTGCGCGTTGTACCAAAGAAATCCCAGCGAGGCGCCCGCCACCGACCCGCAAAAAATCGTGAGTTCGGAGGCCTGGGGAATCTTCTGAATCTCCAGATAGTCGGCAAAACGGACGTTGCTCGAAAGATAGGTCAGCACCGTCAGCGCCGCCGAGGAGACAATCACGCAGCCGATGGCCAGCCCGTCCAGCCCATCGGTCAGATTCACTCCATTCGAAAAGCCGGCGATCACCAGCACCAGGAAGGCGATAAAAGGGATGTACGCCAGCGGCCAGATATACCCGTATCCCAGCAGCCCGTGCAGCACCAGGTCCGGATGCAGCCGCTTCAGAAACGGCACGCTCAACTGCGTGGAATACACGCCGCGTGCTTGCAACCCGACCAGCACCGCTCCCACGAATATGCAGGTCAGCACCTGCAGAAAGAATTTTCCCTTGGCGCTCAGCCCGCGATTTTGCTTGCGCACAACCTTGCTGTAATCGTCCGCAAATCCGATCGCGCCGAAAGCCATCGTGGCGGCCACGGCGAGCAGGACGTAGGCGTTGCGCAGGTCGGCCCACAGCAGCGTGGGGATGACGATCGCGGCGACGATCAACAAGCCGCCCATCGTCGGCGTTCCCGCCTTCTTCTGGTGCGCCTGCGGCCCTTCCTCGCGGATGTACTGCTTCACCTGCAGCGCGCGCAGCCGCCGGATCATCCACGGCCCCAGCAGAAGAGAAAGGGCCAGTGCGGTCAGGCTCGCCGCCGCGGTCCGGACGGTGATGTAGCGGAAGACGTTGAGCGGGCTGAAATGCCTTCGCAGCGCAAAAAAGAAGAGGTAGTAAAGCATTTCAGGCGTGCCTCGCCGGATGAGGATCGCGGGCGCCGGGAGTCGCTCCGTCCGCGGAGCGCGGGCGCCGGGCCTCAATCGTTTCGAGAATGGTTTCCATCCTCACGCCACGCGAGCCTTTCAGGAGCAGCAGGTCTCCGCGTTCCAGGAACTCTTCAACGAATTGGGCGGCTTCCCTGGAATTTTCGAAGAACCGGGCCCGGGCCGGCGGATGCCCGGCTTCCACCGCGGCACGAACGAAATCTGCCGCATGCCCCTGCACTCCGAAGATCCAGTCAATTCTTCCGGACTGGGCCGCGAGCTGGCCACATTCCCGGTGCAGCTCGCGCGAAGATGCGCCCAGCTCGAGCATCTCTCCCGCCGCAAGAATGCGCCGGCGGTAGCCGGGAGTGGCGGCGAGAAGTTCAATGAGCGCCCCGAGGGCCGATGGGCTGGAATTGTACGAATCGTTGATCACACAAAATCCGTCGTCGAAGCAGACCACCTCGCCGCGCTTGTCCGCCGGCCGGAGAGACGGGAAAACGCGGCGCGCTTCCTCGGCGCCGATTCCCCAGACGCTGGCGCCCGCGAGTGCCGCAAGCGCGTTCATCACGTTGTGACGCCCGATGAGCGGCAACTCGAGCCGCGCACGCCCCGAGGGACTGACGAAATCGAAAGCCGAGCCGGCGAGCCCCCGCTCCTCGATCTCCTCGGCGCGGAAGTCCGCGGCCGGCCCCATGCCGAAGCGGAGAACACGGCCTCGGGCCGCCTCCGCGAACCGGGAGACACGCTCGTCGTCCGCATTCAGTACGGCGACGGCCCCCGGCCACGCCAAGTTTTCGACCAGCTCGCGCTCGGCCAGCGCAATCTCCTCGACCGAAGAGAAAAACTCGAGGTGCTCCACCGCGACGCGCGTGACCACTCCCACCTCAGGCCGGACAATCCGTGTAAGGTGCGCCAACTCCCCGCGATGCGACATTCCCAGCTCGACGATCGCTGCATCGTGCGTCTCCTCGAGTCGCAATAACGTCAGCGGCAGTCCGTATTCGTTGTTCAGATTTCCCTGCGTCTTCAGCACCCGGAATCGCGCGCCCAGGAGCGCCGCGAGAATTTCCTTCGTCGTCGTCTTGCCCACCGACCCGGCGACCGCCCCTATCCGCCGGCCGGGCTGTCCGGCCCGCCACCGCGCACCCGCGGCAGCCGCCAGACGCTGGAGCGCTCCGAGTGGATCCTCCACGGCAAAAAGCTTCCGGCGAATTTCCTCCGGGTATTTTCCCCACCGCTCGCTCGCCACCACGGCAGCCACAGCCCCGCGCTCCAGCACGGAGGCAATAAAGTCGTGCCCGTCGTGGCGCGGCCCGCAGATGGCGATGAACAGCTCTTTGGGCTGAAGTGTCCGCGAGTCAATCGAGACTCCGGCGACCTCCGCCGAGGATTCGAGGTCCCGGGGCGCCGCCACATCCAGCGTCTGAGCCAGTTGTTCGACCGTCCATCGCATCGCGTCGCCAACACTCCCGACAACCGCCAAGGGCCCTACCCCGCGCCCGCTAAGCCGGCCGCCGCCTCGCTGCTCCCTTTGAAAATCCCCTCCGGCGGAGAATCGCCCGCGCTTTCTCGCGGTCATCGAACTCGATGGCGCCGTCGCGCAGAACCTGGGTGGTCTCGTGGCCTTTTCCGGCCAGCAGCACGACATCTCCGGGCCGCGCTTCACCCAGGGCGAGAACAATAGCCTGCTCGCGTTCGGCCTCGACCCGGTACTTTGCGTTGACTCGCTGCAATCCCACGGCTACGTCGTTGATGATCCGCAGCGGATCCTCGCTCCGTGGATTGTCGCTCGTCAGCACCACCAGATCGCTGAGCGAGCCCGCCGCCTCGCCCATCAGCGGACGCTTGGAGCGGTCGCGTTCCCCGCCGGCGCCGAAAACCGTGATGATCCGCCCCTCGGCGCTCAGTTCGCGCGCCGTGGCGATCAAATTCCACAGCGCATCATCCGTGTGGGCATAGTCCACCACCACGCGAAACGGCTGGCCCTCTTCAACGGATTCGAAACGGCCGGGTACGAGCGCAAGGTCCGCGATTCCCCGTTCGATGCTCCGGACAGGAATTTCCAGAGCAATGGCGGCACCGATGGCACCCAAAATGTTGTATACATTGATGCGCCCCACGAGCCGGGAGCAAATTTCGAGGTTTCCCAGAGGGGTCTGCGCCGTGAATTCCAGCCCCTCAAAGCTCAGCGAAAATTTCCTGGCGGTGACGTCCGGAGAGCCCTTCAATCCATAGGTAAGCGTTCGGCGGGCCAGTCCCGCCAATTGCACGCCGTACGGGTCATCGGTGTTGACGATGCCCGCGTTGGGCGAACCTGCGCCGGTGCCCTCAAAAAGCCGCCGCTTCGCGGCGAAATAGTCCTCAAAGGTTGCGTGATAGTCGAGATGGTCCCGGGTCAGGTTCGTGAAGATGGCCGCCGCGAAATGGCATCCCCACAGCCGCTCCATCGCCAGCGCATGAGAACTCGCCTCGATCGTTGCGTGCGTTCCCCCGGCATCGCGAATCTCCGCGAACATCTGCTGGATGTCCAGCGATTCCGGCGTGGTATTCCCAGCGGGCCGCATTCCGCGCGGCGTGCGATGTCCCGTCGTTCCAATCAGCCCGGCGACGTGCCCCGCTGCGTGCAAGATCGAGTCCACGAGAAAAGCGGTCGTGGTCTTTCCATTGGTTCCTGTCACGGCCGTGAGCTGTAGGGCGTCAGCGGGATGTCCGTAAAAATTGGCCGCCGCGCGAGCCAGCCCGCGGCGTCCGGAACCGGGAGCCAGTTCGACCCAAACTGCCTCCGAAGGAAATCCCGCCGGCCGGGGCGCTTCACTGGCCACCGCCACCGCGCCGCGCTCCAAAGCGGCTTGAACAAAGGCTGTTCCATCAAGCTTCTCTCCGCGCAAAGCGAAGAAGAGGGCGCCAGGAACAACTTTTCGGCTATCGCACGCGACGGCGCGTATCTCGACTTCGACTGTCCTTGCGGCGCGGGCGATTTCCGTTCCGGCCAGTAATTCTTGCAGTCTCATGCCCTGCAATTCCCGTTTTCGTCTCGCATTTTGTCGGACAACTTTCGCCCCGGGTTGTATCGTGGTGGGCCGGCTCACTGAGCAGCCCCGTGCGCGGCCTGCGACGCCGCACGCCCAGGCTCACCAAGGCGCACAGTCAATGTAGTTCCCCGCGTGACTTCTGCTCCGGCCTGGGGAAACTGCTCGATGGCGACTCCGTCGCCAATCACAGCGGGCACGAGTCCCAAGCGCGAGCACGCCTCGGTGACGCCGCGAACCGTCTGGCCCGCAAGGTCTGGCACGGCCACAACGCCCTGTTCCCCGAAGGCCACGGTTTGCGCCGCACCCTCCGCCTGCCGGCTCTTGGCAACCGCGGCTTCAAAACGCGCCTCGCTCCCGTCCCTATCCGCGGATGGCGGGGCCGGACGAATCAGCAGCTTGTTGCGTGCGGTTTCGGTGTCCGCCGGCAGAGGCACGTCGTGCGGCACGTGCATATAGGCCAGGACCTGTTCGGCAACGCGTTTGAAAACCGGTCCGGCGACGGCCCCGCCATGATGCTCGCCCACGGGAGAGTCCAGCACCACCAGGATCGCCACAGAGGGATTGTTCACCGGAGCAAAGCCGACAAACGAGGCGTTGTATTCCGTGCGCGAATAGCGTCCTGTGGCGGGATCAATCTTCTGCGCTGTCCCCGACTTGCCCCCGGACGTGTAGCCCTGAAGCTGCGCGTGTTTTCCCGTCCCTTCTATCATGACATCTTCCATCATCTCGCGCATCTTGGCGGCCGTTCTCGCGTCCGTCACCTGGTGAGGCGCCCGGCTCGGCGGGGTTTCATCCATGCCATCCGCAGCCTGCACGCCGAGGACGATCCTGGGGAGATACACCGTGCCCCCATTGGCGATGGCTGAAATGGCCGATACGATCTGAATCGGGGTGACGCTCACTTCCTGCCCCATGGCAATGGAACCGATCGAGCTCGCCGACCATTCGTCCACCGGCCGCAACAGGCCCCGGTTCTCTCCCGGCAAGGGAATTCCAGTCAACTGGCCCACGCCGAATCCTCGAATCACATCGTAGAAGCGCGGCGCGCCCATCCGAAGCGCCATCTTGATCGCGCCCACATCACTCGAATTGGCCAGGATGCCGCGAACGCTCAGGACGCCGAACCGTTTCCAATCGTGGATCAAACGCCCGCCCACCAAAATCTTGCCCATCTGGCAGTCCACCAACTCATCCGGACGCGCCAGGCCGTTTTCGATGGCGCCGGTCAGCGTGAGGACTTTGAAAGTCGAGCCCGGCTCATAGGCCGCGCTCACCGCGCGGTCCATGCGGGCGTCCGCTGGATAGCTGCCCGCATCATTCGGATCGAAGGGCGGCCAGTTTGCCACGGCCAGCAGATTCCCTGTGTCGGGATCCTGCACTACCACAACGCCATGCTTGGCGTGTGTTTTCTGAATGGCTTGATCGAGCTCTTTTTCCGCGATGTACTGGATTGTTTCGTCCAGCGTCAACGCGACGCTGGCCCCGGATTCGGCGGCGGCTTCCCGGCGGTCGTACCACCGGCGGCGGCCGTCTGCCATCACCATCATGCGGCCGGGCCGGCCACGAATCTCCTTATCGAGCGAATATTCGATTCCGCCGATTCCCTTCTCATCCACATCCACGTATCCCAGCACGGACGCGGCCAGCTCCCGCTGTGGATACACACGGCGATTCTCTTTCTGAAAAAAGACTCCGCGCAGGTTCAGGTCCCCTATGCGCTGCACGGTCTCCGGAGAGAGTTTTCTGGCCAGCCGCACGGGAGTACGCGCCTCGCGAATCCTGACGGCAATTTCCTCGGGCGGAAGGTCGAGCGCGCGAGACAACAAGCCGCTGACCATATCCACGTCCGCAATCTCAGCGGGGTCGGCAAAGACCGAATCCATCGGCAGGCTGACGGCCAGCTCCCGCCCCTTGCGGTCATAGATCGCCCCGCGCATCGGGCTGATTTCGAAGATGCGCTGCTGCTGGCGTTCGGCCCTGGCAAGATAATCGCTGTAGTGGAGAAGTTGAAGGTATCCCAAGCGTCCCGCCACGGCCGCCATCCAGGCCATCCCCAAGGCCCAGACGACTAACCAGCGGAACCGCGTCTTGTGCTGCGCCATGGACTTCGGCCCGTCACTCCGCCTGAAATGATTCCGCACTTTCCGCAGCTGTGCCACCGGCGGGAAATGGTTGTGCCGGGCTGCCACGCCTCAGGCCCGGTTGAAGATCTTGCCGTCGCCGGCAATCGAGAAAATCAGGGCCGGGCAGCCGACTGCCCGAGCTGCGCCTCAGCCACCACGGCATTCGCCGCCGCCCCTTCGGCAGTGGGTGCAACCTGGCTGGGCACAGGGACCGTCAACCCGAGCTCATTCCGGGCTATCGTCTCGACCCGGCCAGGCGACCGCAAGGTGGCCACTTCCAACTGAAGCTGCTGGTTCAACTCCGCCGCCTGCGCGCGCTGGACATCGAGCTGCTCGATCCGGTACCGAATCTGAATGCACTCGAAATGCTGCCACGCATAGACGAGCAAGCACGCGGCCAGCACCACGCCAGCCGCCAGGCGATGCCATAGATCGCGCATCTGCGCCGGAGAAGCGGGCCGCACGAGGTGTGAATTATCGATGCGTTTGACGGTATAAAATTCGGTCATGATTCGCTCCCGGCTGGGCTTTCGTGCGCTGGCGCCATCTTTTCAATCACCCGCATTTTGGCGGAGCGCGACCGGGGATTGTTCTGGACTTCTTCTGCGCCGGGCTGGATCGCTTTCTTCGTCAGCAGGCGGAAACTTCCCTCCCGCGCCAAGCGCTGGAAGGTCTGCTTGACCTTCCGGTCTTCCTTCGAGTGATAGCTGAGGACGATCCAACGCCCTCCCAAAGACAACGTGACAGGGGTCCGTGAAAGAAACTGCTCGAGCTCCTCCTCTTCTCGATTCACCGCTATCCGCAGCGCCAGAAACGTTTTTGTCGCGGGCTGCAGTTTCTGCCTTCCCCTTGCCCTTCGGGCCCCTGCCACAACCGTTGCCAGGTGCGCGGTATCGCGAATCGGCCGCGCGCGAACAATTGCCCTGGCGATCCTGCGTGAATCGGTCTCCTCGGCTTTCTGGTAGAGAAGATCGGCCAGTTCCCTTTCTGACCAGTAATTCACAATCTCGTCCGCGGTGAGCGCGGTTTCCGGGTTCATCCGCATGTCCAGCGGCGCAGCCCAGCGGAAAGAAAACCCGCGTTCCGGACTGTCCAGCTCGAACGTGGACATGCCCAGATCGGCCAGAACTCCGTCAAACGGAGGAAGCTTCTCTCCCTGCGTCCACTTCCCTTCCGCGAGTTCGCCGATCTTCGAAAATTCCGCGTGCACTAGAATCACCTTGTCCCGATACGGCAGCAACCGTTCCCGAGCAATCTCAAGCGCCTGCGGGTCCCGGTCCAGCACCACCAGTCGCCCCGCTTCCAGCCGCCGGGCGATCTCAAGTGCGTGCCCGCCGGTACCGGCCGTCGCGTCCAGATACATTCCGTCGGGCCGAATGCGGAGCCATTCCATCACCTCCGCCGCCAAGACGGGCGTATGCAAGACGCTCAAAAGCTAAATGCCCAGACTGTCCAGAACCTGTTCGTCTTCCGCCGTAAATTGATTACTATGCAAGCGGTCAAGGAACCGGGCGTGGTTCCAAACTTCCAGGTAGGTGAGCTGTCCCTGAACATCCACCTCACCCTTCATCAGCGCCGATTCCCGCAAAACGGGCGGAATCAAAACGCGCCCTTGCCCGTCCACCTCGACCACCTGGCCGTAATAGTTGGCCCGCTCGAGAAACTTTCTCCGAACGGAATGGTGCGAGGAAAGTTGCGCGAGCTTCCTCTCGATCTCTTCCCACGCCTTCATCGGATAGATACGCGCGTGATCTCCACGGGCGCTGGTCACGTAGAACTTCCGGCCGGCCCGAAGCATCTCGGACAAAAAGGTAGCGGGAATCTTCAGCCGCCCCTTGTCGTCCACCGTCGCCAGACAGTTGCCCCGCAGCATGGCCCGCCCTCCCAGCCCCACACGGCGTTTCGGCGCCGGTCGTCACTTTCCTGTCCTGTCCGGGCCTTCCACCCCGTTTCACTTTCAACCACTCCTGACCACTTTCACCCACTTTGGCCCCGATTGTAAATGTGTTCTCATGCTTGTCAAGGGGAATGTTGCAATCTGAGAAAAAAATTGCGCGGCCATGTGCCAGAACGATTCGCGCCGCTTCCGCGCTTCTCTGCCCCACACACAAGCTCCGGTAGGCGGTGCGACTCCGTGCCCGAGGGCTGGTGGCCGACGCGCGGCGAACTCCGGAAATGTTCTGAAAGAGTCAACCCTGTGCGCGGCAGAATTAGCTGTTGAACGGCCGGCTGCGCGCCGGGGCGCGGGCAAATCTCCTCATCGGTGAAAGCTTCGCAGGAGGCAGTTACGGCGTCGGGCTGGGATTGCGGAGCGAGTTCAGCTCCCGCAACATGGAGCGCTCATTTTCATTGAGGCCTTGCAGGAAGCGCGGATCGTTCAAAGCGGCCTGCTGCGTCGAGGGGCTCATGTTGCGAAGCACCGCCAGATGGCGGTTGATCGCCTGGCGCCTTTCACGAGGAAGAGCGCGCCATTGCGGCAGCAGGGTGTTGCGCACGTACTGGCGCTGCTGGGGAGTCATGCGTTCGAAAGCGGCTTCGGCGCTGCGCGCCTCCTGCTTTTGCTCGGGAGTCAGGTTGTTCCAGCGCTGCAAATTCCGGCGAATCTGCTCCTGTCGCCAGGGAGGCAGATTCTGGAAGCGCTCGTTATTGCGCAGAAAACGCTCCTGCTGGTCCGGAGGGAGCTCGCGCAATTTCTCGATCCACCGGGGCGGCAATCCGGCCATGCCGCGCAAATTCGACTGCTCGTTGCGTTGCGGGCCGCTTTGGCCGGCCATCGGTGGAGGAGAACTGCGTCCGCCCGGGCCTTCCCTCCCGCGCTGCGCGAACCGCGCCGCTGAGGGCCGCGCCAGAAGGCCGGAAAGCAGCGGAAGCGCGGTTGCAAGTATCAGGAGGCGCGATCGCACTTAGATTCCTCCGTCATCGTGAGTTGCCGGCTGCTCCGGCTGCGCCGCATCGGGAGAAGCAGCCGGGGCCAGTTCGGAGAGAGCGTCAATATTGGTCACAATGTCATAGTTTTCGAGCACGCCCAGATTCTGGATCGCATTGAAATCCCCTTGCTGTACTGGGGAAGCAGCCGGTGGAGCGGCGCGGTTGCTGAGCGGCAACTTGGCCACAAAGATGGCCATGGCAAGCAGCAGCGCGGCGGAGAATGCCAGGCGCGGCTGCGGCAGGAACGCCGGGAACCAGCGCCGCCGCGGCTCGGCCGCGATCCGCTCGCGAACGCGCACGTCAAATCCGAAGGAAGGCTCGAGCAAGGGCAGTTCGTCGAGCACCGTAAAGACCTTGCGGAACTCCCCGGCGCGCATCTGGCAGGCCGCGCAACTGGCAAGATGATCTTCCATCTCCCGGCGCTCGGCGGAAATCACCCGGTGATCCAGATAAGCGATCAACCCGGCGGAAACTTCCTCACAAGTCATGAGAGCCTTCCTTTCCCTTCGCGCTGCGGGACTGGTTGAATCACTAGCGGCGCCAGCTGCACCCGCAGGGACTCGTATGCGCGAAACAGCAGTGACTTCAGTGCGCTTTCCGAGCAATCCAGGATTCTGGCAATCTCGCCATAATCGAGCTCTTCGTATTTGTGCAGCAACACGGCGGCGCGCTGCTTTTCGGGGAGCGAGGCGATGGCCCGGCGGATAAACTCCGCGCGGTCCCGCTCAATTAAATGCTCGTCCATGCGCATCTCGGGAGCCGGCAATTCCCGCGGCCCTGCGTCCTCGCCGGCGGGCTCATCCAGAGACGTTTCCGCTTGCCGCCAGCGGTTGTCGCGAACCGAGTTGAGGGCCAGGTTCGTGGCGATGCGGAAGAGCCATGTGGTGAACTTCGCGCTCGGCGTATATGCCTTGCGGGCGCGGTACACGCGCAAAAAGACCTCCTGGGCCAGGTCCTCCGCCGTCGCTGCGTCGCGCACCATGCGGCCAAGAAAATTGATCAGCGGCAGACGGTATTTGCGCAGCAGGAACTCGAAGGACGCGTCGTCGCCCGCCTTCACGTCCAGCATCAATTGGACGTCCGTCCTGATCATGGCCTCCACAGTGTATCTAACACCTTCCCGGCCAAAAAGTTGCCTATCTCAGGATGGTGCGAATCAGGCATGCAGGGCGCGCTGCGCTGGATGACAAGAGAATGGAAGTGCAGGCCGGGACCTCCTGGCTTCGCTTTTCGCCCGCCAGAAAGGCAGCCTATTCGCGAACTCTCTTGGCATCAATGATTTCTGGCGGGCAGTCAGGCGTTGGCGAGGGCCTTCAAGGCGAGGAGCATCGCGACACCGAGGAATACCAGCACGGCCACCCAGACCCCTGGCTCGCGGTTCACCTCCGGGATCAAGTCCGAGGCCGCCACATATAGGGTGACTCCGGCCGTCACCGGCAGTGCGTCCGCCACAGTCCGATGCAAGACAAACATCAGCCCCACACCAAGCAGAGTGGCCGCGCCAAGAATGGCCGAGGAAAGCAACGCCGCCGCCCGACCTCTTCCGCTCGCAATCATCAAGGACGCCACGGTGAATCCCTCGGGCATCTTGTGCAGGATGATGGCCATGAAAATCACCCCGCCCAGCCAGGCGGAGACAAGCAGCCCCGAGGCGATGGCCACGCCGTCGAAAAACGAATGAATCGCCAGTCCGAGAAGCGCGGCCGAGCTCGCATGCGCGTGGGAGATCTCCTCGCGATGCGTCTCTTCGCCAAAATGGAAATGCGGCGCCAGAGCATGCTCGAAGAAGTGCACCAGAAAATATCCTCCCAGAACAAGCAGAAAGACGATCTCGCTCGAGTCGAAGAATACGGAGCCCGCGGGGGCGCGCAGGCGCACCGACTCCGGAATCATCTCAAGCATTGCCGTGGCCAGCATGAAGCCGGCGCCGAGTGCGATGAAGTATTTCAGGTAATGACGGGACCACACGCGCCGCGCGACCAGAGACCCTCCGGCCACGTTGGCCAAAGCGGCGGTCAGCGCCAGCAGCATGGCCAGCACGATGCGATGTGTCTCGAGGGAATGCATGCGATCAGCCGGAATGCCGGAATAGGATTACGTCCCCATCCTTCACGACATATTCCTTGCCCTCGAGCCGCACTTGCCCCCGCTCCCGCGCCGCGGCAAAACCTCCCGCACGCAGCAGGTCCTCCCAGTTCACCACTTCGGCCTTGATGAAATTCTTCTCGATGTCGCTGTGGATTGCCCCGGCCGCTTGCGGAGCGGTCATACCGCGCTCGATGGTCCACGCGCGGCATTCCGGCTCCCCGCAGGTCAGGAAGGAAATCAGGCCGAGAAGCCGGTAGGTAGCCTGGATCAGCCGGTCGCGGCCGGATTCCTTCAGCCCATAGGCATTCATCATCTCGGCGGCTTCGGCGTCGCTCAATTCCGATAATTCCGCTTCGATCTTGCCGCAGAAGGGAACCACGGCCGTGTGCGGCTTCTCCGCCAGCTTTTCGAGGTGATGCTTTTCCACCGCGCGAGCGGCCTCCGGCGCTTCCTCATCGCCCAAATTCAAGACGTAGAGCATCGGCTTGCGCGACAGAAACAGAAAGCCCGTGAGCATCTTCTGCTCCGCGGGTTTCAGGTCGAGCTCCCGCAGGGGCTTTTCCGTCTCCAGCGATTGCCGGCAGCGCTGCAGAAGCTGCAATTCCGCTTCGAGCAGAGGGTCCTTGCGCTTTTTCAGGTCCTTCTCGACGCGCTCGATGCGCTTCGTCGTCTGCTCGAGGTCGTGCAGCATCAGCTCGATTTCGACGCTCTCGATATCGCGCATCGCATCGATCGGCCCTGCCTCATGCGGCACCGCGGGGTTCTCGAACAGGCGCACCACATGCGCCAGGGCGTCGGATTCACGCAGCGGGACGAGCGAGGCCGCGTTCTTCTCGCGGTCCTTCTGCAGCCCGCCCACATCCACATACTCGATTGTGGCGTAGGTGTTCTTCTTCGGATGGAAAATCTCCACCAGCTTTACGAGGCGCTCATCGGGCACGCGCGCGATGCCGACGTGCGGCTGGTTCGGCGTGCTGCGCGCCTCTACGCGGGCGCGCGTGAGAATACGAAACAGGCTGGTCTTTCCCGTCTGCGGCAGTCCAATGATTCCCGTTTGCATAAGTTTTTGATAGTAGCACAGGCACCCTTGCGGAACGTGATCGGAGGCATCTCTATGCGCGTTGCACAATTCCCGCTCCGGCGCTATTCTCGGAGCCGC
Organism: Acidobacteriota bacterium; assembly: GCA_021780215.1. GTDB lineage: Bacteria > Acidobacteriota > Terriglobia > Acidiferrales > UBA7541 > Palsa-295. Next base: position 38,957 of record JAJXZD010000212.1, read on the forward strand.
TTATGCCGGGCAGCCTGCTCAGTCCCATCGATCCCCAGGAAGCGATCCGGTTTCTCTCAAAGGCCGATCGCCGTCTCGCCCGCCTCATCGAGAAAGCACCCGCATTCGAGCTGAATATGAATGCGGCCGTCACACCGTACGAATCGCTCCAGCGCGCTATCGTTTACCAGAGCATTTCCGGAAAGGCCGCCGCCACGATTTTCAGCCGCATTCGCGCGCTGAGCGCGAAGGGAGGGTGTCCCGCACCCGAGGAAATCCTTCAGATGAGGTCGCAGACTCTTCGCCGGGCCGGCTTGTCCGCGGCCAAGGCCGCAGCGCTCAAGGACCTGGCAAGCAAGACCGTGGCGGGGGTTGTTCCCACGCTCGAAGAGGCGCGCAAGTTGTCCGATCAGGAACTCGTCGCCCGCCTGATTTCGATCCGCGGGGTTGGCGCGTGGACCGTGGAAATGTTCCTGATTTTCCGATTGGGGCGCCCCGACGTCCTTCCGATTCACGATTACGGCGTGCAAAAAGGGTTTGCCATCACCTACCGAAGACAATCCATGCCCAAGCCCTCAGAGCTGGCTGCCTTCGGCGAACGCTGGCGGCCGTTTCGTACCGTAGCGAGCTGGTATATGTGGCGGGCGGTCGAGCTGGCAGGGAAATCTGCCCGCACAGTCGCAA
>JAJXZD010000208.1 GCA_021780215.1 Acidobacteriota bacterium
CCCGGCGGACGCGCCATTCTGGGAGTGCCCATCTTTCTGCCGCCGCTGCATCTGGCCCGCCGCCACATCGTGCCGCGGCTCGACAAGGCCATGAAGCGGCAAAAGATCCGCGGCCACGTGCAGGCGCGGCACTTCGACGCCACCACCGACTTTGCTCGCCTCCGCGAAGTGGACGCGGTGCTCATCTGCGTGCCCACACCTCTCGACGAGAGGCGTGAGCCGGACCTGACCTACGTCGAGCAAACCGCTCGAGCCATCGCGCCCCATCTGCAGAGGCAACAGTTGATTGTGCTCGAAAGCACCACCTATCCCGGAACCACAGAGGAGCTGGTCCTGCCGATTCTCGAAGCGAGCGGGCTGCATTGCCCGGTCGCCGGGAAGGACGCTTCTGTGGCTACCGACTTCTATCTGGCCTTTTCCCCGGAGCGCGAAGACCCCGGCAACAAGCAGTACGGCCTGGCGCAAATTCCCAAGGTGGTCGGCGGCGTCAATCCTCCGAGTGGCAAGGCGGCGGCGAACCTCTACTCGCAAATCGTCTCCCGGGTAGTTCCGGTCAGCTCGACTCGCGCGGCGGAAATGGTCAAGCTCCTCGAGAACATCTTTCGCTGCGTGAACATCGCCCTGGTGAACGAACTCAAGCAACTCACTCTCCGGATGGGCCTCGACATCTGGGAGATCATTGACAGCGCAGCCACCAAGCCCTTCGGCTTCATGCCCTTTTATCCCGGCCCTGGCCTCGGCGGCCATTGCATTCCCGTGGACCCGTACTATCTGTCCTGGAAGGCCCGCGAATACGATTTCGCCACGCGCTTCATCGAGCTGGCCGGGGAAATCAACACGGAGATGCCCTACCATGTGGTGAATGCCGTGGCCGCCGCCCTGAACGACCGGCAGAAGAGCATTAGGGGCTCGAAGATTCTGCTGCTGGGCGTGGCTTACAAGAAGGACGTGGACGACCTGCGTGAGTCTCCCTCGCTGAAGCTGCTCGAATTGCTCACCGCCCGCAGCGCCCACATGGAATACAATGACCCCTACTTCCCCGCCCTGTTCAAGATGCGCCACTACGACTTCTCGGACAAACGCTCCGTCGAACTGACGCCCGCGAACCTTGCGCAGTACGACTGCGTCCTGATCGCCACCGACCACTCACAGTACGATTACGACGCGATTGTCCGCCATGCGCGTCTCGTGGTGGACACGCGCAATGCCACGCGGCGGGTCCGCGAAAATCGCGAGAAGATCGTCAACTGCTGAGCGCTTCTGGCGACAGATGGGCGATACCTATTGAGCCATCAGGCAGGAATCAACGCTTACGGGCTCGGCGTGGTCACTGTAACTTGATTAGAAAAACTGCTATCGGCCCCGTTGGAACCAACTGATTTCACCGCGTAGACATACGTAGTGCCGCCGGCCACAGTCTTGTCCGTGTATGTGGTGGCGCTGTCCACGGCGGGATTGAGCTTCCTCAGCTCCCCCTGTGCAGCGCCGCGGAAGATCAAATAGCCGATCACCCGCGAGGTGCTCGCCTGCCAGCTCAGAGTCACCGAATGCTGTACGGCCGAGGATACTCCTTTGCCGGACAGGGGGATCTGAAGCAACCCGTTGGAAGCCGAACTCTTGACAAGGAGTTTGCCGCTGGCATCTCCATTGCTTCGGGGCTCAAAATTCACCGATACGGTGACGGACTTGTTAGGCATGAGCGTCATGCCGGAGCCGCCGCTGACGCTGAATCCGGGGCCGGTGGCGGACACTGTGGAGATGGTCACGTTGGAATGGCCGGACGCAGTGAGCGTCACCAATTGCGAGGTCGAGGACCCGACGGTTAAGTCTCCAAAGGCAACCTGCGACGAACTGGCGGTTAGGGTCGCACCCCCAGAACCGCTCGATCCCGACGAGGGAGGAGTGCTCGTCCCGCCACCACCCTTCGGGGACGACGACAGGCCAATGCACCCCGCGCTTGCCAGAAGAGCCGCTAGAGCGGTAACCGCGGAGAGGTTACGGAGAAGGCAGGAAAACTGCCTTTGAGAAAGCAAGCGGGAGCGTGCTCTGGCGTGGCCCCCATCCTTCGCCAAGTTCTTCATGGACTGACAGATTGTGCGTTGAAGGGCGCATGCGAAACTACTGGACAGAAGTACACATGAGGAACAGGTGTGCAGACCTGTCCATTGGGTCAGCGTCCATCCTTGCCGGGAGGACAGCCGGTCTCCCTTTGGGTCTGCCGTCCTCTTATCTCAATAACAGCCCTGCAGCGGTCGCCAGGGAAGGGCCGCTCAGGGAATGCTAGCCGTTGCGGGCGGGGTCGAGTACGCACTCTCGATGTTGCTGGAATTCACCGCCGTCACGACATAGTAGTACGTCGTCCCAGCCTGGATCGTCGTATCCGTAAACGCCGTGGAGGAAACTGGCGCTGAGGCATTGAGTTTTGCGTATTGCCCCGTCGTTGTGCCGCGATAGATGTAATAGCCCGTCACACTGGTCGAGGTGCTCGCCGTCCAGGCGAGTGAAACCGTGTGCGATTCCCCCGACAAGGAAATCACGGCTGGAGAGTTGGTGGCGTTGCTCGCAACGCTGACACTGCCGGTGGATGAGCCTAATCCCGTGGGCGCATAGGTCAACGTCAATGTGACGGCCTGACTGGGTGTCAGGATCAGTCCTGCATTGACGCCGCTGGCGCTGAACCCTGCGCCGGAAACCGTCACGCTGGAGATCGTGACATTCGTATTTCCGGTGTTGGTGAGCTTGGAGCTCAGAGAACTGCTGCTTCCCACCCGGACATTATCGAAGCTCTGGCTGGCAGGGCTGGCTCCGAGTGACTGCGTGGCGGTCACGCCCGTGCCGCTCAGGCCGATGGTCATCTGGGCCGGCGATCCATCAGTGTTCAAGACGATTGAACCGGTCGATGTCGCTGTGGTCGTCGGCGAAAAAGCCGCATTAAACGAAAAGCTGGCGCCTGCCGCGATGGTCGTCGCGGTCGAAAGGCCGGAGATGCTGAATCCCGCGCCGGAGACCGACACCTGCGAGAATGTCAGCGTTGCATTGCCGGTGTTCTTCAGTGCGATCGTCTGCGAATCGCTGCTCCCTACCACGACATTGCCGAAGCTGGCGCTCGTCGGCGTCGCAGACCCCTGCGCTTGCAGGCCCGTTCCGCTCAGGGCAATCGTCGCGGGCGAGCCCGCGGCGTTGCTGGTAATAGAAACATTGCCAGCCGCGCTGCCCGAGATGGCCGGGGCAAACGTCACTGTAAAGGTGCTCTTGGCTCCGGCAGCGATGCTGATGGGCTTCAAGCTCATGCTATAACCCGGGCCCGTGATGCTGGCCGCGGTGATATCCAGCGTGGCGTTCCCTGTATTCGTCAAGGTGACGTTCTGCGTGGCGTTGCTGCCCACATTCACCCCATTGAAGGCGACCGGAGATGGGCTGGCGGCCATCTGCGCCTGCGTGGCCGTGCCGGTGCCGGTGAGCGGAATTGTCAGCGTCGGATCAGATCCATCGCTCTGAATCGTGAGCGACCCGGAGGCCGTTCCAGCGGTCTGGGGCGCGAATTGAATTTGCCCCGAAACGGTCTCACCCGCGCTCATGGTGGAGGGAAGATTTCCTCCAATCATGCTGAAGGTCGTTCCGGAAACCGTTACTTGGGAGATGTGTACGACGGCGGTGCCTGTGTTGGTGATGCTAAGAGTCAGCGCGGTATGGCTGCCAATCAGAACCGTCCCAAAGGTAAGGCTGGTCGAGCTTGCCGTTAAGCTGCCCATGCCCGCTGTAGTTGCGGGCCGCGCCGTGTTGGCCGCGCTGGTATACCCAGCACAACTCGAAAGCCCTGCGACGGCGGCAATCGCCGCGAGAGTCCAGACAGCTACGATAAATCCATGGCGCCCGCGACAATGCTCCGGGTCCTGCCCGCCGGACGATTGAACATCCGAGCCTGCGACTCGCGCGTGTAGTCTCATAACCCGAACAGTCTAGAGAGCCGCAAGAGCCCGCATCTACTGGCCGAAGGACTAAAGAAAGGGCAACATCCTTCGCCTGTTCAATCGGGCCAGGCACCGCCTGCCCTACCGTGTGCTGAGCGCTGTACCTCCTCACAGGCATGCGGAAAGGTATCGGGAGGCCTGCGCCTGGCTGCGAGTCAGCGGGAAGAATCTCTCCAATTCAGTTCTGCGACGGCGGGCAGTCGGGTAAACTTTTCCCGTAAAGGGAAACCGAGCGCGGGAGAAATGGCAGGGACACCATGAGCGAAAACGCGAAGGTTGCCTATTTTTCGATGGAGATGGCGCTGGATCCCTCCATGCACACCTACAGTGGCGGGCTGGGCGTTCTAGCCGGAGACACGCTTCGCTCTGCCGCCGACCTGGGCGTGCCCATGGTGGGGGTGACGCTGATCCACCAGAAGGGCTATTTTTGCCAGCACCTCGACGAAAACGGAAACCAAACCGAAACAGACGATTCGTGGAAGCCTGAGGACTTTCTTCGCCCGGAAACAGCTCCTGCCGCGGTCACCATCGAGGGCCGCACGGTCCACGTGCGAGCCTGGCGATACGACATCCGGGGAATTTCTGGCCACGTTGTCCCCGTCTATCTCCTTAATACCGACCTTCCCGAGAACAGTCCCTGGGACCGCACACTGACCGATCACCTGTACGGCGGCGACGAGCACTATCGAATCTGCCAGGAAGTGGTGCTCGGAATTGGCGGCGTGCACATTCTCAATGCGCTGGGTCATTCCGAATTGCAGGGCTTTCACATGAACGAAGGGCACTCCTCCTTTCTGGCCCTGGCTCTTCTCGAGATGCAACTCAAGGGTGCGGACCTGAGCGCCGCGACGGAGCAGGATATCGAAGCGGTGCGGGCCAGGTGCATCTTCACCACCCACACGCCCGTCCCCGCGGGTCATGATCAATTCTCAAGGGAGCTCTTCACCCACGTGCTCGGCGAACATCTCGGCTCCACTCTCGACGCCACACACTGCTGCCCCCAGGGCGCCTTGAACATGACGTTCCTAGCGCTTCGCTTTTCCCGCTATGTCAATGGCGTGGCCATGCGCCACGGTGAGATTTCCCACGACATGTTCCCCGCATATCCCATTCACGCCATCACCAACGGTGTCCACGCCCTGACCTGGACTTCCCCCCCGTTTCGCGAGCTCTACGACCGGCACATTCCGGAGTGGCGCTACGACAATCAATATTTTCGCTACGTCTTCGGAATCCCGCTGGAGGAGATTCTGCAAGCCCATGTGCGCGCGCGAAAGACTCTTTTCGAAGAAATCAAGGCCGCCACGGGCGAACAGCTCGACGAGAAAGTGATGACGCTCGGGTTCGCCCGGCGCGCGGCCACTTACAAGCGCACCAATTTCCTTTTCTCCAATCCGGAGCGCCTCAAGACCATTGCCGGCTCGGTCGGCCCACTGCAAATCGTCTTTGGAGGCAAGGCCCATCCCCGCGACGAAGGAGGCAAGGATCTCATTCGCCGGATCTTTGAAGCCCGCCAGGCGCTCCAGGGACATCGGATCCGCATCGTGTACGTTGCCAATTATGACTGGCGGTGGGGGCAGCTCCTGACCAGCGGGACGGATCTCTGGCTGAACACTCCGCACCGTCCCTACGAAGCCTCCGGGACCAGCGGAATGAAGGCGGCGCTCAACGGCGTTCCCAGCTTCAGTATTCCCGACGGCTGGTGGCTCGAGGGACATCTTGAGGGAGCGACGGGCTGGGATATAGGCCGCTCGGAAAGCTCTTCCGAGGACCATGCCAGTGAGGAAGCCTCGCTCTACGACAAACTGGAATTCATCATCCTGCCGATGTTCTACAAGCGGCCCGAGGAGTATGCACAGGTGATGCGCTCGACCATCGCCGTCAATGCATCCTTTTTTAACACGCAGCGCATGCTCTCCCAATACCTCCGCAACGCGTATGAGTCCATCAAGGTGGATATTTCCGCCGCGGACGCGGAGGAAAAAGCCGGCAAATAGTTTGCTGAAAAAATCTTCCGGGTGTCATTCCGGCGAGCCGGAAGCGACGAGAGATCAGCATTCCCCCCGGCTTTTTCCAAGAAGCAGATTTCTCGCTTCGCTCGGCATGACGGACAAAATCGCTTTTTCAACAAGTTCCTAAACAGCGCACGGAGAGCGCGCTGTCCCTCGGAGAAATCTTGCTTCCGCAGACGGCCAGCTTTAACTGGCTGCGAGGATCTCGCGCAGGGCTCGGCGCTCCTCTCCGTGGGGATCGTTGACCGCTTTGCACTCGTCGTTGAGAATCATCACGGCGCGTCGCGTGTCGTCAAACGGCGGCCAGTTCGGCAATCCCGGATGGCTGGGGTTGCCGTTGCGTGCGAACGCGGCCCACGCTCCGCTCACCCGCCCGGCCAGCGCGTAGCGGTCTTCCCCTGTGCCGACCATCGATTTCGCTGCGTCCACGTTGTCGAAGACGAACGGAATCTCCAGCGTGTGAAACGAGCGCAGCTTCCCTTCCCGCACCGGGGATCTCCACGTAAAGTAATACTGATAAACTGGCGCCTTCCTTTGCGCCGCCTTTCGGTCCGCCTCGGTGAGCACGCCCTGCCGGAACGTCGCGTCCGAGGCGATGATCAGATACAAATCCGTGTTGCCGGCCTGCGGGCGGCCCTTGCGATAGACGGCGATCAGGCGATCCACTTGCGCGTCATTCGCGTCGCGCAGTACCTGCTTCACCCGAGAGTGGAGGCTTGCATCATCAATCGGATCGAGAATCTGGTGCGGAAAGAACGCCACTTCCGTCTCCGTCGTCCCAATCAGCAAGGGAATGTCTTCGGAGAGAGCGGGCGCAGTCGGATCAAACGGATCCGCTGGCAGCGTGGCGCCGTCCACGACCGGAGCGAGCGGAAGAGTCCCGCTGCCGGGCATGCCATTCCCGGTCATCTCCCCCATCACCTCGAGCAGGCGATCTGTGGGGAGCTGCTGAAGCTGGCCCAGCTGGCTTGCCGATAATCCGAGCTTCGCCAGATAGGATTCTGCGGCCTTGGTGGCCATTGCGCGCGGGAGTCCCTTCACGGCCGCGCCGCTCTCGACGATCGCGCGATGGAAGAGTCCCTTGGCCGGAGGCATGGCCAGGAGCGCGCTCACCTTCCCTCCGCCGCCGGACTGTCCAAAAATGGTCACGTTGTTCGGGTCTCCGCCGAAGGCGGCAATGTTCTCCCGCACCCATTCGAGAGCCGCGACGATATCCAGCATTCCGGCATTGCTGGCGGAGGTGTAGGACGCGCCGCCAAGCTCGGCGAGATAAAGGAAGCCGAAGACGTTCAGGCGGTGATTGATGGTGATGGCGACGACATCGTGCTTCCGAGCCAGCTCCTTGCCGTCGTAACAGAGGAACGCTCCGGACCCGGTTGTGTATCCGCCTCCGTGCAGCCAGACCATCACGGGCCGCTTGTGCCCGGCGCCGAGCGCCGGCGTCCAGATGTTCAAGCAAAGGCAGTCCTCGCTCATCGGGCCGCCGGGATCCATCACCTCGAATTCCGGCGGGACCTGCCCGCGAAACTGGCAGTCGAGCTGTGGTGCGCGCGGGCCGAATTCGAATGTATCGCGCACCCCGGTCCACGGTTGTGGCTTCGAGGGCGGGAGGAACCTCCCCGCGCCTCCGGTCGGAGCCCCGTACCGCACTCCTTTGAAGATGTGCACCTGGTCCTGCACGCCGCCGCGAATCTTTCCGGCTTGCGTCTCGACCACCGCGCCGGGCGAAAGTGTGGATTTCCCCGAGAAGGCATGGGCCAGTCGTCCACTCATCATGGCCCCCGCCGCCAGCGTCCCGACACCGATGAACGATCTGCGGTCCATGACTCCTCCTTCGCGCTTCTGCGTTCCTCCCCGGCCTTTTCCCATCCGGGGCAGTGCGTTCTCGATGCTATGCCGCGCGGCCCCAGAGTTTCTTCGTGGCGATGCGGGCGCCCTCGGCTAGCGAGCGCAGCTTCATCCAGCAAAATGCCGGAAACACCGGGCCGAAGCCGGCGAACGTGCCGAAGCCGCAGTCCGTCCCGGCAATGAGGCGCTCCCGGCCGACGACGCCCGCATAGCGCAGCAGCCTCTGCGCGACCAATTCGGGATGATCCACGTAATTGATGCTCGAGGCAATCACGCCGGGAACGAGCACCTTGTCCTCGGGAAGCCGGATGCGCGTCCATGCCTCCCACTCATGCTCATGGCGCGGATTGGCGCCTTCCACCAGCAGGGCCATCGGCTTGGCCTTCAGCGCAATCGGAAAAATCATCGCGCAGTCCATGTCGTGCACGTGCGACCCTTCGTAGTTGCCCCAGCAAACGTGCATCCTCACACGGTCCGCGGGAACGCCGGCGAGGGCATGATTGATTGCCTCGACGTGCAACTCCGCGTAGCGCAGAAATTCGGCGTCGCTGAGGCTCTTGAATCGCGTGTGGCGGCCCATGGCCAGGTCCGGGCAGTCGAGTTGCAGCAGCAGCCCCGACTTCACGATCAGTTCGTATTCCTCGCGCATCGCGCTGGCAAGCGCCTCGAGATACGTCTCGTGCGAGGAATAATATTCGTTTGGCTGAAAGACAGCGATGGTCCCGGGAGAAACCGAGTTCAGGAAACCTTCCGCGATGCCCGCCTTCGCTAAGGCCTCCTTCATCCGGGCAATGTCCTGCTCGACTGGCGTCAGGTTTTTCACCTTCACCGGCCCTTTGCACACCGGCCTGCGATACGTGGCCGAATGTCCGGCTTTCACCAGGCGGTCGCGATATTCGGGAAAATCGTCCAAATCCTGCGGAGTCGGCCGCTGCGAATCACCTTCGAAACCGGTGAGCCGGTGCCGGATGTAGGTAGCGTAGCTGATCTTGCTCATTTCGCCGTCGCTCACGATATCAATGCCCGCCTCGGCCTGGCGCTGGAGGGCGTCAGCCACCGCGCGGCGCATCACGCCATCGAAATTCCCTGGATCGACGGCTTCTCCGCGATCCTGGGCAAAGAGCAGATCCACCACTTCCTGGGGCCGGGGGAGGCTGCCCACATGTGTGGTAAGAATTCGGTCCGTGCTGCGCTTCATCGGGATTTCCTTCCGCCGACTGGAGAGAGGTCCGCCTGCGGACCGGGAGTCGCCGTCCCCGTCCTGTGGCGCGCCTGATTGTTTCCCGACACCTGTAAGAGTCCCCGCCAGCGTGGCGAAGAAAATACCTCGCGACACTGGGCCATGCAAGACCAATCCGCATGTGGCAAGCGGCACACCGCGCCCCGGCTGTTCGTCAGCAACAAGCGGCCGCCCCTCCGGGCGGTGAGGTATACTCCCCTTCCATGGAAGCGCCGAATGCGGACTTTGTGCTGAGCAAACTGGAGCGGGTGATCTCCGGCCCCGGCAAGATTGCCACGCTCGGCGACGAGTTGGTCCGGCGCGGCCTGCGCAGGGCCTTGATCGTGACGGGGAAAACCCTCGGCGGATCTTCCCTGCTCCATAGAATCACCCGGGCAGCAGGCGCGAGTTGCGCAGGGGTCTTCACGGGCGTGAAGCAGCACGTGCCGCGAACCTCTGTGCGGCAATTGCGGGAGGAAATCGAGCGCACCGATGCCGATTGCCTTGTAAGTTTCGGCGGCGGAAGCCCGATTGATACCTGTAAAGCCGCCAGCTACGCGTTCCTGGATAGCCGGGAACTGGTCCACATCGCCGTGCCCACCACGCTCTCCGCGGGCGAGTACACGCATGCCGCGGGGATCACCGACGAAAGTACGCGCGTCAAATCGGGAGTTTCCGACCCGCGCCTGCAGCCGCGC
>JAJXZD010000029.1 GCA_021780215.1 Acidobacteriota bacterium
GGCGATGCGGATGCGCTCGTTGATGCGCACCAGGTGCGGCGAGGTGTAGAGCCCGACGCGGCGGCCCGAAGCGCGCAGGATGGAATCGAGCATGGCGGCCACGGAGCCTTTGCCGTTGGTGCCCGCGATGTGCACGCAGGGAGCGGCCCGGTGGGGCCTGCCGAGAGCGGCGGCCAACAGGGAGATGTTTTCGAGGCCGAATTTCTGCACGCGGGCCTGGCGCGGAGAAGCCAGCTCGCGCCCCAGCGCCAGGAGTGCGCGGACGGATTCAGCGTAGTTCATGCGCGGTCGAGAAAGAAGCCGAGGGCCTGCGCGATATAGGACTTCATTTCCAGGCGGGGCACGATGGCGTCCACAAACCCGTGCTCGAGCAGGAATTCGGCGCGCTGGAAGCCCTCGGGCAATTTCTGCCGGATGGTCTGCTCGATGACGCGGGGTCCGGCCAGGCCGATAAGCGCCCGGCTCGGCGATATTAAGGTCGCCGAGCATGGCGAAACTGGCGGTGACGCCGCCGGTGGTCGGATCGGTAAGGACGGAGAGGAACGGGACGCGGGCGTCGTCGAGACGAGCCAGCGCAGAGCCAATCTTGGCCAGCTGCATCAGGCTGACTGCGCCCTCCATCATGCGCGCGCCGCCGGAGCAGGCTACAGTGATAAGCGGCTGCTTCTGCGCCAGGGAGCGTTCGATGGCGCGGGTGACCTTCTCGCCGACCACTGCGCCCATCGTGCCGCCAATGAACTCGAACTCCATCGAGCAGCAGATCACTGGGCGACCGGCAAGGCGGCCTTCGGCGGTGAGGACTGCATCGTTCATGCCGAGCTTGCGCTGGGCGTCCTTGAGGCGCTGGGCATAGGGTCGCGTATCGGAAAACTGGAGCGGATCGCTCGAGGCGAGCTCGGTGTCGCGTTCGATCCAGTCGGCGTCGTCCAGGAGCATTTCGAGGCGCCGGCGCGCGCCAAGGCGGAAGTGATGGCCGCACTTGGGGCAGACCTGCCAGTTGTCCTCGAGATCCTTCTTCCAGATGGTGGCGCGGCAGGATTTGCACTTCTCCCAAAGGCCCTCGGTGCGGACGGTGCGTGCACCCGCTGGGGTGGGATTTTCGATGGGCGCTTTATCTCTCTTGAACCAGGTCATAGCCGGAGCCGCGAGGAGCAAGGCCGGCGCGGGAAAAGTGCCGCAGCCTGCCGCCCATCGCGTCTAATAGTCAATTCCCCGCTGCGCGAGGATGCCTTTTGTGTACGGATGCTTGATTTCCTTCATTTCGGTGACGAGATCGGCGGCTTCAATGAGGCTCGGATGCGCGCTGCGTCCGGTGCAGATGACGTGGATGCGCTCGGGGCGCGCGCGGAGCGCGGAAACCACGCGTCCGGCATCGAGCATTTTGTAGCTGATCACGTAATTGATCTCGTCGAGCACCACCAGATCGTATTCCTCGCCGTAAATCTTCTCGCGGCCGAATTCCCAAGCCTGTTCGCACAGGCGAACGTCCTCCGGGTCGGCCTCGGCGCCGCCCACCTTCACAAAGCCGCGGCCCATCGGACGAATTTCAAATTTATCGTCGCCGAGCATCTTGGCGGCGTCCAGCTCCCCATAGTGCCAGGAGCCTTTGATGAATTGGACCATCAGGACGCGCAGCCCCTGCCCCACGGCGCGAAAGGCAGTGCCCAGGGCGCAGGTGGTCTTGCCCTTGCCTGGCCCCGTGTAAACGATGAGCAGCCCTTTTCCCTCTGGCATTCCTTCCGGCCCGTGAAGATCGTTCCCCATAGTGGCTGGATGATTGCGAAAGGTCAAGGGCGGCGAAGGGATGGGGCGAAAGCGCGAATCAACTTGTCATCTGGGGTAGGGATGGCCGGCGAGAATGGCAAAGGCGCGGTAAATCTGTTCCGCCAAGACAACCCGGGCGAGTTCGTGCGGCAGAGTCATGGGTGAAAGGGAGATGGCCTGCTTCGCGAGGGCGCGGATTTCCGGCGGAAAGCCTTCCGCGCCGCCGCAAAGGAACACCAGTTCGCGCGCGCCGCGGTCGCGCAGGCCGGCAACCCAGCGGGCGAATTCCGGCGAGGTGAACTGCCTGCCCGCAGCATCGAGCAGGACGATGACCGCGCCCGGCTCCGCCAACGGTTTGCGCCGCGCCGAAGATCCGGCAGGACGCCATTCCGTGAGTTCGACTTTGGCGTAGCGGGCGATGCGAGCGGCGTAGTCCTCGAAGAGCGCGCGCATCTCGGGGCGGCGCGTCTTGCCGAGCATGAGGAAGCGAATGGTCATGTGGCGCAGGATCCGCGGCGCGCGGGGCCGCTCACATCAGGCCGTACTTCTTGCGCTTGTCGAGAAGCGTCTTGCGGCTGATGCCGAGCGCCTCGGCGGCGCGACCAATCTTGTAGTGCATGGCTTCCAAAGCGGCGTGAATGGCCTCGCGTTCGAGTTCTATGAGCGGGCGGACCGCGGCGGCCTGGCCAGGCCCCGTGGCGGCGCGGAGGATATCGGGAAAATCGGCGGGGGTAAGCAGTGAATCGCGTCCCAGCAGGAGTGCTCGCTCGATCGCATTCTTCAATTCGCGCGCATTGCCGGGCCAGGGATATGCCTCGAGCAGGCGCAGCGCTGCGGCGTCGAGCCGCGCCCCCGTCCGGCCGTGCACAGGCCCGAGGCGCGCAAGAAAATGGGCCGTCAGGGCGGAGATATCAACCGTGCGTTCGCGCAGGGGTGGAATGGCGATGGCGACCACGTGCAGGCGGAAGTAGAGATCCTCGCGAAACGTGCCGGCGGCGACGGCCCGGGAGAGATCGGCATTGGTGAGGGCCATCAGGCGAGCGTCCATGCGCAAGGTTTCCGAGCCGCCGAGGCGAGTGAAGGTGCGCTCCTCGAGAACGCGCAGCAGCTTGGCCTGCACAGCGGGGGCGAGCGCGGCCACCTCGTCCAGCACGACAGTTCCCCCCTGGACCATTTCGAGACGGCCGGGCTTGCGCGCTACGGCGCTGGTGAAGGCTCCGCGCTCATGGCCAAACAGCTCGGATTCCACAAGCTCCGCGGGCAGGCTGGCGCAATCAATCTTGAGGAACGGGGCGTCGCGGCGGGGTCCTTTTTCGTGAATCCAGCGCGCCAGCAGATCCTTGCCCGAGCCGCTTTCTCCGGTGATGAGGAGCGTGGTGGCAGGCTCGGCCAATTTTTCGGCGAGTTCGAGGACGCGGCGGGAGGCAGCGTCCTCCGCCACCCAGACGAAGCTTGAGGCGCTCATGATGGCGCGCTGCTTTCGGCAGCGTCCGGCGGGGACGCAGAACGGCCCGGCGCGGAGAGTTCGAAGCGCTCTGCGCCGCGCCAGAGGCGTTCGATATCGTAGTATTGCCGTGCGCGCTGGCTGAAGATGTGCACGACGAAGCGGCCGTAATCGAGCAGAATCCACTCCGCGCCGGGCTTGCCCTCCCGGTGCGCCAGCGGCATGCCCAGGCGGCCAAGCCGTTCCTCGATGGCCTCGGCAATGGCCTGCAACTGGGGGACGCTCTGGCCGGAGCAGAGCAGGAAATATTCGGCAAAGGCGCCGGGGCCGGGAAGCTTCAGCGCGGTGATATCCTCCGCCAATTTTTCCTGCGCCGCTTCGGCGGCGGCACGAATTTCAGGACGAAGAGTTTCCCATCTCACCGGTACAAGGCCTGTCCAACAATGTATTCCTCGACGCGCGGCGGCACAAGCCCGCGAATGCTCTTGCCGCCATGCAGCCGCTCGCGCACCTCGGTGGAGGAGACATGGCTGGCGACAGTCGAGAGCAGGTGAACCGCCGTCTTGCGCAGGGGAATCTTGTGGCCGTCCGGAGAGGCGGCGCGGCCGAGCTTCTCAGGCGGAATGACGAGCCGCAGCGCCTCCATGCGAAATCCCGGGCGGCTCGCGACGATGAAGTCGCAGGAATCAAGCAGCGCCTCGTAGTGCCGCCAGGTGGGGATTTCAAGGAATTGATCGGCGCCGACGATGAAATAGACATGGTCAGCCGGATACTCGCGCCGAAAGCGCCGGACTGTGTCAATGGAGTAGTAGACGTGGGGCGCCGATCCAGCGGAAGGCGCCTCGACGAGCGAGGGGAGGAAACCGGGATTCTCCGCGCAGGCCAAGGCCACCATGGCGTAGCGATGGATGAACGGGGCCAACTCGCGCTGCGATTTGTGCGGCGGCCGCGACGAGGGGATGAAGTAGACGGCATCGAGATGATAGCGGCGCTGGGCGGCCTGAGCCACGGCGATGTGCCCCGCGTGGATGGGATCAAATGTGCCGCCAAAGAGCGCCACCGAGCGGAGGTGCTCCGCGGCCGGCGGCTTGTGGGCGGCGTGGGAAGTCAACGCTTTTCCCCGCGGGATTCCGGAGGCGGTCCGATGGGTGCCGCCAATCGAGGCTGGTCCGCGCCCTGCGCGGAGACGGCGCCGGCCGGCTTGGGGAGACGGTCGAGCGCATCCGCCATGGCCCGCACCAGCGCCCCGATGCCTTCGCCGGTAGCTGAGGAAATGGCGTGAAACAAAAGGCCGCGTGCTCCGGTGAAGGCGCGGAGCTTCTCCAGGCGGGTGCGATCAGTGGTTGCATCGAGCTTGGTAGCGACTATAATCACCGGCTTTTCGGCGAGCGACGGACTGAAAGCGGCAAGCTCATGCTCGATGATTTCGACATCGTGCACCGGGTCCCGGTCGCTGGCATCGCTGGTATCTACCAGGTGCGCGATCAGCCGGGTCCGCTCGACGTGCTTCAGAAAGCGCGTGCCCAGTCCGGCGCCTTCGTGCGCGCCCTCGATCAGTCCGGGAACGTCGGCGACAACGAAGATACGGCCGCTTCCCGGAGCCGCGCCGGGATCGGCGGAGACGACACCGAGATGCGGCTCGAGGGTGGTGAACGGGTAGGCAGCGATCTTGGGACGCGCGGCGGAGATGCGGGAAATCAGCGTGGACTTCCCGGCGTTGGGGAAGCCGACCAGGCCGACGTCGGCGAGCAATTTCAGCTCGAGGCGGAGATGACGTTCCTCGCCGGGCTGACCGTCCTCATGCTCGCGCGGGGCCTGGTGCCATGGGCGGACGAAGTGCGGGTTGCCATTGCCCCGGCCGCCACGGCCGCCGCGAGCGGCGCGGAAGCGTTGTCCCGGTTCTGTGAAATCGAAAAGGGGTTCATTCGACGCGTCGTCGAAGACGACCGTGCCGACGGGAACTGGAAGAGTCATGGCGGCGCCGCGACGGCCATGGCAGTCGGAGCCTTCGCCATGGCGGCCGCGCTCGGCGCGAAATTCGCGATTATATCGGTAGCGGAGTAGCGTGTTGTCGTTGGGATTGGACTCAATGTAGATATCGCCACCGTTGCCGCCGTCGCCGCCCGATGGGCCTCCGCGCGGAACGTACTTCTCCCTGCGGAAGGCCATGCAGCCGTTGCCGCCGTCGCCACCCTTTACCAGAATTTTGGCTTCGTCAACAAACATGGGGTTTCTGCGATACCCGGAAAGAAAAGAAGAGCACAGGCCGCCGGGCGGAAGGAGATAAAGCGCGCGACGCCCGTGCGGTGCGCCATGGGGGAAAAATCAGCTCGCGGCCGGCGATGCGAGCGCCTGGCCAGGAATAGATTCCCCGGCCGGTAAGACGCTGATGAACCGCCCGAGCGAGCCCTTGTCCTGGAAATGGACTACGCCGTCGATCAGGGCGAACAGGGAATCATCCTTGGCCCGCCCAACATTCCTTCCGGGCTTGTAGCGCGTGCCGCGCTGGCGGACCAGTATGCTGCCGCCCGTGACGGACTGCCCGCCGAACCGCTTGATGCCCAGGCGCTGCCCTTGAGAGTCGCGCCCGTTGGTGGATGAACCGCCGCCCTTCTTATGCGCCATGACGAACCTCGAACCTCTTCAGGGAATCTGAATTTCGCCGACCTGCACGGCAGTGTAATTCTGACGGTGGCCGCGCTGAATTTTGTACTGCCCGCCCCGCTTGTACTTCAACACCTGCAGCTTGGGCCCGCGGGACTGCCGTACGATCTTCCCGGTGACCCGGGCCTTGGCGGTCTGCGCGCCGCCGAGAATCTTGTTATCTTCGGTGCGGACGGCGAGAACGTCATCAAAGGTGACTTTTCCACCGGCCTTGCCCTCGATGCGCTCGATCTGGACGGTTTCGCCCGGAGCGACCCGGTACTGCTTACCCCCACTGCGAATGACGGCGTACATGCTGCCCCCTACGTGAGTGACAAGCGCCTATTATATTGGTCAAACAGCAGAAACGTCAATGCTGGATTAACTGGCTCTCCTGGAGGGTCTTGCGGCTCCAGGGCATTTGCTGGGATTGTCCAGCAGAATGATCCGAAAGGAGAAAAGTCTTGCACCTAAATTTGGTAGGGGAAAATGAGCATCCGCATGGCACCTGTATCTACTTGATACGAAGTAGTTTATTTTTATACCGGGACTATAAATAGCCTTATGTTTGGTATGGGGAGTGCAGTAGTACCCAACGTGTCCTGTTGCGTGGAACGCAAAATGGTGTTTTGTTCGTGCGGGTTTTGTATGAAGGGGGTATCACGATGAGCAGATTAGTTAGGGTGATTTTTCCAGGGATGGCTGTTCTGGCGATGGCCCTCGCGTCTGGGGGAGCAGCCAAAGCCGATCAGGTTGGCTCGCTCACGCTTTCCGGATCGACCAGCTGCGGCACCACATCCGGGTGTCCCGATGCATCCTATAACTTCGATGTCGGTAGCAATTCGGCGAGCTTGACCATCACGATCCTGAATGACGGGCAGACTCTGTCCAGCTCGAACAACGAGATCGGCTCTGTGGACCTCGGCATCGGGACCGGGAGCATCACATGGACTGGCCTGAGCGTCACCGGACCGGACGGAAGTTGGACAGCGGGAGCGGGTCCGGTGAGCAATGCCGGGTGCCAGGGGACCAGCTCGACATTCGTTTGCGCGCAGTCCGGCGACAACAGCGGCTCCGGAGAAAGCCTGACGGTGGGCGACAGCTACACATGGACATGGACCTGGTCCGGGCCAGCGATTGACCCGACCAGCCTCTCCGATGTCCATGTCGGGGCCAACTACAATCCCGCCAACGGCTTGATTATCTCGGAGGACGTCGCTGTTCCAGAGCCCTCTTCGTTTGCCTTGCTCGGGCTTGGCTTGCTTGGGCTTGCTTGCTTGGTGCGTCGGCGAGTGGCTGCCTGACTTACGGTCAATTCCGTCCCTCTCTTCCCCCATGCCGAGATGGCATGGGGGCGGCCTCGATAACTCCAAGCGAGGCGGCATCCCTCAGCATTGTGTCATTTTTCGGCATCCTGGCGGTCCTGGGCTAGGGCTCGAGTTTGCCTATCTCACGCAATAAACCCGCTGACAAATCCTGAATCTCCTGGTGCGCAGCGAACGAGCGTGTGCCGCTGTGCAGACGGGTGCTCGCGGGGCTAGAATGGGTGGCTTGCAGGCACGGAGGAATCGGGAGGCAGAGCGATGTCCCTGATGCGCAGCGCGATTGGCGTCCTGCTGGCCGGCGGGCAGGGTGAGCGGCTTTGGCCGTTGACGCGCGACCGCGCCAAGCCGGCGGTGCCATTCGGCGGGGTCTACCGAATTATAGACGTCACACTGTCGAACTGCCTGAACAGCGATCTGCGGCGCGTCTTCGTGCTGACGCAGTACAAGGCTCTGAGCCTGAACCGACATGTCCGGCGCGGCTGGTCTACGCTGATGGGGCACGGGGATTTCATCGAGGTGCTTCCGCCGCAGATGCGCGTGTCGCAGCATTGGTATCAAGGGACGGCGGACGCAGTTTACCAGAACATTTACTCGATCGGAAGCGAGCAGTCGAATTACGTCTTCATTCTCTCCGGCGACCACATCTACAAAATGAACTATCAGCGCATGCTCGAGCAGCATGCGGCCGCCGGCGCCGAGGCGACCGTGGCCACGCTCGAGATGGATCCGGCGGAGGCAGCCGGCAAGTTTGGCATCCTCGAGACGGACGCGACCGGGAGGGTGATCGGGTTCGAGGAGAAGCCGGCGGCGCCCAAGCCTTCCGCGGGCGGGCCGGGGGTGGTGAACGCCTCGATGGGCGTCTATCTCTTCAACACGCAACTGCTGCTGCCGATATTGATCGCCGACGCGGAAAATCCCGCCTCGACGCACGATTTCGGGCACGACATTCTGCCGCGAATCATCGAAACTCATCGCGTCTTCGCCCATAACTTTCGCGACGAAAATAAGAAAGAGACCTCGTACTGGCGGGACGTGGGTACGATTGACGCCTACCACGCGGCCAACATGGACCTCTGCGCGGTCACGCCGGTCTTCAATCTCTATGATAAGAGCTGGCCGCTGCATACCTGGCAGCAGCAATATCCGCCGGTGAAATTCGTCTTCGCGGATCCGGGGCGGATGGGCGTGGCGCTCGATTCGGTGGTGGCCGGGGGATGCATCGTTTCCGGCGGGCGCGTGGAGCGGTCGGTGCTGGGATACGACGTGCGGGTCAACAGTTTCGCCGAAGTCGAGGATTCCATCATCTTTAACCACGTGAATATCGGGCGGCACAGCCGCATCCGGCGGGCCATCATTGACCGCCACGTGGACCTGCCCACCGGCACGGTTATTGGGCACGACTTGGAGGACGACCGCGCCCGCTACACCGTCTCCGATAGCGGAGTGGTCATAGTGGTTCGGCCTGAGTCCATGATCGAGGAGCCCGAATAGGCCCGTGATGACGCCAAAATTTTCTCCCCTTTTTGGACAGGCGGCGGGCGCGTATGTCGCCGGGCGCCCTGAATATCCTTCGGAGCTGTTCGACCGCATCCTTGCTGCCGTGCCAATCCAGCGCAGGCAGCGGGCCATGGATCTCGGCGCGGGGACGGGAAAATCCACGGCCCCGCTGCTGCCGCATTTCCGGGAGGTGATCGCAGTTGAGCCGGATGTGCGGATGGCGGAAAAGCTGCGCGCCTGTGCGCCGGAAGCGGAGGTTCACGTGGCCACGGCCGAAGATGCCGCGCAGGAACCCGAAAGCGTGGACCTGATTACCATCGCCACGGCGCTGCACTGGATGGACATCCCGAGGGTGATGGACCGGATTGCCGTCTGGCTGCGGGCGGGAGGAGTGCTGGCCGTCAGCGGCGGAAAATTTCCAGGGACTCCGGAGCCGGTTGCCGCCGTCGCGCGGAGAGAATTCTCCGAGCACTGGAACGCGCATTGCGACCCGCGCCTGCGGCTAACAGAAACCTCGGAGCATGCCGTGCGTGCGGCACGGGAATTCCGGCTGCTCGAGGACGCGCTGATTGCACACGTGGCCGAACTCACTCCGCGCGAACTGGCCGGATTCTGCCGCTCAACATCCTACGGCGCCGCATACGCGCGCTCGCTGGCGGATCCCGAGGCCTACTGGCGGGAGCTCGAGATGCGCTTTCAGAAGGCTTGGAACCAGAATAGGATTTCCGTAGACTTTTCGCCTTGGCTGCTGCTGGCCAGAAAGGAATAAGGCCCGCGCCGTTCGGGCCCGGTGCGAGTAGCGGCCGGATTAAAAAAAACCACTTCGAGGAGAACCATGTCCACCAAGATCGTTGAAGTTCGCGGGCGGGAAATTCTGGATTCGCGGGGGAACCCCACGGTCGAGGCGGACGTGCGGCTGGAAGGTGGAGCGATGGGCCGGGCGGCGGTGCCCTCGGGAGCCTCGACAGGGGAGCATGAAGCCATAGAACTGCGCGACGGCGACAAGGCGCGCTATCTCGGAAAGGGCGTGCAGAAGGCGGTCGGCCACGTGAACGGC
>JAJXZD010000015.1 GCA_021780215.1 Acidobacteriota bacterium
CAGCAATCTTTCGCGGGGCGACTTCGAAGAAATCGTCACGATGCTTTCGGAAGGCATCTCCGCGCGGCGCGGACGGCACGCCGCATTGCTTTTTCGGGACCGCGTTAACGGACGGCTGCGCGGCCGTCGAGGCAGCCGGTTGGCGGCAATAACCGGCGGCGGGGCGATTCCGGACAGTGCGCTTTTCTCCGTGGTTTCGATGCCGGAGGGGACCGTCGTGGGAACCGTGGACGAAGACTTTGCAGTTGAGAGTATGGCGGGGGACATCATGCTGCTGGGCAACACGTCGTGGCGCATTCGCCGCGTAGAGGCCGCGCGCAGCCGCCTGCTGGTGGAGGATGCACACGGCGCCGCGCCCAACGTGCCTTTCTGGCGAGGCGAGGCACCCTCTCGTACGGCGGAACTCTCTGCGCACGTGGCGGATGTGCGCGAAATCGTCACAAAAATGGCTGGCAATCCAGGTGGCGCGCGCGAGACATCCCACGCGGCAACGGAATGGCTGAAACGGGAATGCGGCCTTGACGACTCCGGTGCGGGCCAGTTGATTGCCTACCTTCTTGCCGGGAAGTCGGCGCTGGGTGCAGCGCCTACGCAGAGAAGGGTGATTGCCGAGCGCTTCTTTGATGAAGCGGGGGGCATGCAGCTCATTATCCATGCGCCTTTCGGCGGACGGATCAACAAGGCCTGGGGACTGGCTTTGCGCAAGCGGTTCTGCCGTTCGTTTAATTTTGAGTTGCAGGCAGCGGCAACGGACAATGGCCTGAACATCTCGCTGGGCGAGCAGCACAGCTTTCCACTCGCGGACGTATTCCGTTTCCTTGACGTGAATACAGTCGAGGCGGTGCTCGAGCAAGCAGTTCTTGCTTCTCCTATTTTCAACAACCGCTGGCGGTGGGATGCCAGCCGCTCGTTGGCGCTTCTGAGATTTCGCCACGGGCACAAAGTTCCCATTTATATCCAGCGAATGCAGGCCGATGACCTGCTGGCCGCCGTGTTTCCTGAGGCCGCGGCGTGCCAGGAAAATATTGTTGGAGATATTCACATCCCGGACCATCCCCTTGTGCGCGAAGTGATGAAGGACGCTCTGACGGAAGCGATGGATATTGAGGGGCTCAAGCACGTCCTTGCGGACATATCCGGCGGCGCCATCGAATGCCGTGCAGTGGATACCGCCGCACCCTCCGTGTTTTCGCACGAGATTCTGAACGCCAATCCCTACGCCTTCCTCGACGACGCTCCGCTTGAAGAGCGGCGCGCCCGGGCGGTTGAACTGCGGCGGGTTTTGCCTGATTCGGTGGTGCGTGAAATCGGGCAACTTGATCCGGCCGCGATTCAGCAGGTGTGCCGCGAGGCGTGGCCGGACGTTCGCGACGCAGACGAACTGGCGGACGCGCTGCAAACGCTTGTTGCGTTGCCGGAAAGTTTTGTGGGCCCGGATGGCGATCGGGTAAAAGCAATGTGGGGCGCCTACTTCAGCTTGCTTGCAGCAACAGGCCGTGCCGTGCTGGCCATATACAATGGCGTCGTCTATTGGGTCCCGGCGGAGAAAGCGAAGACGTTTCGGGCAATTTTCCCGGACTCGCAATTTGACGGCGATGTTCGAGAGACCGAGGCCGAGGTTCCCACACGCGAAAATGCCATCTGGGACTTGGTGCGAGGCTGGATGGGTCACCTGGGGCCGGTGAGCGCAAGCCGGCTGGCCCAAGCCCTTGTGCTGACGTCGGAAGAGATCAACGAAGCGCTGCTGCGGCTGGAGGCAAGCGGCGCCATCCTGCGCGGGCAATTCACGCAGCTTGAAGATCGGGAGTGGTGCGAACGGCGGCTCCTGGCGCGAATCCATCGCCTGACGCTCGGAACGCTGCGAGCGCAGATTGCCCCGGTGACTGCATCTCAATTTATGGAATGGCTCCTGCGCTGGCAGCACCTGACGCCGGGAACGCAGGCTCACGGCGAGCGCGGTCTCTTGGAGGTTCTGCGCCAGTTGCAGGGCTTCGATGTTCCGGCCAGTTCCTGGGAGGTGGATATCCTGGCGCGCCGGATTGCCGATTACGACCCTCAGTTGCTTGACCGCCTTTGCCTGACAGGCGTGGTTGGATGGGGAAGAATGTCGCCTCACCCGGCCATTCTGGCGCAATCGGAATGCGGTGGGGGCAGGGAAGTATCTCGTCATCGTGTCGTTCCCTCCAGCGTGGCGCCTATTTCGTTCTTCCTGCGTGAAGAGGCCGACTGGATCGCGCTGGGCGGCCCGCAACTGGGTGACAGGGCGGCAGGCTTAAGCCATGCCGCGCAGCAGGTCGTTGAATTTCTCGAACAGCGCGGAGCCTCGTTTTTCGCTGACATCGTTCGCGGAAGCGGACGGTTGAAGTCTGAAGTGGAAACCGCGCTGTGGGAACTGGTGGCGGCGGGGCGGGCGACCGCCGACGGCTTCGACAACCTGCGGGCGTTGATTGATCCGAAGCGCCGATCCGGCCAGGGCCGCGGGCGTGCCTCCCGGCCGCGGCACAGTACGGGC
>JAJXZD010000167.1 GCA_021780215.1 Acidobacteriota bacterium
AATCCGCTCGACCCAAGGGAAATTGACCGCCCCGGGGATGTGCCCTTCCTCAAAGGCCTCCGCCGGCGCCGTATCCACCAACAGGAAGTTCGTGGCCTTCTCATCAATCAGCTTCTTCACGTCGGCCGGGCTAATGAATTGAACGGGCGGAGCCTCCACCATCGCCGGGTCCAAGGGCCCGCCGTCGTCCTGGGCGAGCACCGCGGGCGCAGCCAGGCTCATGCCAAAGAGCAAAGTCGCAATCGCAATCCACCTGTTCATTAGGACCTCCTAACTCATCAGCAAAAGAATTGCCTTACCACTTGATTAGATTCGCCATTCCGAAGCAAGGATTCCCGCGTTGTGTTTCCAGCGTCGAACCCTTTTCGTTGGCGATGTTAGCCATCGGCTTCCGGCTGTGTCAAGGGCGTGCAGCTCCGATTGCAGCCAGCCTCGAATCCGGGCTGGGCCGGCTTCGCGCGTCCTGCTCTCGCCGTGGCAGGCGGCCCTTCGCTGCCGCTCTTTCCAGGCGCATATAATGTGACGTATGCGGGCGGATGCGGTTACAGGAAATCGGCCACCCCCGTTCGCGCTCAGCCGGGACCCCATCCAGCCCCTCAGTGCGCCGGCAGTGCAAACGCGTAAACCACACTATCTACGTTAAATACTAGGTACTGGCGCCCATCCAGCTCGAACGTCATGGGAGCTGTGGTCATGGCCCCGCCCGGGTACATGTGCCAGAGGGCCTTTCCGTCCGTGGCATCGTAGGCGACGAGATTCATGTTGCCGTCCGCGGTAAACACCAGATGCCCTGCGGTCGAAAGCACTCCTGTGAATCCCCCATGGCCTGTGTAATCGTGCGTCCAGCGGACTTTCCCCGTCTGTACATCTATCGCCTTCATCATGGATTTCGAATAGACGAAGAAATCCCGCCCGGCCCAGCCCTCGGCGTGGATTCCCGGCATCGTGAGATAGAAAGTGCCCAGCGACTCACGTGAGTTCACATAGAACAGGCCTGTCTGCGGGTCATAGCTCGGTGCTTGCCAGTTGGTCCCCACGCCGCCCCAAACCAGCGAGCCGTCCGGCTGAGGGTCCTTGTCCTTGCGCGGAATGGGCTGGCCCCGCTTGTCGAAGCCCGAATACCAGTTGGCGGGAACAAACGCCTCGGAGATCAGCGACTGGCCGTTGGTGCGGTCGAGGACGAAAAACATGCCGTTCTTCCCCGCCTGCGCCAGCATCTTTCGCGGCTTGCCCTTGAACATCCCGTCGAACAGAACCGGGGTCATCACCATGTCCCAGTCGTGCGTGTCGTGCGGACACCCCTGGAAATACCAGGCCATCTTCCCCGTGTCCGGATTGAGCGCCACGATGCTATCGGTGTAGAGATTCGCTCCCGGACGCGTGTCGCCGTTTTCCACCGGGTGCGGGTTGCCGGTCCCGATATAGAGCAGGTTCAGCTCCGGATCGTAGGTGCCCGTAAGCCAAGTCATGCCACCGCCCCGGCTGATTACGTCGGTATTGTGGGGCCAGGTATTCCAAGCCGGATCGCCGGGCTTGGGCATCGTATCCCAGCGCCACTGGATTTTTCCGGTCATCGGATCCACGGAAAGAAGGAAGCCGGGAAGGTCCGCGGTATCGCCCGACGTGCCTACGATCAGATGATCCCCAATCACCAGCGGAGCCACCGTGCCAAACGCCTTGAGCGCTGGATCGTCAATCTGAATCTGCCAGAGCAGCTTCCCGTTCTTCGCGTCCAGGCATAGGAGATTGTCGTCCGGTGTGGTCATGTAGACGCGGTCCTTGTACATCGCCGCGCCCTTGTTGCCTCCGCCCACCGCGCCGGGACGCTGGTAATGCCAGATCTCCCGGCCGGTCCTCGCGTCAACGGCCCACATCTGGTTGGCGGCCGTGACGTACATGATGCCGTTCACTTCGAGCGGCATGGATTCCAGCGAACGGGCATGCGTTTGAAACGCCCACGCCAGCCCGAGGGAACCTACATTCGCCCGGTGAATCTGCGCCAGAGGACTGTACCGTCGGCCAGTGTAATCGCCATTGAACGTCGGCCACATATTCGTCATCGGCTTCTGCAGTGTGGCAGGGTCTAGTCCCTGGGCGACAA
Source organism: Acidobacteriota bacterium (assembly GCA_021780215.1). GTDB lineage: Bacteria > Acidobacteriota > Terriglobia > Acidiferrales > UBA7541 > Palsa-295. The sequence continues at coordinate 2,102 of JAJXZD010000167.1, forward strand.
GCGGCGCCGCGCACAGGATAAGAAATGCAAATGCCAGCAGGGGTCTCTTCACTTCAATGTCTCCAGATAAGTGAACATGTCGTGCATCTGTGCATCGGTCCATTTGGGCAGCAAGGCTTCATGCGCAGCGGCGGGATTCGTCACTTCGAGCTTCACCACGCTCCGCGGCCAGGTTTGCGTCCAGCCATCCGCGTCGCGGAGGGTAACGAAGAAGCCATCGTTCAGCAGCAGCTCGCCTTTGTATTGCTTGCCCGAGGATAGCGTGACCGTCGCTGTCTCCACCACGCCCACCGGATTCAAAAACCTCTGCTCGAGGTCCGTCGGGTTGTACTTCTTCGCGATCCCCGCCAAGTCGCCCGTCGGCGAATGGCACTTCGAGCAGCCTCCCACTCCGTAGAAGAACGCCTTGCCCGCCGCGGCGCTTCCCGTCGCCAAGCGGGAGGCTGGAATGTCGTTCGGATAGCCGCCGGGAATGCGCGTGTGCATATCGAAGAGCGCCAGCTCGGAATCAATATAGGCAACCAGATCGGATACCTCCGCAGAACTCAGCGGAAACGATGGCATCCCCTTTTCCGGCCGCCCCTGGGTCACCACCGGCCCGATCAGGTTCCCTCCTTTGTCGTGCCGGACCAGCGTGGACCGGATCAAGTCGGGGCCGCGGCCGCCGGTCAGGTCATCGGAATGGCACATCGTGCAATTCTGCTTGTAGATCGTCTCGCCGCGCTTGGCCGCCGCCACTTGCTCCGGCGTAGGCCCGGTCGGTCGGCGCGGCGGTCCCTGCTGAGCGCGCAGCGCCGGCACGGCAAAAAATAGTGCGAGGGTTACCAGCCATCCAGTCTTCTTCACTTCACTCTCCGGGCCAAATCGTTTCCCATTTTGCAAACCTGGTTGCAGCCGAAACTTGTATCACGATTCCGTCATCTATGCAGCCGGAAAAACTTCCGGCATATCTTGCACTTTACTGAGATTCAATTCCCGTTGAATTTTGCTGCCTGTGGTGGGCTGAAAAATCGGGATTGGCGGCAAAGTGTCGCTCGAGCAGGAGAGCCGATCTGCGGAACCACGCTTCGGCCCGGCATATTGCAAGGCTCTCCGCGGAGGAGGCACCCGAAAAGCGGCGCCTCCCGCGGATGCGTCTTGGAGCTTCTTGCGGCTCGCCCGCCTGCCTAGCGGCCTGCCTTGGTCAGCGTCGCCCCGCTCACTTTCTTGATCTCGTTGGCGTGGTTCGTTCCCGGATAGCTGAACAGCAGGTCATACCCAGGCGAGCCGCCCGCCACGATGATGTGGAAGTCTTCGGGGCTTTGCACCACCGGGACGCGCCCGCCCGGCTTCAGCGAGTCCAGAAAAATCTGGGCCCGGTCCGGCCGAATGCGTCCGTCGGCGATGGAAGCGCGGATAAACTGCTCTTCGGTACCCGCGCCGAAGGACACCGTTTTTGCGAGCTTCTCGTACGGCACCCGGGTCTGCTCGTACAGATATTCCTGCAGACTCTTCCGCGTGTAGCCGTGGCTGGCCAGATCCACGGCACAGTCCGGGTGGAGCACCAGAATGTACGTCTGCGAATGCGGCCAGCGGACTCCTCCACTCTGGATGTGCGTCGCAATCTGATCAATCACTCCTTGCCCGGTCCACGGCGCCACGGCACCGCCGCCAAAGATCACCGGATTCCAAGAGGAGGCTACCATCACCGCGCTGTCTCCGGGTTGGAAGCCCACCGACACTTCATAGGGCTCCCAGGGACTGCGGGCCGTGTCCTCCGCGAAGGTGTAGAACGTGTAGGCTTCGAGGCGGCCCGTGAGGCCCATGTCGTTCACCTGCGGCCAAGTGTGGCCGAGGTTCAGCAGAGAAAGCCGCAATGCGCGGCCCACCGTGCTGTTCGCCCGCCATCCGTGCCCCAGCATCCCGATCCCCGAATTGAAGTTCAATTCCTGCGCGATCGGGCCATCCACCATGACGACGGGTGTGAACGATCCCGTCGAGGCCTGCACGTGCGTCAGGTCGTAGTGCTTGTCTGTGAAGCCGTCCATGGCGGCCAGAATCACCGGAAAATATTCCGGCTTGGCGCCGGCCATCACGGCGTTGATCGCGATTTTTTGCACCGTCGCGATGCCGTTCTTCGGATGCACGGGACCAAGCACCTCGTCCGGCCGGCGCGTCGTGCCAGCGAGCATGGCCTTCACCAGCTCCGGCGTCGGCGGAACAATCGGCAAACCATCGGCCCAGTGATTGGCAAGGAACAGCTCGTTCACCTTTTCATAGGCGTCCGCATAATCCTTACCGGTGACCGTGAGGTCGGCGCTCTCCTGCTTCTCTCCGGCCTGCGAAGGATTTGCTTCCTCCGACGTGAGCGGGCGGACGAGGTCGCCAACCATCTGGTCGAAATACCCCGAGGCGATCGGCTGCAGCTCCTGCTGGCTGGCCCGTGCCCGGTAGTACTTGTCCGCGGGGAGCGCGATGATTCGAATCCCCGGCATGCCGCGGTCCCGCGCCGCGGACTTGGCATCCTGCATGAATTCAGTGGTCGTGAAATATACTCCCGGCATTCCTGACTTTTCGATTTCGATCGTGTCGTGGGAACCCCACCACGTGCAGCTCCCTCAATCGCCGACACCGAAGACGAACAGGTCGCCCTGTTGCTTCACCGTCGGATACCAGTGCGGCAGGTCGGTGATGGTCTGTGCCGCCGGCTTCGGATACATCACAATCGTCGCCGTGGGATATTTCTGCTTCAGTATCTGCGCCACCACATCCAGGAAATTGCTGGCGCCGAATTTCCCGTTGTCAATCAGCACAATCCTCTTTCCCGCCAGCGCATTCACGCGCGGGCTGATGCCCACGGTCGGCGGCGGAGGAATCTCCCCGCGCGGATTCATCACGTCGAGCGTCACCTGGGCCGAGGCCGTCCCGGCCACAACCAGGCTGGCCATATAGAATGCCAGCGCAAGCACGGCGCCTTTGCGCGTCTTCATGGCGCGAATCTCCTTTCCTGCTTTGGAAATGCACCCCGATAAGTGGCCCCACGATAGTCAGGCTGCCAGCCAATGTCAATTCAACAATCCGGACCGGGTAGAAGGAACGTTCGCGCCCTCAGAACCGATCGCGCGCCTCGGGCCTGCGTAGCTCCCATGCCCCGGCGATTGCCAATTTCGACGAGACGGTGCCCACATGCCACACCAGGCTTGCTTGAGAGAACGCATCGCTTGCAACGGGCGGAGAATTTTCTGCATCATCCCTACAAGCCGTTGCTCAAGTTTTGGGAGGTTGGTTCAAATGATTGGCTCTTTTTCCGTGCGGCACGTTCTGTCAATCGTAATCGTGCTCGCCATCGGCTCCCTGGCAGCTCCGCCCCGCGCATGGGCGCAATTCGAGCTCTTCGGAGGGTACTCCTATTTGCACGCCTCGGTTCCCGTGGGGCAGTTTGGCCCGCTCGGCTCCGGTACGCCGTGCCCTCCCAACTGCGGGAATCCTCCCTCCATCACGCAGCACGCCGACCTCGCCAACGGATGGGAGTTCTCCGGTGAATATAAGCTCCTCCCCTTTTTCGGAGGCGTCGCGGACTTTAGCGGCAACTATGGAACGCTCGATGGCGCCGCCACCAACGTCCACACCTATCTCATCGGACCGCAGGTTTCTCTGCCCGGGCGATTCTCACCTTTTGCCCATGTCCTGGCAGGGTTTGCCCATGTGTCGCAGAATGCGATCGCAAGCGGCGCGTTCTTCAGCCTCGGCTCGGATACATCCTTCGCCACAGCGTTTGGAGGCGGCCTCGATTTCAAGGCGCTTCCCTTCATCTCGCTTCGGCTGATTCAGATTGACTATCTGCGGACGCAATGGCACGGAATGACCCAGGGCCAGCCGCGCATATCAGCGGGCATCGTTCTGCATTTCTGAGTCTTTCGAGGCGCGGGATTCCATGCGGACGCGTGGGCTCCACTCGCATGGATTGTCGAGACATTCCTGGATGCAGTCGCGGGCTTAGGGCAATCCCAGGCTGCCGTAGGAGCGAGGATACGTCACGATCCCCCAGGGCACGCGGAATCCGCCAAGCACCTTGATTGTCTGAAGGGTTTGCGCGTCCAGCACGTACACGTTGTTTGACCGCCCGCACGCCACCAGCAGCTTCGAATCATCCGGCGTGAACGTGAAATGCCAGCAGCGCTTTCCAAGTGGCGCCTCCGCGACCTGCTGGAGCGATTCGGCGGAAAATACCTGGAGCTTCCGCGCGCCCGCAGCGGCCACGAAGATTCGCTTCCCGCTGCGGTCAAATGCCACCCCGTAAGGCTTGGCCGCCGTGGCCGCGCTGCGCACGACCTTGAAATTCGCGTCCAGCAGGGCCAGCGTGCCTGAACCTTCCATCGTCACCGCATAGCCGTTCCCGTTCGGGGAGCGCTTCACGCCGCGCGGCCGTTTCCCTATCGAGCCGAGGTCCACATCCTCGAGATGCTTCCCGCTCTCGACGTCATACACGCCCAGCGTGTTTTGCGCCTCGTTGGCCACCACCAACTGCTTGCCGTCGGCGGAAAACTCGAGGCCCTCGGTCTGTTGCCCGGCGGTGAAGCTCTGCTGCCGTGACCAATCCGGCACGCTGAATTCAACAACCTGCGAGGGAGGGCCCTGTTCCTCGTCGCTGTCGCCGCCTTCGGTGGGCGGACCGCCCGTCGAGCCCGGCTCGAACGACGTGAACATCCGCGTCCCTACCGGATTGCTCTTTACAAACTCCGGGTTGTCTCCCACCGGAATGCGCTGGACCATGGGGAGCCGCAGCCCGCGCGTGCTGTACACGCTGGCGTCGCCGGTATCCTTGTTGGCGGTGAAGAGATATTTCCCGTCGAGCGTAAGGCTGAGCCCTCGCGGCGCGGCGTTCTCCGGCTGGACCCGTTTCACCACCTCGAGCGTCCGCAGATCAATCACCGATATCTCGCCATCTTCCTCGCTCACATAGGCGACATTCCGCGGAATTCTCTCCAGACGCAGCACGACCGCCGCGGCCGCAGCGGCGGCAAGGATTGCCACTCCCCATATCAGCCTGCTGCGTGCGCTCATCCGCGCTCCTTTCGAGATTCATGGATATATTCCCGGCCAATCTGTGCTTTGCGCGCGAGGATTGGAACGTCTCTGCCTTGCAAATGGTTGCCGCGAATTTCATCGCGAAGGGTTGGCGCGAATAGGCTGGCGACCCGCCAAAAGCTCCCGGCACTCTTGAACGCCGCGCTCACCCCTCCGCCGCGCCGCCGTTCAAATGCGCGGGCAGGTCCGCAAGGCTGTCGAGCAACAGGTCCGGCGGACAGGAATCCAATCCGGCGGCGCCCAACCCGTAGGTGACGCCGCACACCCAAGTGCCGGCATTGCGGGCCGTGCGTACATCCACGTCCGAATCGCCCACCATCATCGCCTCGAGCGGGGATACGCCCAGATCCCGCAGCAGAGCGTTTGCTCCTTGGGGATCCGGCTTCTTGGTCTCGAAGCTATTCCCTCCATAAACGACCCGAAAATACCGCGCCAGCCCGAGCCCCTCCAGAATCCGCTTGCTGAACCGCACCGGCTTGTTCGTCAGCACCGCGAGTTCATACTCCTTCAGCCGCTCGAGGCCCTCGCAGACCCCCGGATAGATCACGGTGTGGTCCAGCATGTGCGCGCCGTAGTAGGAGAGAAAATAATCCAGCCCACGCCGAACATCCTCTTCGGTGGCGCCTTCGCCGAGCACCCTCTCCACCAGCGCCGGCGCACCCTTGCCGACATAGCCGAAGATGACGTCGTCCGCGAGCGGGGCATGGCCCATGTACACGAGCGTGGCGTTCACTGACGCGGCCAGGTCCAGCCTCGAATCAATCAAGGTGCCGTCCAGATCAAAAAAAAGCGCCCGCACGCCGGTGAAGCGGTGCTTGTCGCGGTTCATCTCGCTCCTTCCGCTCTCGGACTTCCATTTCATTTTATGCGGAGCGCGCCGCATTGTCACCGCCACGGAGATGGGCTGCGTAGCATTTCCAGCAAGCGCCAGGCCCCGTTTACCTAGATGGAAATCCCCCGAAAATTTCCTGACCTTCTCAGCGGCCGGCACGCTATCGTGAAGCGCCAGAGGGGCTGCGTACCGGGGAGAAAGTAGTGAGCCGTATCTGGGAAGCATTGAAACGGGCCGAGCGCCAGAGGAACACCGCTGGCGCGCTCGCGGACAGCCACTCCGTCAAGGTCGATGAAACGGACCGCCGCAAGGTCCTGCGCCACAACCACCACGTGGCCCTGCTCATCTACGGCCTCGGTGCCGACCACCAACCTTTCCATGAAGTCGCCGAGACCGTTGACACCAACGAAAATGGCTGCCTCGTCGTTCTCGAATCTGAGATTTCCTGCGGCCAGCGCTTGTCCCTAACCAATACCCGCAACCAAGCCGAGCAGGAAGCTCGCGTGGTGCATGTGGGCCGCCGCACGCGCGGGAAGGCCCGCATCGGCGTGGAATTTCTCAAGCCCGCTCCCGAATTCTGGCGCCCTGCCTAACCCTTCCACCCGAATGCCGGGCTCTCCTTACGCCCAGGTGTCAGCGTTGACTCCGCGCGGCACGGAGGGCTATATTCAGTCAGGCTGCCGCCAAGCACGCGAGCACGCCCCGCTTCGCGCGATTCCAGGAACTGCATGAACCTGCCAAATAGCCTGACGGTGCTGCGAATTTTCTTCGTGCCCCTGCTGGTGGTCGTCCTGCTGACCCGCCAGCCCAACTGGAATTTCTGGGGCCTGCTCATCCATTACGAAGTCTGGGGTGTGCTGATCCTGCTGATGGCGGCGGCGACGGACGTGATGGATGGGTACATCGCGCGAAAACGACGCGAAATCACCACGCTAGGCATCTTGCTCGATCCGATTGCGGACAAGTTGCTGATCTCAGCGGCCTTCATATCGCTCGTCTCGATTCGCCTGATGCCCGCCTGGATGGCCGTGGTGATTATCGGACGGGAATTCGTGGTAGTCGGGCTGCGCGAAATCGCCTCGGTCGAAGGATTGATCATTCCGGCGTCGGCTCTCGGAAAAGGCAAGATGATTCTGCAGGTGCTCGCGGGCGTGGCTGTGATTCTCACGGCCAATCATCCCGCCCTCAGCCCGCTCGGCACCACCCTGCTCTGGCTCGTGGTCCTGAGCGCGGTGGCCTCGGCCATTCATTATTTCGGAATGTTCTGGGGCCAGATTAACTCCCGGGTGCAAGCGCGGCAGAACATCAGCGTGATCCTGAACGAACCAAAAGAAAAGCCGCAAGATGTCCTCTCTCACTAGCCGGGACCGCCTCCTCATCCTCGAAGTGGCCCGCCGGGCCGTGATTTTGGCCGTGACCCGGAGGCTAGCCCTCGCCGATCTTCCGGAGACGCCCGAGTTGAAACGTCCTTGCGGCGCTTTTGTGACTTTGCAGATTCGCGGGCGCCTTCGCGGCTGCGTAGGCCGCATCGGTGGGGATCAGCGC
>JAJXZD010000091.1 GCA_021780215.1 Acidobacteriota bacterium
CCCAGCAGCTTCAGGTCGAGCACCAACCCCAGCCCATAGAAGCCGTATTGAATCGCGTAGTAGAGGCCGATTCCGGCAACCCCGCCGGTCAGAATTATAGTGGCGACTTGGGCCGCCTGATAAAAAAGGCTGGCGATGGTGGCGCGCTTCATCAGCTTGTTGCTGTGGCGCGCCGCGTCGTGGGCCATCTCGTGAGCCAGCACTCCCGCCAGCTCTGCTTCGTCGTCGGCGGCATCGAGCAGCCCGCGCTCTATAAAGAGGTACCCTCCCGGCAGGGCGAAGGCATTGATTTCCCGCGATTGCAGGACGGAAACGTGCAACGGAATCTTCAAGTCGGAATGCTTGGCCACATTCTGTGCGACTTGGTTGACGTAATCCTGAATGGCCTTGTTCTCGATTTCCGGGGGCAGTATCCCGGCGCGCTTCATTTCCTCGATAGCTTTCTGGCCCTTCTTGATGTCGTCCTGCTGGCCGGCGGCGATTTCCCGGAACCCGATATCGCTCACATCGCCCCAGTGGCGCGTCCGGTAGGCTCCACTCGTGATCTCCTGCTGCGTCTGTTGATAGGTCGCGGGCCATCGCTCGATGAGGTCCAGCTTCGCGCTCAAATTATCGTAGGCCGTAGGAATGGCGTGCGAGGCGAGAACCTGTGCTTCGCTACGCAGCAGGTCAAGGTTCTGGATGTCGCAGTGAATCTGCTTTCGCTGCTCCTCCGTGAGAGAGGCAGTCTTCTTCTTCAGGTCGTTCTGCGCGACTTGCAACTGCGCGCTATATCGCTTTGTGTGGTCTTTGAAGCGCCCCACGCACATCTTTTCGCCCTGGTTGAGCGAATCCCGCTGTCTCTGAATATCCGCCGCGCTGAATTTGAGCTGCGGGGCCAGCTGGAAGAGTTCGAGGTACCCCTCCTGCAGGTATTGTCGTAGCGATCTCGTGGGTGCTGACGGCTGCGCCGGCTGCTGCGCCGCCATCAGTGGCAGGACTGCCAGCACCTCACAAAGCAAAAGGGCCAGAGAGCGTCTCAGCAAGTGTTTCATCCGCGGTCCTTTCCCCCGCCGCGCGGCTTATCGCCGGCGCCGGAAACGGATCCCTTTCCACTCATTCACTGTTACCAGCGTCTCGGATTCTTTTCCGCCACGTACCCTTCCCGCGCGTATACGATTATCTTCCTTTGCCGGCCCTTCTTGTCTGTCACTTTCAACGGGCTGCCATCCGCTTCGACTACCTGAATTTTCAGCTTGTGGTACTTGCTGTCCCAAGAGGATTCAGCAGGCGAAAAGGCGATTCGATACTGGTTTCGCAGCATTGCAGCTACGCTGTTGAAAATGCTTGGAAGCTCGCCCTCAAAGCGAGGAAACCACGCCATGCCGCCCGATGTTCTGGCAAAGCTTTCAAGCTGGTTCCTTGATTGCAGGTAATTCAGATTTCCCGAAGAGGAAATCTGACCACGTGCCTCAGCTTCCTGAAACTCCGCCTCCGCGACCCCAACGCAAAACACCCCTACATCGCTCTCACGCAGGCGCCGAATGGCTTGGTCCAGCGTGGTCTTGCTGAAGGTGTCTGCCCCCGTGGTGACCAGCAGGATGGCCTTCTTGCCCTTGATCCGATCCAAGCGATCCAACGTGTCGAGCAGTGCGTCGAACAGGTTCGCTTCCCGAAATGCAGGAGCAGGGAGGCTGCTCAGGACATCGCGGATTTCCGCAGTGTTGTGGGTAAAATCCGCGCGCACCGTGGGCTTCATGTCGTAAGTCACCAACGCCACCCAATCCGTTGGCTGTAAATGGCCGAGAAACGTGTAACCCCATCGGGCCGATTTGTAGGCGAAATAGTCGTACGCGGCCGCGCTATATTCCAGCACCATAGCGATCGTGATGGGCGTGCTCACGGGCGCGAAATTCGTTACGTTCTGGGGCCGGCCATTGTCGAAGACCCGAAAATTGTCCTTCTTCAAGCCGCTGAGGACCCGGCCGTCTTCGTCCGTCACCAGCACGTCCACATGAACGGCAGCCGTACTGACGGAAATCGCGGACTCCGGTTTCCCCTTTTCATTTCCGGTCTGAGGCACGGGAGGCTGCCCGCTCTTGTTTTGTGCCGGAGGATTCTGTGGACCCGGAGGCAACTGGGCCAGAGCGGCGGGCGCGTACGCGCATAGGGCTAGCGCTACCAGCAGCAATCCGAGTAACAGGCGGACACCCCAATGCCTCATGGCGCCCTCGTCGGCCATCTACTTCGCAGACTGAATCCAGTCACAGACTTGCTTCACGTCCCCGCCGGACAGCTTGGCGCCGGCGTGCATCAATTCATAGGCCGTGCCCGGCATTTCTCCCTCGGTCACTTCCTCACACATTTTCTTGAGCAGATCGGCTTGCTTTGTGGAACTGTACGCCGCCCACGCAGAGAGATTCAAATCTTTTCGTCCGCGGCTTACGTCGAAGGCGACCAGCCAGGATACGGGCGCGACCTCGCTGTATCTGGGCCACACCGTGCGGTACGAATGGCAGTCATTGCATGATCGTTCGAAGATGGACTCCACGGCGGGCGGCACAGAAAGATTGGCCGTGATTTCCTGCCCCGGAATAATCGGCGGATTAGTTCTGGCAGGCCTGATGAACTGCATCGCAATCAGCAGCACAATCAAGGCCAGGAGCGCGCGTCTCAACCACTGTGGCATGTATCCTCCTTGTAGCAGGCCGACCTCCACCCAGCGTGAAGGAAGGATCCCCACCTATCTTCAAGCAGACACCCGGCTGCAGCCGCCACCTTGCAAGCTCTTTCCAGCATCATCCGCAGAAACATCACACTTCTAACCCCAAAGGCCAAAAGCCACTGTGTCTAACATCACCAGCCGGGGTGATGCGCTGCACCGACGCTTCTTCATCACTGCGCTACAAAATAGTTGGAAGGCGAGCAGCCCCGATATCCGAAGCAGAAAGACCAACGGGTACGCATAGCAGGGGGTCCGGGCCACGGGGTTCGCCACCCTAGGAGGCATGAAAATGAAAGCGATTCAGAAGGCTTGCATGATCACCCTTGGAATTGCGCTTCTGGCCGGGCTTTGCATCGTTCCGGCACATGCGCAAACTTTCAACAAGAAGACGACGGTCACGTTCGATCAGCCCGTGGAGGTCCCAGGCAAAATCCTGGCTGCCGGGACGTATACGTTCACGATTCTGCCCGTGGCAGGATCGAGAAACATTGTGCAAATTTGGAATGAAGACAAGACGGAGCTCATTACCACAATCCTCGGGATCTATGACTACAAGCTGACAGCTCCCGGCGAGACCATCATCGACTTCAAGGAAACTGAAGCGAACAGGCCAAGAACTGTGCGCGCCTGGTTCCACCCCGGCTTCAACTACGGTGTGGAATTTGTCTATCCGAAGGCGCGGGCTGTAGAGCTGGCAGAAGCGTCGAATGTGGTCGTTCCCGCCGAGACCGTGGAACCGACGCCCAGCACTCTGAAGACTGTCCCGCTCGTCGCGGTTACGCCGCAGCACGAGGAGAAGCCGGTCGAGGAGGCCATCCAAACGGAGCCCACCCAGGAAGAAACGGCAGAGGCACTGCCGAAAACAGCCAGCGAGTTGCCTCTGATCCTGGTGTTTGGCACGGCGTGCATTGGCGCGGCGGTGATTCTGCGTCGCTTTGCCCTGCGTGCATCCTGAACCACACGAGACAGCCGCGTACGTGCCGCCGGCAGCCAAAGCCGGCGGCACGGCGATGGCTGGCGCCGAGGTGCTCTGATGTGCCGCCTCTCCGAGAAAGGGTTGAGAAACTCGGCAGCAGCAGCGGCTGCAATCCTGGCCTTTTTCTGTTTCCTGTGGGGTCTCTCCTCGCTTGCCTCCGGCAAAGGCGCGCCCCAAGCCGCGCTCACCTCGCGAGCCGAAGCCGTGCTTGTACCGGTTCGCGTGACGGACCGGCACGGGAATTTTATTTCCGGGCTTACAGAGGGCGACTTCCATATTTTTGAAGACGGCCGGCTACAGCAGATCAGCTATTTCGCGCAACAGGATTCCCCAATCACTCTCGGCCTCCTCGTGGACCACAGCGGCAGCATGGGCTCGAAATTGCCGAAGGTGGCCGCTGCCGTGTCCGCCTTCGCGCATTTGAGCAATCCGCAGGACGAGATGTTCGTGGTGGATTTTGACGATTCCGTCTCCATCGAGGCTCCGGGAGGAAAACTCTTTACAAGCAACGCGGCGGAACTCGAAGAGGCGGTCACCATGGTGTCGGCTGGTGGGAGGACCTCCCTTTACGATGCGCTCGCCGCGGGCTTTGATCACCTGAAGCTTGGACAATGGGAAAGAAAAGCGCTCGTGGTTGTCAGCGATGGAGGCGACAACGCCAGCCGGCGCACCTTCTCTCAAATCCAGGCGCTCGCTCGCTCATCGCCGGTGGTCATCTACGCCATTCTCCTGCTCAGCGAATCGAGCGAAGAGGAAAACCCAGGAATTCTCAGAAAGCTCTGCCGTGAGACAGGCGGAATCCCCTTTCTTCCCGCAAAGACCGAAGGCGTCGTCAACGACTCGGCGCAAATTGCTAAAGATTTGCGCTCCCAATATACGCTGGGATATGTGCCGCCCGAACAGCCGAATGGCGGCTCATATAGAAAGATTGAAGTGCGCGTTCATGCCCCGGGGTACCGCCATGTTCAGGTGCAAGCACGACCCGGATACATGCCGGCAGAAGCTAGTCCGTCCCCGCAGGCAGGAGGCTCATCATGAAGCCGTCTGGCGGCGACACGCGACACTTTTCCTATGAAGCCGCTTTGCAACTCGCCTTCTATGCCCTGCTGGCGATGGGAACAGCGGCGCTCAGTTATGTGGCATACGTTGCCATCGAAGCCCGCGCCTATCAGGCCGCCGAAACCAGGAAGATCGAGTTGAAAATGGCGCAACCGGCCGAAAGCCAAAGCACCCCCGTGCTGAGCCAGGGCAGCGCCATCGGCAGGATTGAAATTCCAAGGCTCGGACTTGCTGCAATTGTGGTCCAAGGCGATTCGGCGGCCATCCTGCGCCACGCGGTGGGGCACATTCCGGGAACACCCCTTCCCGGACAGCCGGGCAATGTAGCCCTGGCCGGACACCGAGATACATTCTTTCGGCCCCTGCGCGATATCCAAATCGGCGACACGATCATGCTCCAGACACCCGGCGGCGACTATCGCTACCTCGTGGAGTCCACGACTGTCGTTCCGCCGGCGGAAACGGAGGTGCTCCAATCCTCCAGCGTTCGCGAACTCACCTTGGTCACCTGCTATCCGTTCCATTACATTGGAGAAGCGCCAAACCGTTTTATCGTCAGGGCCCGTGAGTTGCAGCCGGCGCCCTAGTAGTCACGGCAGCGTTCCCGGGCGGCGCTCTCACACAAAAAGCGCCAGGATTCCCAAGACCGCCAGCAAAGCCAGCAGTGCAAAACCTTGTTTTCCGGATTTTCCGCTGCCGAATCCGTAGGCATAGATTCCCTTGATCAAGTTGTTGCTCGCCGCGGCAATGGTGATCGCTCCCGCGCCCAGTGCCACCGGCGTCAACGTGCCGGCCGATTCGGCGATGCTCAGGATGAACGGATCCACGTCCGTAACGCCCATCACCCCCGCCAGTCCAAAAAGCCCTGGGCGGCCGAGATATGCCAGCGCTGCATGCGTGGCCGCGAGCATGGCAACGAAAATTGCGCCGAAGAGAAGTGCTGTGCCCGGTTCAAGCGGGTTTCGAGGCCGGAAGGCATGCTCGATTGCGCTGCCGCCGGCGTCCGGTATCCGCGCCCAGGCCCATCCGCCCGCCATCGCAACTAGGGCCAGGAACAGGAATGGCCATCCCAGGCGATGAAACAGCTGCCGGTTGAAAATCGCCAGCAGTGCCAAAAGGCGCAAGTACATCACCCCCGACGCTATCAGCATGGAACCGGAGTAGAGATGTGGCCGAGCCTGCTCGCGGGATTGCCGAGCAAGCGAAACAGTGGCGACTGTGGACGAATACGCCCCTCCGAGCAGCGCAGCCATCAAGACGCCGCCGCGCCCGCGCATCCACAAGTGGAGAAGATAACTTCCGTAGGAGATCGTGCTCACTGCCACAACCACCAGCCAGACCCGGAATGGGTTGAACCCGAAACTCCCGAACGTCTGGTTCGGCACAACCGGAAGGATCACCGCCGTGAGCAGCAAAAACTTCGCAAACGCCAGAATTTCGTCGGCTGGCACGCGCTGAGTGAGATTTTCAAGCGCCGTCTTCAGCTCGAGCAGGACCACGCCGATGACCGTCACCGTGGTCGCAATCCAATACTCTTCCCGCCAGACGAGCGCTCCGATGATGTACGTCATTAGCCCGGAAATTTCAGTGGTCATTCCGGCCAGAGAGGAGCGCTCGAGCTTGTGCCGGTAGGATTGGAAGAGCAGGGCGCCAACCACGCCCAGCCCCACGGCGGGAAGCAGAAGGTTGCCGGCAGAAAACATGCACACTGCGTAACCGAGCAGGCCCAGCAAGGGAAACGTACGCACTCCACCGAAGCGGTATTGTTCAGACCTGGCCTTTTGCTCCTCGCGTTCCAAGCCGATCAGGAAGGAGAGAAACAGCACCAGCATAATCTGCGTGCCTTGCTTGGGTATCCAATGGAACATCATGTTACCCGCCCGCCCTTCCAGAACGGCCTCGATTCTCCACATTCCTCCGCGTCCGCGCAACATCCGCGCTCGCACGACGTGGCATATTCCCAGGGAAACGGCCGCCACAAAAAACTGCTTCGTCAGCGGAGAGCCTGCTAATGCTGGAGGGCGCGCCTGGTCGCATCGCATCTCTGCCTGCGGCAGGCGCCTCGGAAAAAAGGGTCAACTCTTGCTGTGCGAAAGCTTTTCGATCTTCTTCCTGACCTTGCTCACATCGTGGCCATCCGGAAACATCTTCAAATATTGCTGATAGCACTCAAGCGCCCTCGTCCGGTCGCCTTTCTTCTCATACGCTCCCGCAAGCAGGAGCCGGGCCTTGGCATAATAGGCATTCAGCCGGAGGGCGTCCTGATAGCGGGCGATCGCGGCATCCACGTCGCCCTTATGCATATAGAAGTTTCCTACGTCTACGTCCTTCTTAGCAGGGAGCGGATTGCTCTCTTGCGTGTCCTTGGAGGAGGATTGCGCCGACTGGGAAGCGGGAGCAGCTTGTTGCTGAGGTGGCTCCGCGCCGGCATCAACGCACCAGAAAAGGATCAGCAGCGCCGCGCACGACACTCCAATCCATGAAGAATGCAGCCACGCCCGCCGGACCGTCCGGTCATGATCACGTTCCGAGATGTGTAGCACTCGATGCTCCGTTTCTCGCGTGCCGCAGACCGCGTTTGTTATCATAAAAAGCAGCCGCGCCAGGGCGCAATGCGCCGGGCATCCGACTGAGCTTTTATTGTAACTCTCCCGATGGATCTTCGCAGCCAAGCCGATCAACTTCCCGAGCAGCCCGGCGTCTACTTGTTTCACGACGCCTCCGGGACGGTTCTCTATGTCGGCAAGGCGCGCTCGCTACGCCATCGAGTCAAATCCTACTTCCTGGAGTCCCGCTGGCAGGATGCCAAGACCGGCTCGCTCGTCCGCGAAATCTCCGACCTGGAATACATCGTCGTGGACAATGAGCGGGAGGCGCTGGCGCTGGAAAATAATCTCATCAAGCGCCACAAGCCGAAATTCAACGTCCTCCTGCGAGACGACAAGACCTATCCCTATATTCGCTACACGGGATTCGAGAAATATCCGCGGATTTACGTCACGCGCCGCCTAAAAAAGGATGGCTCAGCCTATTTCGGGCCCTATTTTCCCGCCAGCCTGGCCTACCGGCTCGTCCACCTGATTCACCGCCATTTTCTGGTGCCGTCGTGCACGGTTGACCTGAGCCGGCGCCATCCCCGCCCCTGTCTGCAATATTACATTCACCGCTGCCTCGGCCCGTGCGTGGAGGGGTTGGTGGCCGACGAGCGGTACGCTGAAGCCGCGCGGGATGTCCGCGTGTTCCTCGAAGGCCGTCGGAGCGACTTGACCGCCAGCCTCCGTCAGCGCATGGAGCGGGCCTCCGCCGCCGAGCGGTATGAGGAGGCGGCCAGCTATCGGGACCTCCTGCGCACGCTTGGGGAAATGGAGGAGCGGCAAAAGATCGCCGCCGCAGAGGGCGACGACACGGACGTCCTCGCCTGGCATGCCGAACCGCCTCAGGTGGCCGTCAATCTTTTTCACATGCGCGGCGGGCGTGTGGTGGACCGGCGCGATTTCTACTGGGAGGACCTCGAGGAATTCGATCCGGCCGAGTTCTTGCCTTCCCTGCTCAAACAGCTCTATCTCGAGGCGTCGTATCTGCCGAGGTACATTCACATCCCGGCCGATTTCGAGGAGCGCAGCCTGATCGAAGAGGTTCTCGGCGACCGCGCCGGCCACCGCGTTCAGATTCTCGTCCCTCAGCGCGGCCAGAAACACGCATTCCTCGAGCTTGTCGAGAAGAACGCCAGGCACTCTTTCCAATTGCGCTTTCGCGTCCTGCGGCCCAATGCAAAGGCGACCGCGGAAGCTCTGCAATCTGTTTTGGGGATGGCGGAAGCGCCGCGGCGCATCGAGTGCTTCGACATCTCCCACACGCAGGGGGCCGACACGGTGGCTTCGATGGTCGTCTGGGAGGACGGCCGCATGAAGAAGTCCGACTACCGAAAGTTCATCATCCGGGGCCATGCCATGCCTGAAGGCCCGGAGAAATCGCGCGGCCTGCTTCGCGACGATTTTGCCAGCATGCGAGAGGCGGTCGAGCGGCGCTACGCTCGCCTGCAGGCCGAAAGCAGGCCATTGCCAAACCTTATCCTGATTGACGGCGGACTTGGCCAACTGCACGCGGCGGCCCAGGCGCTCGAAAAGCTCGATATCATCAATCAGCCCGTTGCCAGCATCGCCAAGAAGGAGGAGATCCTCTATGTGCTGGGGTCCGAGAATGAGCCGATCGCCCTCGACCATCACTCCCCCGTCCTTCACCTGATCCAACAAATTCGCGACGAAACGCACCGCTTTGCCGTGACCTTCCACCGCCTTCGCCGATCCAGGGCCCGCCTGCGCACCGCGCTCACAGATATTCCCGGCGTCGGCGAAAAGACGGCGCAGCGCCTCCTGCGGCGCTTCGGGAGCATCGCCCGTCTGCGTCAATTGAGCGTCGAGCAATTGGCCGGCGAGCTGACACGTGCGCAGGCGGAGCGCGTCTATGAGGCTCTGCGAACATCTCCCCCGCAGCAGCGGCCCGTCGGCTGACCGCGCCCGGCCGCGCTCTTTGCGCCGAAGCTTTCCACTCCCACCCAACTCTCCTATAATCGGCCCCAGACCGAGGCGCGCTCATGGAAAACCGCGAAGTCGCCAAGATCCTCAGTGAGACGGCGCAGTTGCTTGAGATAGACGGCGCGATCATTGGGCGCTATCGCAGCTACGAGAAGGTCGCCGAGCTTCTGGGAAGCCTCA
>JAJXZD010000068.1:0-3695 GCA_021780215.1 Acidobacteriota bacterium
TCCGCACGAACTGGCGCTCGACCGCGCCTGGGCCCGCGGCATTGCCGCCGCTGGAATTCTCACTCACGGCGAGGCGGAGCGTATTGTTGCCGCGCTCGATGCCATCGAGGCCCGCGCCCAGTCTGACCCTGCCTGGCTTGATGCCTCGAACGCCGAGGACGTCCACCATTTCGCCGAGACCGCGCTGATCGAAGCGCTCGGCCCGCTCGGCGCCAAACTGCACACCGGGCGCAGCCGCAACGAGATGGTGGCCACCGAGTTTCGCATGTATGTGAGGACGGAAGCGCGGGAGATGCGCTGCGCCGCCGGTTCGCTCGGCCGGGTCTTGGCCGAGCAGGCCCGGCGCCATTTTGGCGTCCCCATGGCCGGGACCACGCATTTGCAGCACGCCCAGCCGCTGCTGCTTTCCCATTGGCTTCTGGCCCATGGCGAAGCCGTGCTGCGCGACGCCGAACGATTTTCCTCCGCCGCGGACCGCGCCGACGCCTGCCCGCTGGGCTCCGGTGCGCTTGCCGGCTGCGCCTTCCCGCTGGACCGCCTCGCGCTCGCGCGCGCGCTCGGCTTCTCGCGCATCACCTCCAACAGCCTCGATGCGGTCAGCGACCGCGATTTTGCGCTCGAAATGCTCTTCGCCCTGGCGGTGCTGGCCCTGCACCTCTCGCGCCTCGCCGAGGACATGATCCTGTTCGCCTCGCCTGAATTCGGTTTCCTCGAGCTGCCCGACGAATTTTCCACCGGCAGCAGCCTGATGCCCCAGAAGAAGAATCCCGACGCCTGGGAGCTCATTCGTGGCAAGACTGGGCGCATCTACGGCGCCCTGATGGCGCTCCTCACGACCTGCAAAGGCCTCCCGTCGAGTTATCAGCGCGATTTGCAGGAGGATAAAGAGCCGCTCTTCTCCGCCTGCGACCAAGCCAAGGCCATGCTGCAAATCGCCGCATCCACGCTCGCCGCCACGCGCTTCCGCGACGAACGTCTGCTCCAGGCCGCGCAGGATCCCGCGCTGGTGGTTACCGAAATGGCTGATTACCTCGTGGCCCGCGGCGTCCCCTTTCGCGAAGCCCACGAAATCGCCGGGAAGGCCTTGCGCGCGGCCGAACAATCCGGCATAACCATCCGCGAGATGCCGCTCGAGCAGCTGAAAACCTTTTCGCCCGCCTTCGGCCCCGAGCTGAACGCCGCGCTGACCCTCGAATCCGCCCTGGCCCGCCGCTCCGTTCCCGGGGGGACTGCTCCCGACGCGGTGCGGGCGGCTCTTGCTGATTTCACCGCGCGGCTTGCGCGTCTCGAGGAAAATCCATGAACGCCCCGCTCTCCGCTTCGGACGTTCCCCGAGGGTTTGCCTTCTCGGCCCTGCACTGCGGCCTGAAGCGCTCCCGGCTCGATCTGGGCTTGCTCGTCAGCGAGACGCCCGCTGCGGCCGCCGCTGTGTTCACCACCAACCAGGTGGTTGCGGCTCCGGTCGTCGCCTCGCGCGAGCATCTCGCGCAATCACGCCATCGTTTGCGCGGCATCGTCGTCAATTCGGGAAACGCCAACTGCTGCACGCGCGTGGATGGCCTTCCCGCTTCCCGAGCCACCGCCGCGGCCCTGGCCCAGCAGATGGGCTGCGAGCCGTCACAATTTCTGGTCTGCTCGACGGGCGTGATCGGCCCGCCGCTGCGGGTGGACAAAATTCTCCGCTCCGTTCCTGCTCTGGTCCAGGGCCGCAGCCCTGAGACCGGCGCTTTCGAGGAATTTGCCCGCGCCATCATGACGACGGACACGCGCCCGAAATGGGGCGCCGCCACTTGCTATCTCGATGGGAAGAAGGTCCGGCTCCTCGGCTGCGCCAAAGGCTCCGGTATGATTCAGCCGAACATGGCGACGATGCTGGGGTTCATCGCCACCGACGCGGCTTTTTCTCCCGCGCTCCTCGACCGCGCTTTGCGCGCTGCGGTCAGCTCGACCTTCAACTCGATCACCGTGGATGGCGACACTTCGACCAATGATACGGTAGCGTTACTTGCAAACGGGGAGTCCGGGGCGCGCCGCGTGGCCTCCGCCGCAAGCCCGGATTACAAGACGTTCCTCGCCGCGCTCGAGCGCGTCTGTATGTCGCTGGCGCTGGCGATTGTCGAGGACGGCGAAGGCGCGCAGCGGGTGATTGAAATCGAGGTGCGCGGCGCCCCTTCAAACCGCGCCGCCCTGCAGGTGGCCCGCACCATCGCCAATTCGCCTCTGGTGAAGACCGCATTTGCCGGCGCCGACCCCAACTGGGGCCGCATCCTCGCCGCCGCCGGGCGCTCCGGCGTCCGATTTGATTGGCGCAACGCCACCATCTGGATCGCCGGCATCGGCGTCTGCCGCCGTGGGCGCGAGCGCGCCTTCGACGAGCGGGCGGTCCACCAAAAAATGCTGGCCCGGCACGTCCCGGTCCGCCTCGACCTGCGGTCCGGCAAGGGCTCGGGGCGCGTGTGGACCTGCGACCTCACGCAGGAATACGTGCATATCAACGCCAGCTACCGCACCTGAACGATTGGCGCTCCTACAGCGCGCGCACCGCCTCCTCGACCTGCTTCGCCAGCGCGAGATAGTCCTCGCCGGCCAGCCGCAATGGCGCTCCAAAGATGATTTCCACCCGCCCGGCCCGCGGCCAATGCGCGTGCCGGTGCAGCACTTTCTCGACGCCGCGCAAGCGGACCGGCACGATCGGCGCGCCGAGGTGCGCGGCAATCAGCCCGATGCCCGGCTGGAATGGCTTGATTTCCCCGGCCTCGGTCCGCTCGCCCTCCGGGAAATACAGCACGGACCAGCCTGCGCTCACCAGTTCTCCGAGATAGCGCAGGGATTGCCGCGCTCCGGCTTCGGTCTGCGGTATCGGAAACGCATTGAAGAGCAGCGCCACCAGCCAATACAGCACGGAATCCCGCAGCCGCTCCCGCTTCGTGTGGCGTTCGGGAGAGAAGTGCGCATCGAAATACTCCTTCCACATGGCCACGGCGGTGTGAAAACGGTAGCGCGGCGGCAGGGCGGACAATACCAGCGGCGTATCCAGATGGCTCTGGTGGTTCGGGGCAAAGATCACCGGGCCGCGCAAGAAAGCAAGGTGCTCCCTGCCTGATACGCGCGCCCGCGCGAAGGCCCGTGTCACCGGAAGCAGCACCGTGGATTGCGCAACGCCGCGCACCATCCGCGCCGCCCAGCTCCGGTTCCAGGAAGGGAATTCCGCTGGCTTCGCAGGTGGACCGATTTCCGCCAGCGAGGCGACCGTGCGCGTCCCGGTCAGCGCCTCTTCGTCCAGGCTAGTGTCGAAGTGTTCCTCGATGTCGAGCAACAGCTCCACCCGGTCGAGTGAGCTCAGCCCGAGTTGATCAAGGGTGGTCTCCGGCGTGATCGAGCGGTTCGGAGCGTAGCGCTGCAACAGGGCGGCGAGTTCGTCCCGGGGCGGAGCAGCCGCTTGCGGGCTGCCACTTTCCAGCCAGGCCCGGATTTCGCCGTGCTTCAGCTTTTGCGTGCTCTCCGTGCGCGGCAGCCGCCTGCCCGGCCAAAGGGCTACGCTTCGGATTTTTTGGTGTTCCTCGAGCTGCTGATTGGCTTGCCGCACGATTTCGCTGGCGTCCGCTCCGCTTTCCAGAATAAGCACGGCGTGGACATGGTCCCTTCCGACCACCGCCGATTCCCGGACTCCGGGAATCTCGTGCAACACATTCTCG
>JAJXZD010000068.1:3705-9318 GCA_021780215.1 Acidobacteriota bacterium
CCGGCGTCACGATCAGTTCCTTCTTCCGCCCGCGCACGGTGAGATTGCCGGCCTCGTCGAAGGCTCCCAGATCGCCCGTATGGAACCATCCCTCCTCGAAAGCTCCAGCGGCCTCCGGTGGGCCGCCGAAATAGCCGGGCGTCACGCTCTCTCCGCGCACCAGGATTTCTCCGTCGGCCGCGAGCTTCACTTCCACTCCGGCGATGGGCTTGCCCACGGTTCCTTTCCGAATGTCGAACGGGTTGTTGAACGACACGATGGGCGCCGTCTCCGTCAGCCCGTAGCCCTGCACCACGGCATACCCCAGCCCCGACCAGAATTCTTCGAGGTCCTGCGGCAGCGGCGCTCCTCCAACGATGAAAGCCCAGAACCTCCAACCGAACGCGGCGTGCACGCGCCGGTATTTCCACCACCGCAGGGCCCACGACACTCCGTTGGTGGGCCCTATGGCGGGGTCTGGCAACTGGTGCATCGCCTGCTTGCGCAAAACTTGCAGGATTTTCGGCACGGCGATGAGGGCGGAAATGCGCCGCCCGTGGATTTGCCTCGTGATTTCGTGGGGGCTATATCCTCGCGTGAACATCACTTCGCCCGGAATCATCGGAACGATGAACAGGGTGAGCACCTGCCCAAACATGTGGCTCAGTGGGATCAGGCTTAGAAAGCGGATTGGAAACAGCGGCCGAAACCAGTTGCGATACTTGCGCACAACATCTTCGGCCGACGTCAGGTTCGCCAGAATATTTCCGTGCGTGATCACCACGCCCTTCGGCGCTCCGGTGGCTCCGGAGGTGAACACGATCTCGGCCACGTCGTCTCGTCCGACTGAGACCGCCGTTCCCTCACGGCTCTCCTCGCCCCCGCCGATCTCCCACAGATTCCAGACCGGCGGCTGCCCCTCCCATGCGGTGATTCGCACGTCCTGGCCGATCAGAATCAGCCTCGCCCGGACGGCTTCCTCCACCTGGCGCATGAAACGGAGCGACGTGTGGTAGTCCACGGGAATTACGACGGCGCCCGCCAGCAGGCAGCCCCAGAACGCCGCGATCCATTGCGGCCGGTTCTCGCTCCAGAAAATGACCTTGTCGCCTTTGCCGATACCCTGGCGGGCCAGCCGCGCCGCGAATCCACGCGCGGCCCGGCCGATTTGCGCATAAGAATGTTTCCAGGTGCGGAAGCCGTCGTCATACTGCACGCATGCCGAGGGGAGGTCGCAGAATTCGCGAAACAAGTCCAACAGGTTTTGCCGCGAAGGGATGTGAGTTCGCATGTCTCTCCGTGTGGCCGCACCAATCCACCAATTTTCGGCGGCCCTGCCGTCTCGCCGCGAGCCCGGTGCGAAACTACCTCCCGGCTTGATTATCCTCTGGTTCGCGGAGAGCCGGACAGTGATGTGAGTCACGCGAGGAGGTGAGGCATTCTTCCCGCATGCCTTGCCTTCGACGGCGTCCCTCCACGCATGTTCTGAGCGGATACCGGCTCGGTGCAGAGACTCGCGGGCGCGCGGCGGTGTACAATCTCCGCAGATGACCGCGCCATTTACTTCTATCCCGGATTCCGCCGCCCGCGCTGGCGCTTCGCCCTCCGCGGCTGCGCTGGTCGAGACGGGTCCGCCCCGCGTTACGCTGCGCAACAGCTATGCCCATCCCTTTGATTCGGCGATTGCGGCAGCGCGCACCTGCTATTCTCCACGGCTCATCGGCCCCGACGAGATCACAGAAAAGCAGCGGGTGACCATCGGCGCGGGTACCTACTTCGGCGGCCATCACACCGTGTTCCAGCATGCGCACTTCGAATTTGGCCTCGAAAATATCAGCCGCCACTTCGTCTGGTCTTTCCTGCACGCGCATCCCTTCTACAATTCCGAGCAGCAAAGCCAGCGCTACGTGCGCATGGACCGCGCCGCGGCGTATGTCCCGGAAGAGAGCGCTGTGTTCGGAGCGGGCGAGCGGGCCATTTACGAGCGCGCCATCGCCCGCGCGTGGGAGCGCTACCGCCAGCTGGCCGGCGTACTCGAACCATCCGCGCATGCCATTCTGAGCGATATCTGGCGCACCAGCGCGGACGCGCAATCCAAGCGGGCGCAGAAGGTAGCCCGGCAGGCGGAGAAGCGGGCCATTGAGGTGGCGCGATACGTCCTGCCCGTTGCGGCCTTCACCACGATGGTGCACACGATTTCCGGAATCGTCCTGCACCGCTTGTGGCGCATGTGCCAGGCGAACGATACGCCGGCCGAGGCTCGCCGGGTGGTGGCCGAGATGGTTGCGCGTGCCAGCGAGGCCGACCCGCAATTCTTTTCCCGTTTCGATAACCAGCCGCTCGCCGATCTGCCCGAGCACAGGGAAGCGCCGCGCGACGGGGAGGTGTTTGCCCGCGAGTTCGACGCACGGCTTGGGGGGTTGACCTCGCGCCTGACAGGCTATTCGCGGGATGCGGGGGCGGCGGTCGCCGATGCGTTTCGCGCCGTACTGGGTCTGACCGCATCCGAGTGTCCGGATGCCGAGGCGCTCGATCGCCTCCTCAATCCGGCACGGAATCCCTACCGGCGGGAGACCCTCAATGTCGGCATGCACGCGCCCATGATGCGCGCGCTGGAACATGCTCATTTCACCTTTGCCAAAAAAATCAGCCATACGGCCGACAGCCAGGACCAGCGTCACCGCATGACGCCTGCCGCCCGGCCCCTGCTCACGCTCGCCGACACCTGCGCGCCCGATTACGTCACGCCCATGCTGGTGCGCGAGAATCCTCGCGCGCTCGCCATCTATCAGCGGGCGATGGAGGAAGCCTGGGAGGCGAAGAACGCGCTCCTGGACCGGGGCGTTCCACGCGAGCTGGCGCTCTATCTCCTGCCGAACGCCAAGGCCATCCGCCTGATCGAATCCGGCTCGCTGCTGCACCTGCTGCACAAGTGGACGATGCGCACCTGTTTCAACGCCCAGGAGGAAATCTACCAGGCCTCGCTCGAGGAACTGGCCCAGGTGCGGACGGCATTTCCCGAACTCGGACGATACATCGGGCCGCCGTGCGTTCTGCGCGCGGGCATTTCCACTCCCGTCTGCACCGAAGGGTCGCATTTCTGCGGCGTGAAGGTGTGGCTCGATTTTCCCAACATCCAGCGGCGCATCTGATTTCGCCGGCTGTGCCGTTCTACGGTGAAAAATCGCCCGCCGGGATACGCGGGACGGCGGCAAGCAGCTCACGAGTGTAGGTATGCTGCGGGGATTGCAGGACCTGTTCGGCCGCGCCCATCTCGACAAATCGTCCGCGCTGCATCACCGCCACGCGCGTGGCCAGTTGCGCAACCACCGGCAGGCTGTGCGAAATTAGAAGCAACGACAGCGAAAATTCCCGCCGCAGACGGTCGAGCAGCTCGAGGATCTGTGCGCCCACAGAGACATCGAGAGCCGAGACCGGCTCGTCCGCCACCACGAGTTCCGGATGGAGAATCAGCGCACGGGCGATCCCGATGCGCTGGCGCTGCCCGCCCGAGAATTCGTGTGGATAGCGGAAGAGCGCCTCATGGCCGAGCCCGGCGGCTTCGAGCATGGCCCCGGCGCGGGCAAGGCGCCCGGCGCGCGGCAAACGCGGCTCGTGGATGGCCAGCGGCTCGCCGACAATCGTTCCCACCCGCATGCGCGGGTCCAGCGAGGCGGCCGAGTCCTGAAACACCATCTGGATGCGGCGGCGCAGCGTGCGCAGCTCCGCTCCCCGCGCGCCGAGCCAGTCCTGCCCGCGGAAGCGCATCTCCCCGGAATCCGGCTCAATCAGCCGGAGCAGCAGGCGCGCCAGCGTGGTCTTCCCGCAGCCGGATTCGCCGACGATGCCGAGCGTTTCTCCGCGCGCGAGCGTGAAGCTCACGCCATCCACCGCCGCAGCAAGGCCGCCGGCATGCGATTCCGCGACGGACAGCGGCCCGGATGCCCGAGAAAACGACTTTCGCAGGTTCCGGACTTCGAGCAGTGGTTCTGCGCCGTTCGCTGCCGCGACCACAGTCCCGCTCACGCTTTCCCCCCGGCGAGGATGCAGCGGGCGCGATGGCCGTCATCTTCTCGGACGCTGATCAATTCGGGTACGGCTGTGTCGCACGCAGCCGCGTGCAAGGCGCAGCGAGGCGCAAACGCACAGCCGGGAGGAAGGGCGTTCAGCGGCGGCACCGTCCCCGGGATGGATTCGAGCTTGTTTCTGCCAAGGCCGGGGGCCGCGCGCAGCAGCCCCGTTGTATACGGGTGGGCGGGCCGGCGAAACACATCAGTCGCGGCTCCCTCCTCGACGATTCGGCCTGCATACATTACCCCCACGCGCTCGGCCACTCGCGCCGCCACGCCCAGGTCGTGCGTAATGAACAGCAGCGAGAGCCGCAGTTCGCGGCGCAGGGTTTCCAGCAGATCGAGAATCTGCTTCTGCGCGGTCACATCCAGCGCCGTGGTCGGCTCGTCCGCGATCAGCAGGCCAGGCCCGGCGGCCAGCGCCATGGCGATCATCACGCGCTGCCGCAGACCACCCGATAGCTCGTGCGGATACTGTCGCGCGCGGCGCTCCGGCTCCGGGACGGCGGCGCGTTCGAGCGCCCGCAGCACGCGGCGGCGCACCTCCTCCGCGGCCAAGCCGCGCTCGTGCGCGCGAATCGCTTCGGCGATCTGCGCCCCGGCGCGCATCATGGGATTGAGCGCGGTCATCGGCTCCTGAAAAATCATCGCAATGCGGCGGCCGCGCAGGGCGCGCATCTCCGCGGGGCTGGCGGTGAGGAGATTCTTGCCGGAGGCGTGACGGGGAGAGTCGGAAAGGCTTGCCGATGGGGCGGGAGTTATGTGCGCGTGCCCGGCGGGTCCGTTGCCATTCGCAGAGGCGTCTTGCAGCCGGGCGTCTCCGGCGGCGCGCGCGCCCGGGGGAAGCAATCCCATCAAGGCCAGCGCGAGCATCGTTTTTCCCGATCCGGATTCGCCCACAACCGCGAGCGCTTCGCCTTCGCCCAGCGCGAAGGATACGCTGTCCACCGGTCGCACCCATCCCGTTGGCGTGGGCAGTTCGACCGTCAGGTCGCGCAGCTCCAATCGCGTTCCCATACCACCATCTTATGTCCGGCGCGGAGGCGCCGCAAAAATGAATCCGTCCCTGAAATCCTCGCAGTTACTGTTTCTACCTAGCGGTTGATCCGGCCCGGAATGTCGCGCTTTCGTGCGCAGGCCTGCGAAGCGGTGTTTTGCGGAAAAGCTCCGGGAATACTGGCAGGCCGCTTTGCAGTCATGGCAAGGCGGTACGCTAATTGGGCTCGAACGGCCCGCTCAGTAGTCGTTGGCGGAGCCTTCGAGGAAGGCGCGCAATTTGCGCGAGCGTGACGGGTGGCGCAGCTTGCGCAAGGCCTTGGCCTCGATCTGGCGGATGCGCTCGCGGGTGACCGCGAAGTTCTGGCCGACCTCCTCGAGCGTGTGCTCGGAGCCGTCGCCGATCCCGAAGCGCATCTTGATCACGCGCTCCTCGCGCGGAGTGAGCGTCTTCAGGAGCGCGTCGGTCTGCTCCTTGAGGTTCAGGTTGATCACGTTCTCGGCCGGCGAGACCGCCGAGCGGTCCTCGATGAAATCGCCCAGATGCGAGTCTTCCTCCTCGCCGATC
>JAJXZD010000162.1 GCA_021780215.1 Acidobacteriota bacterium
TTGCCGTTTTCGTTGCCGACATCGATCCGCAGCACATCCACTGGAATGGCATTGCGGCGCTCGTCAGCGGTGGTGTGGTGAATGGGTTTTGCACCGATCACGCCAGGCAGATGATCCTTGCCAACCCAGAAAACAGCGGTCGGACCTATGAAATCTACGTCTTCCTTTTCCTCGTCTATTTCGCGGTGGGAAGCATCATCACCTTCCATGGCCAGAGAGGAGGAAACATCCATTCAGCCACATCCCGCTTGGCATGGCCATGGCCTATGATGTCGCCTTTGCGATCCACGTGCTGGCCTTGGGCGGCAATGATTCGGGCGTCCAGCGGCACATCGCTGTCCGGCAAACCGAGGAGATCAAATTCAATCTTCATATACCCCTTGCCGACAAAGTGGCCCGGCCCCTTGGCCGCCTCGAGGTGTCCGGCCAGATAGGCCCCGCGCGGCAGCACGTTCTGGCCAAACTCCACCAGTCCATGGAGCTGGCAGAGGACTGGATCGCCGGCCGCCGCAGTCGCCGGTGAGAAATTCGGGTCGTTCATGGTGCATTGCAGGATGGTCCCCGCCGGCACAATCGTCTCCTGAGCCTTGACGCCGACGGGCACACAAAGGCCTGCTATCGCCAAAAACAGCAGTTTGCGTGTCATGACTTTTCTCCCGCTTGGGGGAAAGGCAGCGGAGAACGTGAGCGAGATCCGGTGACGAGAAAATGCAGCTGTCTGTCTCCCTGAATTCTGCACCCTCACTCTACTCCTACTCCTCACCTCGAGCAAGGATGCGGCCGCCGCGCGGCCGTTCGCCGATTGGGAAGCGACGCGGTGTGGGATGAAGGGAATTTTGTGGGATTGGCCGGCGCCGGCCGGGCGCGCGGAACCCGCATTCGCGCCCGTTGGCTTCTACGTTCCCACTCGCAAGGAGCCGGTCAGACCGGCGAGCGTGGCGATGGCGGAATATGCCGCCAATTGCGAGGTGCGCGGATTATCCTTCGACGGGACATTCTCGACCGTCACCCGCAGCCGCCCGAATTCTCCCTGCACTTGAATCTCATGGATATTCTGATTTCCGCCGGGCACGGCCACAATCCGCACGCGCACAGGAATGGAGGAGCCCACGGCCAGACGCAGCGAAGCCGCCACGTTCGAGGTGGCCGGAAACGCCCGCGCAGCCTCTTCGGCCAAGCCATCGAAGATCACGGTCTCCTCCGTGAAACTTTCGAGTGCCAGGCCCTTCTCGACAACATATTGGGACCCGCGCAGGGCAGCCACGGGCTTGCGGCTTGTCAGCACAGCCGATTCGAGCCGGCCGACGGAAGCGGACTTGACTCCATCCAGTCCGGCGATCGCCCCCGAAGGGACGTAGATTCGGCAGTTCTTTTCCGCCGCCTGTCGGAACCATTCCTCCCGGCCCAGCAGCCCCCCCACGCTCATGATCAGCATGTCGCGCCCGCGAGCCAGTGCGCGAGGCACGAAATCCGGAAGAGCCGCCTGGCTCGCCGCCTCCACCGCAAGTTCCGAATGTTCGATCATCTCGTCAATAGACATGACCGGAGGATGGCAAGCGAGCCGGGCCGAAAGCGCGCGGGCACGTTCGACATCCTGGTCCGCCAGAGCCACCAGCCGGGCGTTGATGCGATTTTGATCGAGAGCCGCGGCGAGAACTCCGCCGATGGCTCCGGCTCCGAGAATCCCGATTTTCAGCATCGGCGGGGCCTACGCCAGCTCGAGCATGCGGTCAATCGCACGCTTCGCCTTGCGCGCAATCTCTTCCGGCACGCGCACCTGCGGCTCGAGCGTCTCGAGAGAGCGGATCACGCGGTCCAGCGTGATCGTCTTCATGAAGGCGCATACGGCCTTCTCGTTCACGGGATAAAACCGCTTCTGCGAGTACTTCTTGCCGAGCTGATGCAGGATGCCGAGCTCAGTTCCCACGGCGAATTCCGTCGCCGGGGATTCCCCGATGTGGCGCAGCATTCCTTCGGTCGAAAGGAAGAAGGTGCGGTCCTGCGGCAGCGTCCCGTCCATCGCCTTGGCCATGCACGAGCTCACGCAACCGCATTCCGGATGCAGCAGCAATTCGATATCCGGATGATCGGAAAGCAGCCCGGCCACCTGGTCCGGCTGAATCGTCTTGTGAACGTGGCAGTATCCCGGATAGGCGACGATGTTGCTCCGCCGCGTCTGACGGGCCACAACCGATGCCAGAAACTGATCCGGCAAAAAGAGGACGGTGCGGTCCGCCGGAATGGCCCCCACCACTTTCGCAGCGTTCGCAGAGGTGCAGCAATAATCGCTTTCAGCCTTCACCGCAGCAGACGTATTAATGTAGCTGACCACCACCGCGCCGGGCAGCCGGGCCTTCCATTCGCGCAGCTCCTCCGGAGTGACCGAGGCGGCCAGCGAGCACCCGGCCCGCAGGTCAGGCAGCAGCACACGTTTATCGGGACAAATGATCGCCGCCGTTTCCGCCATGAAATGAACGCCGGCGAAGACGATCACATCCGCGTCAGTCTTCGCGGCCGTCTGCGACAGCCGCAGCGAATCCGCCACCGCGTCGGCGACTTCCTGCACCTCCGGCCGCTGATAATGGTGTGCCAACAATATGGCGTTCCGCTCCGCGCAGAGCGCGCGCACGCGCTCCTGCTTCCGACGGATTTCCTCGGCCGTATCGGACAGAATTTCCACCTCCGGAAGCGTGTACCGCCCCTCGAAACTGATTTCAACGAGTTCCGTGGCGCTGGACATAGATGATTTCCTCTCTCCTGTGGATTATGAAATTCTCTGGCTAAGATCGAGTGCGCGGGCCGAATGCGTGAGCGCGCCGATGGAGAGTGCGTCCACGCCGGTATCCGCATACGCTTGCGCGTTCGACTCTGAAATTCCCCCGCTCGCCTCGAGCAGTGCGGAATCCCATAGCCCCTCGCGGCGCAGCAGGGCGACAATTTCTCCCGCCTGCTCCGGCGTCATGTTGTCGAGCAGGATCAGACATGGGCATGCTCCGGAATCCGCTTCCTGTAGACGTTGAAATGCCTGCGCGGCCACGCGCGCGGCCTCCGCGCCGCGCACCTCAACTTCAATGAATGCCGCTTCCTTGCGCATCTTCCAGGCCTTTTCAATGGCCAGCGGAGCCGCTTCCTCTTCGCGCCCGGCCAGGAGCGCGAGATGATTGTTCTTGATCAAGATCGCGTCGTTCAGGCCAAGCCGGTGTGTGCCGCCGCTTCCCAGATGCAAAGCGCGCTTGTCGAGCAGGCCCCAAAGCGTCTTGCGGGTGCCGATAATCCGCGCCGCCGCGCCGCTGGCGCGCACCCGCTCCTGGAGACTGCGCGATGCAGTGGCAATTCCGCTCATTCGCTGCAGCAAATTCAATCCGGTCCGCTCGAGCGCGAGCAAATCGCCCCGGTCTCCCTCGGCATGAAGAACGGTCTCGCCGGGCTGAACCATTTCGCCATCGCGCCGCAGGAATCCGACTTCGATGCCTCGCTGGCGCAGCAACATTCCGTATTCTTCGAGACCGGCGATCACGCCCGCTTCGCGGGCCTTCACCTCTGCGATCGCTTTTTTCCCATCCATTTCCAGAGCCCGCACTGTCAGATCGCCGCTCCCAACGTCCTCTTCGAGGAGAGCATTCAGCAGAGAACGCGCACTCCGGCTATACGCCGGATTCGCTAGCGTCAGATTTGCGCCACGGAAAAGGGCTTGTTCCACACGCCCCTCTCGCGCCTTGCTCATCGCGTAGGCCGGCCGAGTCACTTCAGTAAAATCCCCCTCGCTCGAAGGCGGGCGCGCGCCCGCGAAATCATTTCCGGGCGCGAAGCCTCCACAGTGTGCAGGTGCACGCCCCCCGTCAGCGACGAAAGCAATGTGGCGTGGGTTGTGTTGACCTGCTTCAGGAAATCCTGAACGTCCGCGCGCGATTCGATCATCAGCGAGCCGCGCAGCTCTCCATAGAGAGGGTGCTCGACAATCACGTCCAAAATCTTCACGCCGTGGTCCACAAGGATTTGCAGCTCCTCCTCGGTCCTCTCAGGCGCATGCCGGCAGGCCAGGATCGTGCGGTGAACGTGGTTCGGGCGCGGGGGCAGGCGATAACCTCGCGGCGTCGCCAGGATCTCCTCGCCGCTGGCTCGCAGGATGGCCACGTCCTGCACCAGACATTGCCGGCTTACACGCAGCCGTTTGGCCAGCTCCCCGCCGCGAACCGGCGCGCCGTGCTCGCGCATCCAGGCCAGAATCCTCTGGCGGCGCCTCTGCGCCGTCTCCGCGCGCCCTCCCGGATGTGCCGCTTCCTTCATCGCAATTCCTTCTCTATTATTTTACATCTGTCATGTCAGATATCTAGTCTTATAATCACAGGAGTCATGACGGCGCGCCTCGCTCGCCTCCGCGGGCGTTTACTTCATCGGCGCTTCCCCCCGATTTCTCCCGCGCCCGGGGGCGTAGCCGAGAGATATTGAGATGCAGGGCAAATCAGGGGGGATGGAAGCCCATGGCGCAGGCGGCACAACGGCGCAGCGAACGCGTGCTGATGGACGTTCCCGTTGTAATTCGGGGCGAGTCCGCCGAAAGGCGGACCTTCCGGGAAGAGACGTTTACGGTGACCATCAGCGCCCACGGCGCGTTGGTCATGCTCGAAGCCAGCGTTTCGCTGGGACAGAAGCTCCTGGTGGTGAACTCCAAGAATCATGAGGAACGCGAGGGCCGCGTCGCATTCAAAGGACCCGCTCATGCCGGACTGGCGCAGGTAGGAGTCGAATTCACACACCCCGCCCCGGAATTTTGGCAGCTCGATGCGCCTCCCCGGAGCTGGAACGGCTGACCAAAGTCTGGGCACACCTCGCGGCAAACTCCACTGCCGCATTCTTCTCCGCGACCGTGCAAGCGGAAATCTCCCTTGCATGCTGTTATTCAAGAGGTCCCATCAGCTTCATGGCAGGCGAGGAATCGAGCCTCATGGAGGCATCGAATTCCTCGCCTGCGATCGGAAAGGTGCAGGCTTTTTCACACGGCGCTATTGCGTCGGGCTTGGTTGATTCGCATTGCCCCCGGCTGGCGCTGCTGGCGGAGAGGAGGAGGATGGCGCCGCAGGAGTTGCCGGTGACGACGGAGTTGTGGGGGAAGCGCTGGCGCCGCCCGAAGGGCCTTGGGTTGAGGGGAGCGGGATAATCACGACATCGTCGGCATCGGGTTGAATGGTTCCCGACCCGCAGTCCGTATTGTTTCCATTTGCGTCGAAATGGCAACCATACAATCCCGCATCCTGCACACCGCAACCGCCGGCATCAAGCTCCGTCATCCACCAACCGGAACCGGCAGGCTTGTGCAGCGGATTTCCCTTCCCATAGACAGCCATCAAGGTGGACCCGGTGCCGTCCTCTCCGTTACCGCAGGAAAAGCTGCGGTCATTGCTTAGATAGAGGACCTTGTGGCGGCTGTCCCAAACTTCATCGACTTGAACCGGATTGCCTGATCCGTCCACATCGAGCTCTTCCGTCCAGAAGGAATGGCTGAGGCCCCCTGGATGGGCCTTCCCCTTCGTCGGAATCGAGGCCTTGCCCTTGCCGAACGACTCTGCAACCTTCTTGGTCGCGGCCTTCGGCCCCGGCTTGGGGGCTTTGCTCTTTGCTACGACGGCAGGCGACACACTGATTTTAGGAACCGAGGGAGCGGGTTTGGCTGCGGTTTGCTGCGTTTCCTGCAACTGCGGTGAAGGCGCCTTGCTGCATCCGGAAATTACACATGCCACGAATGCCAGCGCCATGAGAAGCGTGTAACGAACGATGCCGAGCTTCATGTTCTTTCCTCCTCTGGAGGCTCTCCCGGCCGTAGGAGTCTGGCATGCCCTCCATCGGCCTCTGATTCTTGCGGGCGGATTCTAGCATGGTGAAGCAGGAGAGACGCACCCTCCCCACCCGCCGGCGAAGACGAGCTGAAAAGCTGAATGGCCCGTCTTTTCCGCATACTAGGATGACAATCGCAGGCTATGTGTATGCTATAATTTGACCAGAAATTGTTATGTTTGCCTCGTTCCATTAGCTTCGGTTCATTGCCCTGAGCGGAAGGCCGCCGGCCGCGCAGCCCTTTGTTTTTTGTCTGCCATCAGGAAAAGATTCATCGCCTTGAGGTCACGCTATGCCCAAACCAATGCTGAATGAAAAACTCGATCAGATCGAGGCTCGCTACGAGGAAATGACCCGTGAGATTTCCTCGCCGGGAATTCTGGCTGACTCGGCCCGCTACCAGAAGCTCGCCCGCGCGCATTCAGCGCTGGGCGAGATTGTGGCCAAGTACCGCGAATATAAAGACATCGAAAAGGGTCTGCAGGGCGCCAAGCAACTGCTGCTTGAAACCGACGACCCGGAAATGAAGCAGATGGCCCACGAGGAGGAGCGAAACCTCTCGGCTCGCCGCGAGGCCACCGAGCGCGAACTGAAGCTCCTGCTGCTGCCGAAGGACCCTAACGATGAAAAGAACGTAATCGTTGAAATTCGTGCCGGCACCGGCGGGGACGAAGCCTCGCTCTTCGCGGCCGAGCTTTTCCGCATGTATTCACGCTACTCCGAATCGCAGGGATGGCGCATCGAGGTGCTGGAAAGCTCTCCCTCCCCGGCTGGCGGAATGAAGGAAATCGTCGCTTCCATCCAGGGGCACAAGGTCTATTCCAAGCTGAAGTACGAAAGCGGCGTGCATCGCGTGCAGCGCGTCCCGGCCACCGAGCAACAGGGCCGCATTCACACCTCCGCCGCGACCGTCGCAGTCCTCCCTGAGGCGGACGAAATTGACATCAAGATCGAGCCCAAGGATCTGCGGATTGACACCTTCTGCTCGTCCGGCCCTGGCGGCCAGTCGGTCAACACAACCTATTCCGCCGTGCGCATTACGCATATCCCCAGCGGCCTGGTGGTGTCCCAGCAGGATGAAAAATCGCAAATCAAGAACCGCGCCAAGGCCATGCGCGTCCTCCGTTCCCGGCTCTACGAATTGGAGCAGGCCAAGCAGCACGAGGCCATCGGCGCCGAACGCCGCAGCCAAATCAAGACCGGGGACCGTTCGGAAAAGATCCGCACCTATAACTTTCCGCAGAACCGCATCACCGACCATCGCATCAACTTCACCCTGCATCAGCTGACCGATGTGATGGACGGCAAGGTCGCTCCGCTGGTGGACGCGCTGGTCACCCATTTCGAATCCGAGCGGCTCAGGCAGGAATTGGTCGAGGCGTGAGAACTGCCTCCGCATCGCCATGGACATCCGCACGGCGCTGAGAGAAGGGATGGCGCGCCTCCGGGCGGCGCAAGTTCCCTCGCACACACTCGCGGCAGAATTGCTCCTGATGCACACGCTGCAGCACGACCGCACGTGGCTGTACACACATCCGGAAGCGCCTCTCGATGCAACCGCTGAGGAGAACTACTTCCGTCTGGTCTCTCGCCGCGCCGCCGGCGAGCCGGTGCAATATCTCACCGGACGCCAGGAATTCTGGGGCCTCGAATTCGAAGTGACTCCGGCCGTACTGATTCCCCGCCCGGAGACGGAGCACCTCGTCGAAGTTGCTCTCGACCGCCTCGGATCCCGCGGGATCAAGATCAACATGGCGACGGGAGCACCTTCCGCGCCTCTGCACATCGCCGAAGCCGGCACGGGCTCAGGGTGCCTGGCCGTTGCCCTGGCTCGAGAACTGCCCCATGCCGAAATCTTCGCCACGGATATTTCCGCCGCCGCCCTCGAGGTAGCGCGGCGCAACGCCGCCCGCCACGGCGTCTCCGATCGCATTCATTTCATTGAGTGCGATCTTCTCTCCGCGCTGCGTCCGTCAATCAGCTCCTCGCAGGGCCGAGCGTTCTTTGATCTCGTGATCAGCAATCCGCCCTATATTGCCCGCGGGGAGGCTGCCTCGCTTCCGCGCGAGGTGCGCGAGCACGAACCGGAACTGGCCCTATATGGCGGCGAGACAGGCCTTGAAATCTACCGCCGGCTGATCGGAGAGGCCGGAGATATGCTCGACCGGGACGGAACTCTGGTCCTCGAGCTCGGATACAATCTGGCGAATGGTGTGCGCGCCATTCTCGCCGGCGATCCCCGCTGGACCTGCGTCCGCGTCACCAACGACCTTGCCGGAATTCCCCGCGTCCTTGTCGCCGAGCGCGTCTGACGGCGCGGACCACGCCGAGCGCGTTGCCTAAGCAGTTCGCAAGCTAGCGCGAAAATCTTTCTTTTGTGCCGCGCCGCGTTATAGTGGGGCTGCGCAGGGGCGTTTCCCGGGCTTGCCCCGGGTCAATTTCCGGCTCCGTCGAGAATTCTGTGATGAACGCCCGCCAACTCGCCGAACACATTTGCCGCCGTTTGCGGGAGTCCGGCCATCAGGCCTACTTTGTCGGCGGATGCGTGCGCGATATTTTGCTGGGCCGTGAGCCCGCGGATTACGACGTGGCCACGGATGCCCGGCCGGACCGCGTCCAGCAGCTTTTTCCGCACAGCCTGGCCGTCGGCGCGCAGTATGGGGTCATTCTCGTCACGGAGGATTCTCGAACCGCCGACTCGCCTCAGGTGGAAGTCGCCACTTTCCGTTCCGACATCGGCTATTCCGACGGGCGGCATCCGGACCATGTTATCTACGCGGACAGTGCGCAGGAAGATGTAAAGCGCCGCGACTTCACCATCAATGCCCTCCTACTCGACCCGCAAACAAACGAAGTGCTGGACTACACCGGAGGCCGCGAAGACCTTCGCAACGGAATCATTCGAGCAATCGGCCGCCCCCAGGAGCGCTTCCGCGAGGACAAGCTCCGTATGGTCCGCGCTGTGCGCTTTGCCGCCCGCTTCGACTACACTATTGAGGAACGGACCTTCCGCGCGATCGTCGACCTGGCTCCCAATATTCTTCAGGTCTCGGCCGAGCGTTTGCGCGACGAATTGACCAAACTGCTCAGGGAAGGGGCCGCGCGCCGCGCCTTCGAGCTCCTCGATGAGTCGGCCCTCCTGCGAGTATTGCTCCCTGAAATCTCCCGCATGAAAGGCGTGCAGCAGCCACCGCAGTTCCATCCCGAGGGAGATGTCTGGACGCATACCCTGCTGATGCTCGGCGAACTCCTGCCTGCCTGCTCGCGGACACTCGCCTGGGGTGTCCTACTCCACGATGTCGGCAAGCCGCCCACATTCGCTCCCCCATCCAGCCCCGAGGGCCGCATCCGCTTCGATGGACATCCCGAGGTTGGCGCCCGGATGGCTGCCGAGATCTGCCGCCGGTTGCGCTTTTCAAACGACGACCTGGAGCAGGTGGAAGCACTTGTGGCCAATCATCTCCG
>JAJXZD010000066.1 GCA_021780215.1 Acidobacteriota bacterium
GGCGAGTTCGTGCCGGAGGAGCTGAGGCGGGCACCGGAGGGGACTCTGCCCCTGCGCCATTCGCACGAGGGCTTGCGCGGCAAGGAAGTCTATCTCGCGAAATAGGGCGGCGGGACTGCGGCTTGCTTCGGTCCGGGCCGAAGGTCAGAGCTCGACTTCCTCGGTGGGAAGGGGAGTGACGAAGGTATCGTCGCCGGGCCCTCCCGCCGAACGGCGCATGGTTTCAATAAAGATCCGAACGATCTCGGGATCAAACTGGTTTGCAGCACAGCGCTCGAGTTCGGCAAAAGCGTCCGCGGGCGTGCGAGCTTTCTTGTAAGCGCGCGCCGAGGTGATGGTGTCGTAGGCGTCGGCGATGGCGATCACCCGGGCGCCGTGCGGGATCTGCCCGCCCTCGAGGTGGTCGGGATACCCGGTGCCGTCGAAGAATTCATGGTGGTGGCGGACCATCTGGCGGATGCGCGCCATCGGCTTGAGGGGTTCAAGAATACGCGCACCCAGATCGGTGTGCGTTTTCATCGTTTCCCACTCGATGGCGTTCAGCGGGCCGGATTTGTTCAGGATCACTTCGGGAATGCCGACCTTGCCGATATCGTGCAGCAGTGCGGCCAGGCGAATCTCCTCGATCTCGCGCGTCTCCAGGCCCATAGCCTGCGCAATCATCACCGCATAGGCGGAAACCTTCTGCGAATGGCCCTGGGTGTAGTGATCCTTGGCATCAATCGCGAAGGCCAGCGAGGTAACCGTCTCGACCACCGCAGCCGGCAGTCCGCCGCCACTGCCAGCGCTCTGCTCGTCGAGAGAGCGGGTGAAGCGCTCGAGGCGCCGGTAGATTTCCTCGAAAGCTTCGGGGCCGGTGGCGAACATTCGCTTGAGCGTGACGCCCAGGTAGGCTTCGAGGACGTCCTTATTCCACCGCTTGCGGTCGCTGGCAGTACCCTCCTCGGCGCTCGAGACAGAATTGCCGCCCTGGTGCTTGGACAAGTACATCGAGGAATCCGCCACCTGAATCAGCTCCTGCGGCGTATCCCCATCGGTCGGGTAGGAAGCGATGCCAAAGCTGGCAGTGACCTTCTTCTCGCACAGCAGCGGATCGGAGGAGATCCAGCTGCGGAGCTTCTGGGCCAGTTGGCGGGCCTGCTCCAGTTCGGTTTCGGGCATGAGGATGACAAATTCGTCTCCTCCATACCGCGCCACGACGTCCGAGCGGCGGCAGTGCTGCTCGAGGATGTGTCCCACGCGCTGCAGGACGACGTCGCCTTCCAGGTGGCCATAGAAGTCGTTGACGAACTTGAATCGGTCGAGATCCATCAGCGCCAGGGCGAAAGGCCGGTTGGCGCGCGCCGAGCGCTTCCATTCCAGGGAGAGAGCCTCCATAAGGAAGCGGTGCGTCTTGACCCCGGTCAAGCCATCGGTGATGGCCTGCTCCTGGGCCCTCTGGAAGGTGATGGCATTTTGCAGGGCGCCGGCGAAAAGATCGGCCAAGGTGCGCAGGAACATGATTTCCTGCTCGGGATAATCGTGCGGCGCCGTGTGCTCGACGTACAGCACACCAAGAAACTGTTCACCGTAGGTGATGGGCAGAGCGGCGGAGGATGCCGATCCGGGCAGGAGAAGCCGCTGTCCTGCGGCGCCCGCGTCGCGAACCACGCCGGTCTGGCTGGCCTGCGCCACCTGGCCGAGGAGCCCTTCGCCCAGAGCTACGCGCTGGCCGATGGCGCCGCGCCGGAGTCCGGCCTCCGCCTGTACCAGCAAGTCCTTCGCCGAGGTATCGAAGAGTGCAATACCGATATGGTCGTAGCGCAGATATGTTTCCATTTCGGCGACAATCTTGGCCAGCATGTCGGAAGGGTCGAGCGTGGTGATGGCGTGGCGGGAAATGTTGTTGATCAAAGTGAGCTGCCGCGTCCGGCTCTGCTCCTCGGCGAACATCCGGGCGTTGTCGATGGCGATGGTGGCTTCGCTCGCCAGCACACGGAGGAGTTCGGTGTGGCCTTCGTCGAAGGAGTTCGGGTGCTCGCTGTATGCCCCCATCACTCCTACCGCGCGGCCGCGAAGAACCATGGGGACGGCACAGATGGACCCGGTATCCCTTGCCGGATAGAAACCGTGCCGGGCCGACTCCTCGAGAAAATGCTCCCGGATGAGCACTGGCTGCCCGGTTCGGACAATATGTTCGATCATATGATTACCGACCGGGCGCACGCGCTTGGGCCGGCGTTCCCCGTTGACCACCTCGATTTCGAAGCGAACCTCGCTTGCGTCCGGTTCGAAAAAGGCGATGAAGAAACTGTTCCCGTCGAGCACGCGTTGCATCTCGGCGCAGATGCGGTCGAGCAGGGCATCCGGTTCAAGGGTTGAGCTGAGGGCGCAGCCAATCTCGTTCAGAACGTGCAGCTCCTCGCTCCGCCGTGCGCTTTGCTGGACAAGATAGCTGTTCTCCACCGCCATGCCGATCTGGTGCCCCAGGGACAGGAGCAGGCCTCGCTCCGCAGCGGTGAAACGACGGTTCTCAGCCGAGGCGAGCAGCAGAACGCCGAAAACCCGCTGTTTTGTCTGCAGGCTGATGCAGGCGACGGTGCGCAACCCTTGCGCGAGAAGGGCGGTGCGCAGGGCCCTGAAGAAGTCTTCCTTTTCCAGAGCTTCCCAAAGGCCGTCGCGGGGCAAATCGCGGAAGACCACCAGCCCTCCCAACCGGGCCACCAGGTTCACCAGATAAGAATCCAGGCCTTTGTCCTGCAGGGCACGGCAAAAGGAAACGTCCATTCCGGTGACCGTCACCAGTATGGGGCCATCGGATTCTCCAAGGCGCATGCACAGGGCGCCGGCGGGAATGTGCGCCACGCTAAGAACGCGGTCGAGAGCCTGCCCCAGCATCTTCTGAATCTCAACCCCCATCAAGCTGGAGGTCGCCAGATTCAGATTCGAGAGCGCCAGCATGTTCCTCTCGATGCGCCGCCTCTCGTCCTCATAAACGGACATCACCATCAGCACGCAGGCGAACATCTCCGGGAGGAAGATCAACGGCAGGAGATTGTTTCCGCGCAACAATTGGAAGCGATCCTGCAACACCACCATGAGGCACAGCAGTCCCCAGAGACTAAAGGTTACTCCGAGCAGCGAGTCAACTCCGGATTGCTGGCGGTGGCCTTCCTGCCAGAACGTCTGTCCGACAACCAGATA
The DNA here is from genome assembly GCA_021780215.1 of Acidobacteriota bacterium. Classification (GTDB taxonomy): domain Bacteria; phylum Acidobacteriota; class Terriglobia; order Acidiferrales; family UBA7541; genus Palsa-295. The sequence continues at coordinate 3,184 of JAJXZD010000066.1, forward strand.
GCCCAGGCCGACTCCGAGCAGCATGGGAACGCTCACCATTCCCCAGGCATGCGCCCCCGCCCAGACGGCGGCCGCTGCCACGGCGATGACGACCCCTCGGATGGGGACGGCAACTTTGGCGTAGAGCCGCGCAGCGCAATAGAACGCCACTGTGGCCAGCGCCTGCAGCAATTCGTCCACGCCATGGGACGCCCGGGTCCACAGATCCGCAGATGCCTGCAATACGCTGACTTTCAGAACCAAATGGGAGAGGAGAAGAAGCCAGGCGACCGACCAGCTCAGCAAGTAGGCTTGCCGCTTCGTGCGGTAGAGAAAAAGGAAGAAAGTGGCAAGCAGACCAGTGCTTGCGACTAACACCACGGCCATTACGTTAAACCGCAGATCCACTTCAGCGCTCCGTCCCCGTTTCGGCGATACTCGTGCCGAGCATAGCAGAAATCGGGCCGCGCGCCCCGAGCATGTCCCCGCCGGTTACGGAGACGTCAATCTCTGGCCGGGGCCGCCGAAAAAGCCACTGCCCCGCGCCACAGGACAAGTCTCCGGCACGCGCCCCACGCATGCTAGTAAGCGAGGGACATCCGGTCAAGGGTACCCACGTACCACGCTTCCGAGAGCAGGGTGCCGCGCGACAAGGTGGCTCGATTTCAGCACGCGGTTCCGCTAAGATGGACGTTTCGCGCAGGGAAATTTTTGACACATATGGACCACGCACAAAAGCCGCGCGTTCGTTTTGCTCCCTCCCCAACGGGCTATCTGCACGTTGGAGGGGCCCGCACCGCCCTTTTCAACTGGCTGTTCGCCCGCCACGAGGGCGGCACCATGCTGCTGCGTATTGAGGACACCGATACCGAACGCAACCGCCCCGAGCTCGTCGAGGGCATTCTGGCCGGTCTCCGTTGGCTCGGAATCGAATGGGACGAGGGCCCGTATTTTCAATCGCAGCGCCTGCCGCTGTATCAAGCCGCCGCCGACCGCTTGCTTGCGAGCGATGCTGCCTTTTCGTGCTATTGCAAGCCGGCATCTTATACCGGCGAAGGACCCGCCATGAAGGCTGCCGGCGAGGAGGCCGGGAAGCAGGAGGGGGAAGGCGACGACGAAGGCCCCAAAACCAAGAGAAATATTCCGTGCCCCTGCCGCCATCTTTCTCCCGCCGAGCGCGCCGCCCGGGAGCGGGAGGGAATCCCGCGGGCGATCCGGTTTCGCGTGCCGGAAGGGGGAGTCACTCGGTTCGAGGACGCCGTTTTCGGCCCGCGCGAGGTGCAGAACGCGGAGATCGAGGACTTTGTGCTGCTGCGCTCGAATGGCCTGCCCACTTACCAGCTCAGCGTGGTTGCCGACGATATCGATATGCGCATCACCCACGTGATTCGCGGCGCCGACCACCTGTCCAACACGCCGAAGCAGGTCCTGCTCTATGCCGCGCTGGGCGCGGAGCCGCCCATCTTTGCGCACGTCCCGCTGATCCTCGGGCCGGACCGCACGCGCCTCTCGAAGCGCCATGGAGCCACTAGCGTAAGTTCCTACGCCGAGGAGGGGCTGCTGCCCGAAGCATTCCGGAATTTCCTGGCGCTGCTCGGCTGGTCGCCGGGCGGCGATTCCGAATATCTGCGCACGCGGGAGCTAATCGAGAAATTTTCCCTCGCGGGCGTGAGCCGGACGAACGCCGTCTTCGACCGTCCCAAGCTCGAGTGGTTCAACACCCAGTATCTGCAGAAGCCGTCTGTCGAAGAGTTGTTGCCTTATGTCGAGGCGGAATTGAAACGTGTGGGGATGTGGGAAGGCTCCCAGGCCAGCGCCGAGCCGGCGTGGTTTGCCCGCGCAGTGGATTTGATCCGGCCGCGCACGCGCTTCTTATCCGATTTCACCACATGGGCCCGCGCCTTCTTCACCGACGACTTCGATTATGAACAGGCGGCTCGCGAAAAATTCTGGAAAGAGGATCGCCTGCCGGAATTGCTGGCCAAACTGGCCGAGGCACTCGCAGCCCTTCCGGACTGGAACCACGATGCCTGCGACGCTGCCCTGCGTGCGCTGGCCGGAGCAGAGGGGGTCAAGGCCGGCCTGCTCATCAACGCCACACGCGTGGCTATCGTGGGGCGGGCGGTGGCTCCGCCGCTGTTCGAAACCATGGTTATTCTGGGAAAAGACCGCGTGGTAGCGCGCCTGAAGCGGGCCCTGCCTTCCATCACCTCACGCTAGAAGAGGTCGTCTCCCGCTGCGCGGGAGGGACCTGATCCGCATTTGTCGCCCAGCCTACTTTTTTTCCGCGGAGGTCCGGAAGATGTCCGCGTGCGCGGGGCGGCCGGCGGATCCGGCTGAAGCAACCTGCACCTGGACAGGAACGGGTACCTTCACCGGCGGCAGGCACGCCGAATTGTTGCATGCCTGATAGCGCAGCGTCACCGGGATGGAGGTACTTCCGAGCGGCGCTTTGGCTTCCGCTACCAGGCGGAGGCGCAGCGTCACGCTGTCGGTATAGACGTTGAGAGGCTTGTCGGGGGAAAAGGGAAATTTCCTGTCGTGCCCCGCGGGATAGATTGCCTCGACCAGTTTGAAGCCGGCGGGAAGCTGCGGCGTGAGTGTGGTCGGGATCAGATATGAATCCAGGGGCTTGTGCGAGTTCATGTGATAGCCCTGGGCGATCTGCACGACCACGGCGGCTTGGAACTCCTTGCCGCGTGGCACGCGGTCGAGCGAGATATAGGTGTGTGTCTTGACCACCTGAGCGGCGGCCAGCGCTGCGGGCTGCTGAGCCCGCACGCGGGGCGCGCCCGCCAGGCAGGCGCCAAAGATCAATCCACAGAGCACAAGGGCGGTCCGTAAGTGACGGGAGTGTGTCATAGCTGCGATTGCACATCCTTTTCGATTTGAGCCGCGTTCAGGACTCCGATATATCTCTTCACGATCTTGCCATCGCGAGAAATCAGGAAGCTGGTGGGCATCCCAAGCAAACCACCGAACTTCGTGGCGATGTCGTCGTTGCCAAGCACAACGGGATAGTCCATCGTCTTCGATTCCCCGCCCACGGTGAATTTGGTGTTCTGCATGAAGGGATTGACGGCCTTGGCTCCGTCGTCGTCCATCGAGGCACCCAGCACGGTGAACCCCTTCGCTCCATATTTATCCTGCAAGTCAATCAGAATGGGAATCTCACTGCGGCAGGGCTCGCACCAGGTGGCCCAGAAATTCAACAGGACGACTTTGCCCTTCAGGCTGTCCAGAGACATGCTGTTCCCCTGGAGGTCCTTGAAGGCTACCTGGGGTTCGCTGGCCAGGCTTGCCGGCTTGCCGGGGGCCGAAGAGGTCGTCCCCTTGCAGCCGGAAAATCCCGCCAGCGCAACCACTATCGCCACCCCGGCGATCCATGCAAGTGCTGACTTCTTCATTTCCATTGCTCTCCTAATGATTATTGCGCAAACCGGTTCAGGAACGACAGGCGGCTGCTCAGCCATCCTAGCCGGTTCACGAAGATCAAGCCTCCGATCAGCAGCAGCAGCACGCCGCTGAAGATCTCGACCGTGTGCAGATGCTTACGGAACCGCTGGTAGAACTTCAGGAAGCGCCCGATACCCAGCGCGGTGAGCAAAAACGGAATCGCCAGGCCCGCGGAATAGAACGCCAGCAGCATCACGCCCTGTCCGATGGTGTCCCGCGTGGCGGCCACCGCCAGCACTCCGGCCAGAATCGGTCCGATGCAGGGCGTCCACCCGAAGGCGAACGCGAAACCCATCAGAAAGCCGCTGACAATGCCCGGCTGGCTGCCGCCCACGTTGCGCAGGTGCACATCGCGGTTCAGCCAGCGCGTCAACGAAGGGCCGATCAGGAAAATCAACGAGATCGCGTAGAAATCCACGGGCGCCGCGAGATGTTCGCTCCCCGACCGCAGGTTTAGCGCCACTCCGATGGCGATCAGCAGCGCGGCAATAACGAACCCCACGCGCACGCTGATCTTGACGAGCAAGCCCACCAGGTGCAAGCCGAACAGCACAATCAGCGCGCCGGCAATCGGCGCCAGCAGGGTTCGGTTGCGCACCAGGAACGAGCCGACGGCGCTGGCCGAAGCGCCAAAAGTGATGAAGACCGCCGAAAAGCCGATCACGAAAGCCAATGCCGAGCTGAGCAGCCGCCCGCTCGATCCCTCTCCCTCCTTCAGTTGCTCGACGCCGATGCCCGAAAGCATGGAAATGTATCCCGGCACGAGCGGCAAAACGCACGGCGAGAGGAATGAAACCAGACCTGCAAGGAAAACCGCGAAAACGGAGACGTCCATCAGATTCCTTTCGTCACTTCGGCGTCAGAATGAGGTTGCCCGCCAATCCCGCTGGATGGCAAACAAACCAAAATCTTCCCACATTTTTATGACGCATGCCAAGGAATTTTGGGTACGACCCTGCGGGGGGCCTTGCCCGGCTCATTCCTCCGGGGGATGCCGCAGGCGCCACTCGGTGGCGTCCTCGTAGGCGCGTGCGGCGGCGAGCAGGCGCGCTTCCATCCAGCGCGGCCCGATGAGTTGCAGCCCGGCGGGCAAGCCTTCGTCTGTGAATCCGCAGGGAACTGTAAGCGCGGGCAAACCGGTGAGATTGGCGGGACGGGTCAGGCGGAGAAGTTCGGCCCGAACCGGCGTCTCCCTTTCCCCCGCGATGCGGACGCTCCCTTCGCCGATGCGCGGCGCAGGAATCGGAGAGGTGGGCGCCACCAGGATGTCCACGCGCTCAAACGCGGCGCGAAAATCCTCCTCCACCTCCTTCCGCTTTTCCGCCGCGCGCAGGTAGTCCACGGCGCGCAGCGCGTGCCCCCATTCCAGGTGCCCGCGGACATCTTCGCCATAATCCGCGGCCCGCGCCGGATAGTAGCCGCATGACTCATGGTAGTAGTTCGCTTCGGCGACGATCAGATTCGTGCCATGCTCAACCGAATCGCGCAAGCGCGGCAGTGCCACTTCAATCACCTGCGCATGGAGCGCCGCAGCCAGCCGCTTGACCGCGGTTTCCACCAGCCGCTGCACCTCTCCATCCAGCCGCTCGAAGTAGAAATGCTTCGGCCAACCCACGCGGAGCCTCCGCCGGCCGGCGCGCAGTCTGCGGTGATCCGGCCGGCGCGCGCCCTTGGGATACTCTCCGGCGATGGTTTCGAGCAGGATGCACGCGTCAGCGACGCTTCGCGCCAGGGGGCCGGCATGATCAAAGCTCGGCGCAAGCGGAATCGTCCCCTCCAGGCTTACCAATCCGAAGGTCGGCTTCAATCCGGTCAGACCGCAAAGCGCTGCGGGAATTCGCACGGACCCGCCTGTATCTGTCCCCACGGAGGCAAAGCACAGGCCTGTGGCCACGGCCGCGGCCGATCCTCCGCTCGAACCCCCGGAGATGCGGTCTCGATCCCAGGGATTGCGAACGGGGCCGTAGTGAGGATTCTCGCTGGTGATGCCGTAGGCGAATTCGTGCATGTTCGTCTTGCCCAGCAAGATCACGCCGGCTACCGCAAGCCGCGCGGCGACCGCACTGTCCTTGGCGGGCACGAATTCGGCCAGGATTTTTGATCCGGCGGTGGTGCGCACGCCGCGGGTCCAGAAATTGTCCTTGAGAGCAATGGGGATGCCGTGCAGCGGTCCCCGGGCGCGGCCACGGAGGATTTCGCGTTCGGCGGCGCGGGCCTGACGGCGGGCGTGATCAGGGAGAACCGTCAGGAATGCGTTCAGCAGAGGGTTGTAATGTTCGATCCGCGCGAGGGCTGCCTCGGTCAATTCTACGGGGGAGATCTCCTTGCGTCGCAGCAGGCGCGCCGCCTGCTCAATCGAAAGAAATGCCAGGCTGGCGGAGGAAGAGGAAGTCATGCCGCGCCTCTCAGAAGACCTTCTCCTGGCGGCGGAGATTTCCCGCTGAGCCGAGGTTGGCAATGCGGAACACCACGCTGTACTGGTTCTCGTTGCGGATCGTGCCGAAGGAGAAGCGGCTGAACTCGAATCCGATTCCGCAGCACGATCCATTATAGGTGACTTCCGCGATCTGGTTCTGGAAGACCTGCTGCGTGAAGTCGTAGCTGGTGCCGAAGGTGGCGTTCCAGCCGCGGCGGTTG
>JAJXZD010000119.1 GCA_021780215.1 Acidobacteriota bacterium
GGAACGCTTGCCTTGCCACCTCGGAACGAGTGCGATCCGCGCCGGCGCGAACCGCTTCTCGATGCTGCCTAGCAAAACCTATACTTCCCGCATGGGGCTGTCAAGCTCCCGGCGACCGGCCCGCTGCGGCCGCAGAGGGAGCGGTTATTCGATGGTGAAATTGGCTGACCGCCAGGGTGTACTTTCACCGGCTGAATCGGTGGCTTGCACTTCCAGCAGGTAGGAGCCCTTCGGTAAGGCGGTGATGTCAATGCCTCCCCTGATGGGAATCACCGGATTGCCCGGAATCGCATACGACGCGGCATTGATTGGATCGAGCTGCTTCACAGTGTTGCCCGTCTTGGCGTCTACGATTTTCATGTGAGCCACGGTCGTTCGTTGCGGCGATCCGGGCTGCCGCGGCTTGAATATTTCAACGTAGAAGCAGAAAGGTCCGCCTTTCTCGAAGTGCGTGTTCGCGGTGGGTGTGACAATCACTCCTTTGCTGATCAGCGGCGCGTAGTTCTGGGGCAGGACGGTTGGATCCTCCTGCGGATCGCTCGGTGCTTGACGATATCTCCTGGCCAGGACAATGCCGCTGATGCCTAGATGCTGGCGGTCGTAGTTGTTAACAGTCAGCGGCACTTCAACGCGGCCAAACTTTTTTCCGTCACTGAGCACGACGCGAAGTTTATATTCTCCGGGGGGCAGGGCAGTCTGCGTCTCATAGCGGTAGGGAGTAGCGAACTGGCAGGGGCCCGAAAGGCCAGTTACTAGGAAATCCAAGACGGGAAGAGCGGGGTAGAGGGTGCCAGTGCTATGAGACGTTAGGTCACTGAAACGCTGAACGGAATTTCCGCCCTTCGTATAGATTATTCCTAATAGCCCAACAAAGATTGGCCTGGCCGTGCAATCGTCGGTGTAAAATTTCGATGGGTAATTCAGGACGATTCGGACACGAGTCGCGCCGGACTTTGTGAACAAGGGAATCGCGGCAAGCGAAAGGCGCAATTTCCCCCGTTTTCTCGATTGAAGATCGGTCTCTAGCTGTTTTCCGAGGCTTGCCCCATTCAACGGATCGGCCAGAGAACGCCCCACATGGCAATACTCGGGGCGGGCGAAGACCCACGACTTCGGGCGGACGACTCCTACAACGACTTTATGACAGCTTCCATCGGGAGATGGCGGAGGAGTGTAGGAAATCAAATAGCCAGCCAGGCTTGGTGTGTAGGTGGTTGGGCCGCAAAGGAGCCCCCACCTGTATCCAGCCCAAGCCCCCCCCCGATCCCGACGAATTCTGTGGCCCGCCCGCGATAGCCGCTGATGTCAGGAGAATCATTCTGATTCTCAGGCGTGACGCTTTCAATTCGTTGTTCTTGGCCATCTTCGAACACTCGAAAGTCCCCGCCTGACAGGCCCCGAACCACGGTGCGCTCTAAGGCGTGAAAATCCTGTTTGTCACAGATTTCATGCCAGAAAATAAAGCTGTTCATATCTTGAAGCTCAGTGACTCGCTTCTTATCCAGCACGATCACGGGAACCAGTACCTCATTGGATTTGACCCGAATGGCCCCCGCATCCACCTGGGCGAGCGTTACCGGAGCCAAAGGGCAAATCGCCGCGCTGCTGAGCCACAGGGTCAAAATCAGCCAGCGTGCCGTCGCCTTAATATTCGGACGAGCAATCATCGTCACCCCCTGCGGGGTCCGCGCCGCAAGAATAGCACCTTGGATAATAGTGGCTAGACTTATAAGGCAGGTTGCTTGAAGTGGTATGGCGGGGCCGAAATCCAGCGTGGGCGGTGTGTTGGGGAGCTGATAGAGTGCTGGAGGGAGTCTGCGATGGAAACCGGCACACATCCTCCGGCGTGGAAGATACTGCTGGCCTTCGCGATGATCTATTTGGGCTGGGGCTCCACGTTTTTCGCGATTCGCGTCGGCGTGCGCGAAGTTCCGCCTTTTGTTTTTGCCGCAGTGCGCTTTCTGATTGCGGGAGCGATCCTGTTCGCCTGGATGAGGCTGCACGGGGAGCGTGGGCCGAGCCGGCGCGAATGGGCGTCCGTGTTGCTGCTGGCGGTGCTGATTTTCCTCCTCGACTACGGGCTGCTTTTCTGGGCCGAGCAGCGCGTGCCCTCGGGAATCGCCGCGGTGATGATGGCGACAATTCCGGCGTTTATGGCAATTTGGGAAATCCTCCTGCTGCGAACGCAGCAGGCCACCCCGCGACTGGTGCTGGCGCTGCTGGTCGGCATCGGTGGAGTGGCCGTGCTGATGAGCCCTTCTCAAAATTTCGGGGGGATGCCGGTGAGTGGGCCCGGTGCCGCGGCGTTGATCGTGGGAGCCATCAGCTGGTCGGCGGCTTCCGTGCTGACGCGGCGGCTGGCGCTGCCGAAGTCGAAGGCGATGAGCGCCGGTGCCCAGATGCTGGCCGGGGGAACACTGTTGATGCTGGCCGCGGCGGCGCTCGGCGAGTTTCGCAATTTTCATCCCGCCGAGGTTTCGCGGGCGGCGTGGCTGGCACTTGCGTATCTGATCTTCTTCGGGTCCATTGTCGGCTTCACCACCTATATGTGGCTGATTCATCATGAATCGCCGACCAAGGTCGGCACCTACGCCTATGTGAACCCGGTAGTGGCCGTGCTGATTGGATATTTTCTGGGTGGTGAGCCGCTGGGCCTGCGGACAATCCTGGGGACGGTGCTGGTGCTCGTCAGCGTGCTCGTCATTACCACGACACCGTCAAAAAGGCCGGTGGCGCTCGCGGTCGAGGAGGCGGGTGTAATCCCCGGTGAGTTATAGGATTGCTAGTCCTGCGGCACGGAAAATGTCATGGGCCCCGCCTGAGCTCCCGGCGATCGAGTCTAGGCTATCGGCGGGGGCTGTGGTTTAATAGAGCGAGGCGGTCGTGTTGGAATCGCGGGCCGGAAGCGGTGGTGCTCGCGCGGGGATTTTTCATCCACGGAAGAGCCGGGAGCGCCTGCCGCCGAGGCGTCCTGCCTGCCCGCATCGACACGGAAAGCGCCAGTCGAGATGAGAGCGAAGCATCCATTTACGAAGTTTCCTCCGGCCCAGGGCCTATACAGCCCGCAGCACGAGCACGATGCCTGCGGCGTGGGGTTTGTGGCCAGCATCGAGGGGCAGAAGTCCCACGACATCGTCCTCAAGGGCATCCAGATACTGATCAACCTGACGCACCGGGGCGCGTGCGGCTGCGATCCGCAGACCGGTGACGGCGCGGGCATCCTGATCCAGATTCCGCACGCCTTCTTCGCGAGGGAATGCGCGCAGCTGGGGTTCACCCTGCCGGCTCCCGGGGAATACGGCGTGGGGATGATTTTCCTGCCGGTGGACCCGCAGGAGCGAATGCTGTGCGAGGGGATTCTCGAGAAGGCTGCGAAGCAGCACGGCCTTTCCGTGCTGGGCTGGCGCGACACGCCGATTAACGGCGACACGATCGGGCGGCTGGCGCGCAACACGCAGCCCTACATCGAGCAGATTTTCCTGCGCGGCGCGCCGGGGATGGACCAGGACACGCTCGAGCGGAAGCTCTACGTGGTGCGCAAGCAGGCGGAAGCAAAGGTCGCGGAATCCGGGCTGAAGGAGCGGGAGTTTTTCTACGTTCCTTCGCTTTCCTCGCGAACGATTGTCTATAAAGGGCTGCTGCTGGCCCCGCAGATTCCTCATTTTTACAGGGAGCTGTCCGACCCGGAGATCACCAGCGCGCTGTGCCTGGTGCACCAGCGGTTCTCGACCAATACGTTCCCGAGCTGGCAGCTCGCGCATCCTTACCGCTACATCTGCCACAACGGAGAGATCAACACGCTGCGCGGCAACGTCAACTGGATGCACGCGCGGCAGAGCGTGCTGGCCTCGCCGCTCTTCGGCGACGATATCAAGGAGCTGCTGCCTATCATCACGCCGGGCGGGAGCGATTCGGCCATGCTCGACAACGCCGTCGAGCTGCTCACGCTGGCCGGGCGCGACTTGCCGCATGTGATGTCCATGCTGATTCCCGAGGCTTGGGACCACGATCCCACCATGCCCGAGGATGTGAAGGCGTTCTATGAATACCACGCTTCGCTGATGGAGCCGTGGGACGGGCCAGCGGCGGTGGCCTTCACGGATGGACGGGTCATCGGCGCGAAGCTCGACCGCAACGGCTTGCGGCCGGGACGCTACCTCGTGACCGAGGACGGGCTGGTGGTGATGGCTTCGGAAGCGGGCGTGCTGCCGATCAAGCCCGAAGACGTGCGCATGAAGGGGCGGCTGGCGCCAGGGCGCATGCTGCTGGTGGATACGGTGCAGAAGCGGCTCATCTCCGACGAGGAAGTGAAGAAGCAACTGGCCAGCCGGCGGCCTTATGGCCAGTGGGTGAAGGAGAACCAGATCACTCTCGACGATCTGCCCAAGCCCACGCGTGTTCAGCCGACCGACCACGAGACGTTGCGGATGCGCCAGCGCGCCTTCGGCTACACGGACGAGGACTTGAAGACGATCCTGCTGCCCGCGGCGCTCAGGGCCGAGGAGCCAGTCGGCTCGATGGGCATTGACACGCCGCTGGCCTGCCTGTCGGACCAGCCACAGCTGCTCTTCAGCTATTTCAAGCAAATGTTCGCGCAGGTGACCAACCCCGCGATTGACTCGATCCGCGAGGGTCTGGTGATGTCGCTCAACAGCTACATCGGCCGCGAGGGCAACATCCTCGAAGAGACGCCGAAGAACTGCCACACGCTCAAGCTGCGCCATCCCATCATTTCCAACTGGCGGCTCGAAAAACTGCGCCGGGTGAGCTGGGGGGATTTTCTGGCCACCACGCTCTCAACGCTCTTCCACGCCGACGGGGCGGAGAATCTCGAGCGGGCCGTCGAGGCGCTCTGCCGCCGCGCGTCCCTGGCCATCAAGAACGGCTACACGCTGCTGATTCTCTCCGACCGCGGCGTGGATGCGGAATATGCGCCCATCCCGAGCCTGCTGGCGCTCTCCGCCGTGCACAACCATCTGATCCGCGAAAAGACGCGCAACCAGGTGGCCCTGATCGTCGAATCGGGCGAGCCGCGGGAGGTGATGCACTTTGCCCTCCTGCTCGGCTACGGCGCAAGCGCCGTGAATCCCTATCTCGCGATCGAGACGCTCGAGGACCTGTTCCGCAACGGGGCCTTCCCGGCCGACTACACCTGGGACAAGGCTTTCAAGAGCTACATGAAGGCGGTGGACAAGGGCCTGCTGAAGACGTTTTCGAAGATGGGCATCTCGACGCTGCAAAGCTACCAGGGCGCGCAGATCTTCGAGGCCATCGGACTCAACCGCTCCCTGGTGGACCGCTATTTCACCGGGACTTCCTCGCGGATTGAGGGAGTGGGCATGGAAGTGCTGGCCCGCGAGGCGATGATGAAGCACCAATTCGCCATGCAGCCGCCCGGGGATTCCGAGACGGAATTGCGCGTCGGCGGCGAATACCAATACCGCGTGCGCGGCGAACGCCATCTGTTGAACCCGCTGACCGTGAGCAAGCTGCAGCACGCCGTGCGTCAATCGAAATTCGAGACGTTCGAGGAATTTGCCGGAATCGTGAACGAGCAGAACCGCGAATTTCAGATGCTGCGCGGCTTGCTTGATTTCCGGCCCGCCGGGCCGCCGGTTCCGCTCGAAGATGTCGAGCCGGCCTCGGAGATCGTCAAGCGCTTCGCTACGGGCGCGATGTCCTTCGGCTCGATCAGCAAGGAAGCGCACGAGACCCTGGCGATCGCGATGAACCGCATCGGGGGAAAATCCAACACCGGTGAGGGCGGCGAGGACGAGGAGCGATTCCGTCCCGATCCGAGCGGTGATCTGCGCCGCAGCGCGATCAAGCAGGTGGCTTCGGCGCGCTTTGGCGTCACCACCAACTATCTGGTGAACGCGGACGACCTGCAAATAAAGATCGCGCAGGGCGCCAAGCCCGGAGAAGGCGGCCAGTTGCCCGGCCACAAGGTGGACCAGGTGATTGCCCGGGTGCGCCATTCGATTCCCGGCGTCGGACTGATTTCGCCGCCGCCGCACCACGATATCTATTCGATCGAAGACCTCGCGCAGCTCATCCACGACCTCAAAAACGTCAATCCGCGCGCGCGCATCTCGGTGAAGCTGGTCGCCGAGGCGGGGGTGGGAACGGTGGCCGCGGGCGTGGCCAAAGCACACGCGGACGTCATCCTGATCAGCGGATACGACGGCGGGACGGGCGCTTCGCCGGTCAGCTCGATTCGCCATGCCGGCATCCCCTGGGAACTGGGATTGTCGGAGACGCAACAGGTGCTGGTGCTCAACGATTTGCGCAGCCGCGTGCGGCTGCAGGTGGACGGCAAGCTGCAGACCGGGCGGGATGTTGCCGTGGCCGCGCTGCTCGGCGCGGAGGAGTTCGGATTCTCGACCGCCCCGTTGGTCTCGATGGGCTGCATCATGATGCGCAAGTGCCATCTGAACACCTGCCCGGTGGGCGTGGCCACGCAGGATCCCGAGCTGCGCAAGAAATTCCACGGGCAGCCGGAACATGTGGTCAACTTCTTCTTTTTCGTGGCTGAGGATCTGCGGCGGATCATGGCCGAACTGGGCTTCCGCACGGTGAACGACATGGTTGGCCGCGTGGATTGCCTGGCGCCACGCCAGGACATTACCCATTGGAAGGCCAAGGGAATCGACCTTACAGCCATCCTGCACGATCCTCCGGTGCCCAGCCATGTGGGGCGGCGCTCGCTGATCGAGCAGGACCACGGGCTGCAAGGGGCGCTGGACGTCAAGCTGATCGAGATGGCCCAGGATGCGATCGAAAACCGCACCCCCGTGTCGCTTAGCCTACCCATCCGCAATATCCATCGCACCGCCGGCACGATGCTGAGCGGAGAGATCGCCAGGCGCTACGGTTCGGCGGGCTTGCCGGACGATACGATTCGCATTCAGTTTACGGGATGCGCGGGGCAGAGCTTCGGCGCGTTTCTGGCCAGGGGCGTGACGCTGAGCCTCGAGGGCGATGCCAACGATTACGTCGGCAAGGGACTGTCGGGCGGGCGGCTGATCATCTGCCATTCGCGGCGGTCGTCTTTTGTGCCCGAGGAAAATATCCTTATCGGCAACGTCTGCCTCTATGGGGCCACCAGCGGCGAGGCCTTCTTCGGCGGCATGGCCGGGGAGCGCTTCGCTGTGCGCAATTCGGGAGCGACTGCGGTAGTCGAAGGCGTGGGCGACCACGGCTGCGAATACATGACCAACGGTCTGGTGGTTGTGCTCGGCGGGACCGGGCGCAATTTCGCCGCCGGCATGACCGGAGGAATCGCCTACGTCCTGGATCTCACCGGTGATTTCGCCGCGGTGCGCTGCAACCGCACGGAAGTGGACCTCGAGCCGTTGGCCGAGCAGAAGGATATGGACATGCTGTTCCAGCTTATCTCGCGCCATGCCGAGTACACGGGCAGCCCGCAGGCCAAATGGATTCTCGAAAATTGGGAGGCCATGCTGCCGAAATTTGTGAAGGTCTTCCCGCACGAGTACAAGCGGGTGCTGGGAATTCCGCGGCTGCCGGCGGCGGTGGTTGCGGCGCAGGCCGGTGCGCAGCCGGGCGGGCAGGTCCTCCATGGGTAAAGTCACCGGGTTCAAGGAATACACGCGGGAGATGCCGACGCGGCGTCCGGTCTCTGAGCGCGTGGGCGACTACCGCGAAGTGTACGAGCCTTTCCCGGAGGAAAAGGTTCGCACCCAGGCCGCGCGCTGCATGGATTGCGGTATTCCCTTCTGCCACACCGGCTGCCCGGTGAACAACATCATCCCCGACTGGAACGATCTGGCGTACCGCGACGAGTGGAAAGACGCCATTCGCGTCCTGCACTCGACGAATAATTTCCCGGAGTTTACCGGGCGCGTCTGCCCGGCGCCGTGCGAGGCCGCCTGCGTGCTGGGCATCAACGAGCCGCCGGTGACAATCAAGCTGATCGAAAAGAGGATCGTCGAGCGGGCCTGGGAGGAAGGCTGGATCCATCCCGAGCCACCGGCTACGCGCACGGGGAAACGCGTCGCCGTGGTCGGTTCCGGACCGGCAGGGCTGGCCGCCGCGCAGCAACTGAACCGCTGCGGGCACTGGGTGACGTTGTTCGAGAAGGCGGACCGCCTCGGCGGTTTGCTGCGATACGGCATCCCGGACTTCAAGCTCGAGAAGAACGTCCTCGACCGACGCCTCGCGCAGATGGCCGATGAAGGAGTGATTTTCCGGACCGGGGCGCATGTAGGCCGCAACGTGGCTGCGGACGACCTGCGCAAAGAATTCGACGCCATTCTGCTGACCGGCGGCGCGGAGAGCCCGCGCGACCTGCGCGTGCCTGGGCGCGAGCTGCGCGGCATCCACTTTGCGATGGAGTTCCTCCCGCAACAAAACCGGGTGTGCGCGGGCGACGCGGTCCCTGACCAGATTTTGGCCACGGGCAAACATGTGGTGATCATCGGCGGCGGCGACACGGGCGCCGATTGCCTGGGCACCTGCCACCGGCAGAAGGCCAAGTCCGTCACGCAGTTCGAGATCATGCCCATGCCGCCTGCCGAGCGGGACCCGAGCACGCCCTGGCCTCTTTGGCCGCTGCAGTTGCGTACGGAAAGCTCGCACGAGGAAGGCGGCGAACGGAACTGGGCGGTGAACACCACCCGCTTCGAAGGGGACGCGAGCGGCAATGTGCGGCGGCTGCACGCCGTGCGCGTCGGCCCACCCCCGAAATTCGAGCCGCAACCGGGAACGGAGTTCACGCTGGAAGCCGAACTCGTTCTGCTGGCTCTGGGCTTTTCCGGGCCGGTGCGTCAGGGAATGATCGAGCAGTTCGGCGTGGACCTGGACGCCCGCGGGAACATTGCCACCAACGGCAAATATATGACCTCGGTCCCTGGCGTTTTCGCCGCCGGAGATATGCGCCGCGGACAATCCCTGGTGGTGTGGGCAATCGCGGAAGGGCGCAGCACCGCGCACACCGTGGATGCTTACTTGAAGGACGCCGCCTCGCAGAAGTAGCCTCTTCCCGAAGTATCTTCCGCGAACTGCTTTTTTCCCGCTCACAGCTGCGCCTTTGCGCCTTCACTCGATGGATTTATGAAAGCGCAGGATGCTGATGCTCAGCATCACGGCGGCGAAGAC
>JAJXZD010000228.1 GCA_021780215.1 Acidobacteriota bacterium
GCCACGATCCTCCTATGTGCGCCTTGCGCAATCTCTCCCGCGTCGAGACGCAAACCGCCGCCGTTTCCTCTGTTGTCACACTACAGCAGATGAGCCAGTTGCCTTTGAGCGGGCGCAATTTCGAGCAGTTTCTTTCGCTCGCGCCCGGCGTGCAGAGTGTGACTCAGACCTACATCACCGGCAGAGGCGGCGGAGGCATCTCCTCGGGATTTTACGGCCCCGGCCAGACCTATTCGGTGGCCGGGTCGCGGCCCGTCGGCCAGGCGTTCTATGAAGACGACCAGGACATGCAGGGTTACTGGAGCAAGGGCACAGGCTCGAACATTACCGGCAATTCCCTCGGTGTCGAGGCCATTTCCGAATTCCAGGTGCTGACCAATACGACGGCCACTACATCGCGGCAGATTCAATTGGTCGTCAAACTGATTTTCTGATTGCCCTCGGGGCAAGCGGCCAAAATCACGAGCGGTCGGGGCAATGCTCCGGCCGCTCACTCGCCTGCCGAACTGTGATGTGCAACCGGCGCTTTTCCCGTCCGCGTGGTGGATTTTCAGCGCGGGTTTGAGTAAAATTTCGCGGTCATTTTTCATCTCTTCAATTCATCTGGAAAAAAGGAGTCGCTGACCGGCGTGATGCACTGGAAGCGCACTGAAGCAAGACCCAAAACGCTGCTCGAATCGATTGATGCACTTATCGAGGAATACCATCTGCTCAAGCATCCTCTCTATCAGGAATGGATCGAGGGAAGGCTGGACCGGGAAACCCTCCAGCTCTACGCCGAGCAGTATTACCAGCACGTCCGGGCGTTTCCGGACAACCTGAAACAGCTTGCCGGACGCAGCCAGAGCCCGCTCGCCGAAGTGGTCGAGGAAAATCTGGCGGACGAGGAGAATCCGCACGCGCCGCGCCCCGTGCTTTGGCGCCAGTTCGCCGAATCCGTGGGCGTCAGCCAGGAGGTGCTCGAGACGGCGCGTCCGCTGCCGGGTATCGCCGCTCTCCTTGACACCTTCGATGAAGTCTCCTTGCACGGCTCTCTGGTCGAAGCGGTCGCTGCGTTCTACGCCTATGAAGCGCAGGTCCCGGAGATTTCGAGGCGGAAGATTTCCAGCCTGCGCCGGTTCTACAACGTCACCGACCCGCAAGCCCTGGCCTATTTCGAGGTGCATGAGGAGGCCGATGTGCGTCATCGCGCCGCGTGGCGCAGTTGGCTGGCCAGCCAGGCCACCTCCGACAACCTTGGCGTGCTGCTGTCCGCCGAGCGGAGTTTGAAGGCGCTGTGGGGCGCGCTCGACGCGGTGTATTCGAAAGCCAGTTCCGCGGCGAATTAGGATGAATTAAGCCGCTGGGCGGGGGAAACTCCGCTGGCACATCGAAGATGCTGCGATCTTCCTCCGGCTATACCATCGGGCCGCGAGGATGCATTCTGGCTGCCCTGTAAGGGCTTACGCCGGCTCGCGGCGGAAAGTCCTCACCCCGTCGCGTCCGCCCACGATGGCTTCCGCCGCATACCCAAGAAAAAGCCCGTGCTCGACCGCGCCGACGATATGGTCGAGGCGATGGGCCACATCCTTCGGATTGCCGATCGGCCCAAACGCGCAGTCCATGATGTAGTTTCCGCCATCGGTGACGTAGGGCTTCCTGTCCGGGCCGAGCCGGAGCGAGGGATTTCCGCCGATTTCCGTGAGTCTCCGGCCCGTCGCCTGCCAGCCGAACCGAACCACTTCCACCGGAACGGAAACCAACGAGCCGAGCTTGGAGACCACTTTGGTTTCGTCGGCAATCACAATCATGCGTTTGCTAGCGGCAGCCACGATTTTCTCGCGCAGGAGCGCGCCGCCGTGGCCCTTGATCAGGCTCAACGTGCCGAATTCAACCTCGTCGGCCCCATCCACGGTTAGATCAATTTGGGCGTGTTCGGCAAAGGTCGTCAACGGGAGGCGGCTATTGTGCGCCAGGGCCGCAGTCTGCTCGGAGGTGGGAATGCCGGTGATGCGCAGGCCGTCTTCGGCAAGCCGGTGGCCCAGAGCGGCAATGAAAAATGCGGCGGTGGATCCTGTCCCCAGGCCGATGACCATGCCGTCCTCGACAAGATTGGCAGCCGCTTCCGCGGCAGCCTTCTTCCACTGGTTCTGCTCCGAAGGTTCCATGCGATTCACGCTCCCGCCGGCGCCGCCATCATGCGCCGCATGCCATCTATGACCGCGAAGCTCACAGCGTCCCGCCGGAAAGCCAGGCCTTGCCCCGTGCATAGAGCGCCTCGACCTCGGGACCTTTCAGGCCAGGCATGTCCGGCTTCACTTTGTAGCCGATGGTGGTTTGCAGATATGCAAGATGCCGGTAGCCCTCGGGAAAGCGCACGAGCAATGCGCGATCGAGCACCGGCGCCTTCCCCGGCTCGACGGGATCAAGCCGGTCCTTTTCATAAATCGGCTGGCGCAGCACCAGTCCCCAGCGGCCCGCGCGCCTCTCGAAAAAATCGTAGAAGCGGCCGATGCAGGTGACATCGCACAGAACGTCGTGAACCATGGCCCGCTGCAGGATCATCATCTTAGTCTGGGAGATGGCGCGCGGGCCGAATAGATCAATGGTCATCGCGCCCTGAAAATGCAGGATGTTGACGCCGCGGGCCCAGCCCTCCTGGCTCACGCGGATGAACTCGTCCGCCGTGCCCTGAAACCACGTGGCCATCATCCGCCCATCGTCGTGCCACACCGTGCGGAAGCGCTCCCAGTCGCCGGCGTCCCGCCACAGCACCCAGTTTTCCACCGCCGCGCGGATTTCCAGGCGGTCCGAGATTTCCTGGCTCATGGCCTGCTCCTTGAGAGGGCCCTTGGAGGCGCCACGTTCAAAAAATACGGGCGCGCGCGCCGCGCCGTTAATCCGCGCCGGGGAGCTTGCCCGCAGTTTCCAAGATTTGGCGCGCCAGATAGTTCGAGACGTGCGCTTCATCGCGCGCCTCGATCAAGTAGGCGGAACGCAGCAACTGCTCCCGCCGGTTGCGCAGCGTGTCGCGGATGGCCTGCTGCACCTGCGGATCGGAGAGCTGGCGATTGCCCGCCGGCTCCTTGGCGATCAGTTTCAGAATCGTATAGCCGCCGCCCTTGGTCCGAATGGGCTGGGTAAACTGCCCGGGCTGGAGCGCCAGCACGGCCTTCTTGAGCGCCGGATCGGACCGGTTCAGCGAGGATTCAGGAATGAATCCGATGTCGCCGCCGGTCGAGGCGCTCGAATCCTCGGAATAGTCCATGGCCAGATTGGTGAAATCGGCTCCGGCGTCCAGTTTCTGAATCAGCATGGCGGCCTTGCGCCCGGCCTCGGCCTCGTTCGTAGCCTTGTCGTTTTTCTGGTTGTGCACCGTGGAATCGGGATGGGGAGTGATGACGATTTCGGCCACGTGGTACTGCGGCTCGGCAACGCTGAATTGCGAGCGGTTGGCGTTGTAGAAATCGGTGATGTCCTGGTCGGTGATGGAAATCTTGGCCACGACCTCGCGGTTCAGGAGCTTTTCGATCGAGAGCTGGCGGCGAATCTCTCTCTTCAAGTCATCCACCGTAAGGCCGCTATCGGCCAGCTTCTTCTGGAACTCCTCCTCGGTGTAGGGGCTTTTCGTCTCGGTGAACTTGTCGGCTACTTCGGCGTCCGTCGCCAGCAGATTCAGCTTCGCGGCGCGTTCGAGCAGGATCTCGCTGTTGATCAGCTCATCGAGAATGCTGAGCTTCAGCGAGAGGGCCTCTTCCTGCGAGGGCGCGGGCGCCTCCGCATTTACGCGCGAACGAAACGCCTTCTCCACGTCCTGGCGAAGGATCTCCTTGCCGTCCACCACCGCCCAGACGTCCGGGCCGGGAGCGGCCTCCCGCCGGCAGGCCCCAAGAAACGCGCAGAGGGCCGCGAGAGCGCCAGCAAGAATTCTCCGATTCAACGCGGAGCTCCTTCGTGCGGAAGCCGCCTCAGGCGGCCTTCTTGACGCGGCCGGAACGAATGCAGGAGGTGCAGACGCACACCTGTTTCCGCGCGCCGTTGATGACGGCTTTCACGCGCCGCAGATTCGGATTCCAGCGGCGGCGGGTGACGTTGTGCGCGTGGCTGATCGTGTTTCCATAGTGCGGCTTCTTGCCGCAAATTTCACATGCCAATGCCATTGTGCTCTGCTCCCAACCGGCCGGATTGCCAGAAACGATTGACAATCCATGCTACCAAAAAATCCCTCGAACTCGAACTAATTTAGGCCCCTGAGTCGCTCCTTGCCGGCCGCAAACCGCCTGAAATCACCCCATAGTAAAAAAAAGCCCCATTCCCGCCTTCCAGCGGGAATGGGGCCGCACACTTGTCTTCGCGATCTAGAAGTAGAACTTGGCCGCAAACTGCATGATGCGCGGAGGCACCGCACTGCTGAAGATGCCGCCGAAGAATGAGTTGCTGACATCGTTCACCGGGCCGTTGAATTGCGGGTGGTTCCAGATGTTGTAGAACTCCGCACGAAGCTCCAGGCTGGTGCTTTCCGAAATCTTGGTGTTCTTGATGAGTGAGATGTCCCAATTGTCCTGCCCTGGCCCCATGATCTCCCCCACGCCGGAGTTGCCAAAACCTGACGCGCCACCGGACCCGGCGCAATCTCCCGCGATGGTGCCTCCGATGCACGGCGTGGTTGTGTACGCGGAGTGGTTAATCCATCCATTGCCGCCGTTAAGGCCGCTGACAACGCGCGCATAGTTGCTGCCAGCGGTAGATCCGCCGATCACCTGGCAAACACCGAAAGAGTTGCAATTGCCGGTGCTGGCAGGGTTCAGCTCCGCTCGCACGCCGCCTCCGCCAAAGGGCGTACCGGCAATGCCGTAGTAAATGCGACCGCCCGTGGAGTCGGTAACGGTAAATGGCAGGCCATCCTGAATGGTGGTCACTCCGGAGATCGTCCAGCCGCCAAGCACGTGGCCGGTGAAGCCGTGCGTGTTCTTGTAGGGCAGGTCGTAGCTGTAAGCCACGATGAGGCGCTGCGGACGGTTGAAGGCCGCCAGCCCATACTGCTGGGCGAAGTTCAAGGGATCGTTGCTCGATGCGCCGCCGGAAAGCACGTTGCCAGGGGCAGCGATACCGGTGCCGGCCTCGGGGGCGTTGATGTTAGTCATCAGCTTGCTCCAGGTATAGGAGGCCTGGAACATGAAGCCGTTGGCGAACTGGTGCCGCACCTGAGCCTGCAAGCTGTTATAAAGCGAATCGCCCTGTGTGCTGGTGGTGGACATCCCGCCGGTGCCAAAGCCGAGGTAGCTGACGCGGCCCATGGCATTCAGCTCCGTATTGGTGAGTATCTGTGTGGAGGGATTCGAATTGCCAGGATCGTTGAACGGAAATGAGGTCGGAGTACCAACGGCCCCAGAGCCGAGGACCATCATGGCGTCTTGCTTGTCGTTCGGCGCGGGGCCGTTGGGTGCATTGGGCTGCAAGAAGGCGATATTGATGGGGCGCGCCCAATCGTAGAGGTGCGTGCCATGCGACCCGACGTAGCCAACGTCCACAAGCCAGTTGTTGCCAACCGCATACTGCATATCGAGGTTGTACTCCTGCACCAAAGGCACGTCGAGGAATTGCGAGTCCGAAGTGGTCCCGAGACCCTGGCCACCCGCGATGTCCGTGATGTAGGTTGCCCCATTCGTGGGATTGCCGGCAGCTACCACCATCGTGCGTGGCGTCCATCCCAAGACTCCGCTGGTGCTGGCCGGATAAGCGCCAACGGGGCCAACGGGAGCGGGTTGATCCAGGGAATTGCCGGGGTTGGAACCATTTACGTACCCGTTGTAGGGCGAATTTCCTCCCTGGTTGTTTGCCAGCAGGTTGGCATAGACCGCGTCGTAGAAGATGCCGTAACCGGCGCGGATCACGAGCTTGTCCCCAATTGGCTGCCACGCCAAGCCAATGCGGGGGGCAAAGTCATCGAGCGGCGACGGCTTCACTAGCGTTGCGTTGGTGTTGTACAGAACGCCGCTGGCTCCGCCCGGATAGACCCCGCCGGGGAAAATATTGGCTGGGGCCGTCAGCCCGCAGGCAGTGGGCGCCAGTGGGTTGCCGCACTGCCTGATATTGGGGTTGTAATTTGACTGCACGACGTAACCCGCAAGAGTGCCGGCCGGGTTGTTCAGAAAATACGATCCGCTGTTGACCAAGCCGGTTGCCGAGGGCCAAGCGTTGGTGAACAGGCCAGTAATGTCGGATGGGTACCCATCGTACTCCCATCGCAGGCCAAGGTTCAATGTCAGACGGCGCGTGGCCTTGATATCGTCCTGAATAAACGTGGCGAATTCGTTGCTTCTCTGATCGTGCGCGTTGCCGTTTGTGTCCGTGAGCCCGTAGAAGTTGGCCAGAACCCCTCCCGGAGTTGGAGCCGTGCCGGTGACTGGGGCGCCGCTCGAGCTCGTCAGAAAGTCGGCCACGCTTGGGAAGGCCATGCCGCCCCGGCCTGGCAGGGTCCAGTTGTATTGTAGGCGCTGCACCCAGAAGCCGGTTCGGATCGTGTGCTTGCCGTGGTTCCAGGAAATCTGCTCGTTCCCCTGGAAGGTATTGAAGAAATTGGTGGCCGAGGCGAAGAAGTTTCCACCGTTGTTCCACGCCCCCTGGGGAGCCACGGGCCCATTGGCAGTATTGATCATTGGGAGACCGAATATGGAAATCGTGGGCATCTGCAGCGGTATGGGATTGACGCCGGGGCCGGGGGTGAAGCCGGCGCAGTTGCCTCCGGGAACAAGCGGGGCGGCAATTCCCACCGAGCAGCCCGAGAGATAATTACCGGGATTGGCGATCGTGGTGGACCGCTCAAAATCGAACGACACCTCGTTGACCAGATTGCTCGTGGCCACCGTGGTGAGCTTGAGGATCCCGCTGTCATCCGTGTAAGTCACATCCTCCGGGGCGCCCGGATCGCAATTGTTCACGCCGGGAGCGCCGACGAAGCCGAGGCAAACGAAGGGCTGGATCTGAGGATCATTGGACAGAAAAAATTTCTCGGAGAAAGTATTCTTGGGGGAAACGACGTAGTCAATGTTAGCTACGTATTGATCCTCGGTGGCATTAATCGGTTGTGCGTAGCTTAGAGGGGTGGACGTGATGGGGAGGCCATTTGAACCGTAGGGCACGCCGGGAATATAAAACCCCTGATTGAGCCCGCCCTTGGGCCCCGGCGCCCGAAGCAGGCTTACGGCGACATTGTTGATGTTCGATCCGTTCGGGTTGATCGCCACGCCAGTTCCCAAATTGGACTGAACACCTCCTGGAATAGTACCTAGGAGCCCCATGTTGTTGGCGAAGGCGCAACCCAGATACGCACGATATGTCGGCGCGGCGCATGGCGCGCCGCCAGCCACCATGTTCATGGGAACGGTGTACCCGGAGCCCTGGTCGGCCCGCGCTTGCGCAATGGGCACGCCCGGCTCGTTGAAGGGCAGCAGTTGCAAACCAGTTGATAGGCCCGTGGCGAAACCGTTGGTGCCCACGGAGTTGAGCTGGCGAATCCCCTGATAAGAACCGAAGAAGAAGAGCTTGTCCTTCTTGATCGGCCCTCCAATCGTGCCGCCGAACATGTTTTCATTCAGCGTTTCGGGGGTGTTGGGGGTATTCAGGGCCAGCTGGCTCTGCTTATTGAAAAAGTCGTTGGCGTCCATGGATGTGTTGCGGACAAATTCCCACAGGTCGCCATGGAAGCTGTTCGTGCCACTCTTGGTGACCACGTTCACATTGGCGCCGGGATTGCGGCCATATTGGGCGTCGTACTGCGAAGTTTGAATCTTGAACTCCTGGATCGAGTCCGGGTTGGGAATTCCGATGCCGGGGAAGTTTCCAGATTGCGCTCCGCCGCCGCTGCCGTAGTTGGTGAGGACGGCGCCGTCCATCATATAGTTGTTCTGGTCAGACCCCATGCCGTTCACGTTGATGTCCTGCGTGCCATTGCCGACGGCAGCAGCGCTGGCGACGTTGGCCACTACGCCCGGCGAGAGGTCAATAATCTGCGTGTAGTTGCGCGAGCTCAGCGGCAGGGTAGTCACTGTATGCGAACCAACCAGGCTTCCTACCGTGGCGTTCTCCGTCTGAATGGTCTCGGCGGTGGACTCGACGGTGACCTGCTGAGATTGCGCGCCGACTTCGAGGCCGCGATTCAGCACACTTGTTTCCGTGACGTTCACAGTGACCGAGGGAACTTGACTGGTCTTGAAGCCGGCGGCAGAGAACTTCAGGCTGTAGTTGCCCGGAGGGAGCAGGGAGAATTTATAGGAGCCGTTGGCATCCGTCGTCGCGGTGCGGACCGCGCCCGTGGCAATGTTCGTGGCTGTGACCGCGGCGCCGGTGATGACGGCGCCGGAAGGATCGGTCAGCGTTCCGGTGAGTGCGCCGGTGGTAGCGGATTGCGCCAGCACGGCAGGAACGTAAAACGCCAGGAACGCGGCAACTGCCAGCACAAAATAGATTGCGCGAATCGCTTTCATCGGTTTTCTCCTTGGCGAAATGCCGCGGTCCGGGCTCTCATCGCGAAGCTCGAATCTCCGCATCGAGCGCCACAAAACCCTTTGGCTGCAGTCCGTTCTAAAAGGAAGCAGAGGCAGACCAAGTGTCTGAACCAAGTCAGTTCCCCACGCACCCTGCGCGCACAAGCCACCCTCATGCGGTTCGCGATATCCCTGCAGCGAATGGCGACACTACATCCCACGAGCGGCGATGCTGTCCATTGCTTATTTGGATGGTTTGTGTTACTCCTTCCGCACAACAGGGGGTACAAACGAGGTGGAATTCCGGCAACTGCGCTATTTCATTGCTGTTGCGGAGAGGCTCAACTTCTCCAGGGCCGCGCAGGACCTCCACGTAACGGTGCCGCCGCTAAGCCGCCAGATTCAACAGCTGGAGGACGAGTTTGGGGTGCGCCTCTTCGCGCGCGACCGTCGGCACGTGGCCCTCACCGATGCGGGGCGGACGTTCCTCGATGAAGCCAGAAAGCTCGTGGCGCAGTCGGCGCACATGACCGACTGTGTGCGCCTGGCGAAGTGCGGGGAAACCGGACTGGTGCGC
>JAJXZD010000149.1 GCA_021780215.1 Acidobacteriota bacterium
ATTTCACCATCGAATAACCGCTCCCTCTGCGGCCGCAGCGGGCCGGTCGCCGGGAGCTTGACAGCCCCATGCGGGAAGTATAGGTTTTGCTAGGCAGCATCGAGAAGCGGTTCGCGCCGGCGCGGACCGCACTCGTTCCGAGGTGGCAAGGCAAGCGTTCCCAACACGCCCGGTCCCCTCGCAAGCTAGAAACCAGCCCCAGCCAATATCCGATTCGTGCAGCCGGCCAGTTGTTGCCGTCGAGGGACCTGCGCCCTCATAAGAATCCCAACTTTGCGCCAGAGGGACATTGCATGCCTCTCATCGAATCCCTGTTGCTGCTGCTCATTGTCGCGCGGGTAATCGGAGAGATTGCCGAGCGATTCGGCCAGCCGGCCATGATGGGGGAAATCATCTCGGGAGTGATTCTCGGGCCTTCCGTCCTGCACATCATTCAGTCCACGCGGGAAATCAAGGCCATTGCCGACATCGGGGTGCTGCTGCTGGTCTTCCTGGTAGGCATGGACATGGACCTGGACGCGCTGTGGAAGGCGTTCCGCGGGCGCGGCGTTTGGGTGAGTGTCTCCGGCTTTGCTATTCCCCTTGCTCTTGGAATCGCGGCCGGCATGGCCTTCGGTCTTGACCGGACCCGCATGATTTTCCTGGGGCTTTGTATCGCCATCACCGCACTTCCGGTGAGCGTGCGCATTCTGGCGGATTTGGGCAAGCTGGACACGGAGGTGGGCCGGAAAATCATATCGGCAGCAGTGGCCAACGACGTGGCGTCGCTGCTCCTTCTCGGAATTATTCTCGATGCCAAGAGCTCCGCCGGCGCGCCGGCACTGGCCCTGACGGTCCTGCTGGCCCTGGTGAAAGCGCTGGTCTTCATGGCCGGATTCATCCTCGTCTCCCGGCTGATCAAGCGGTACGCACCGGGCCCCCTGGCGCGCTCGCGCAATCTGCTTGATCCGCTGGTTGCAAAGCTGAAGGGGAAGGAATCGCTCTTCGCCATCATCTTCCTGTTTGTTATCGCCTTCGCAAGCTTCTCGGAAGCCTTAGGGCTGGACTTTATCGTCGGAGCGTTTTTCGGCTCCATGCTGCTGAGCCACGAAATCATGGGCCGGCGCAACTTTGCCGAGATTCACAAGACCGCCTCGAACGTCACTATGGGCTTTCTCGGCCCGATCTTTTTCGCCGCGATCGGGTTGCAATTCCAAGTGTCCAGCCTGCGGGATTGGAAGCTCGTTTCCGTGGTGCTCCTGGCCGCGTTTGTTGGAAAAATCTTTGGTGGTTACGCAGGCGGCCGGCTGGCGTTGCTAAGCACCGAGGAAAGCTGGGCGCTGGGAATCGGGCTCAATGGCCGCGGGGTCATGGAATTGGCAATTGCCAATGCCGCGCTGGCCCACGGCTTGATCGGCAGCCAGCTGTTCACCATCCTGGTTCTGATGGCCGTGGCCACCACCCTGGTCACCCCGTTGCTCCTGAAATGGGCCTTTGACCGGCTGCCGCAGGCCGCCAGCGGGCGCTCGTTGCACGGTGCCTCCGTGCTCGGGGAAGACCATCTTCCGCCGGAACCGTAAGGTGGCGCGGCGCAGGATGCCGTGGCAGCGCCGTCTGTAGCGTCACTCCGGATGGAAATGCGGGAGGCGCACGCTGCTGATCACGCCGGCCGCGGCGGTGAAGCCCGCTCCGCAGAGCAGCGCCACGCTCGTGGCTCGCCGGTTGACTCCGCCGTGGGCGAGAAGCCCCAGGATCACGGCCACGACCGAGACCCCCACCGACTGCCCGAGCAGCCGCGACATCGTGCCGATACCGCCCGCGCCGCCGCTGCGCTCCCGCGGCGAGGCGGCCACAATCGCGCGGTTATTGGGCGCGCCGAAGAATCCGAATCCCAAGCCGCCCAGCCCGGCCCGCCACACGATCTGGAACACCGCGGGATGTCCCGGCAGCAGCGCCAGCAGCACCAGGCCCGCCGCCATCGCCGCCGTTCCGAGCGTTCCCAGCATCCAGACCGGGTAGCGATCCGCCAGGCGCCCGGCGATGTGCGAGGCCACGCCCGCCGCGATCGGCCACGGCGTCAGCAGCAGCCCCGCCTGCACCTGCGAAAATCCAAACACTTCAATGAAATAAAACGGCAGGACCACGAATGCCAGCCCCTGCGCCATGAAGGCGAACAGCGACGCCAGCGAGGACAGTGCGAAAATCGGCCGCTCGAACAGGTCAATCGCCAGCATCGGCGCGGGCAAGGCCAGTTGCCGCCGCACCAGCGCCAGCCCAAAGGCCAGCGATCCCGCCAAGCTCGCCGCGATCATCCCGACGCCGGCGCTATCTCCGATCCCGTCAATGCCGCGGATCAGCAGGGTCACCGTTCCCGCCGTCAGAATCGCGCTCCAGAAATCCCAGCGGTGGCGCGTGCCCGGAGCAACCGCCAGGTAGCGCTCCGAAAGGCTCAGCGACACCAGCCCGAACGGAATGTTGATGGCAAACAGCCAGTGCCACGAGGCAATCGCCAGAATTCCCGAGGCGATGCTCGGCCCGGCCGCCGCCGAAGTGAATACAATGATGCCGCTCAGACCGATGCCGCGGCCGAGTTCAGTTCGCGGATACGTGTAGCGCATCATCGCCGCGGATACGCTCCAGATGCATGCCGCCCCGACCCCTTGCACCACGCGCGCCACCACCAGCGTGCTCAGCGAGTGCGGCAGCGAGCAGCCCGCCGAGGCCACCGTGAAAATGGCCACTCCCGCCTGGTAGATGCGCTTGTAACCAAGGATGTCCACAAGCGAGGAGAGCGGCAGCACGCAGATCGCCACCGACATCAGGAATGCGTTGACCACCCAGATCGAGGTTTTCGGGCTGGAGTGCAGTTGCACGGCAATCGAGGGCAGCGCGGTGTTCGCGATGTTCCCGTCAAGCACGGACATCGCCAGGCCGATCAGATACGTCAGCATCGCCCAGCGGCGCTGCCGCGTCGGGAGCCCGTCGGACATTACTGCCCCATCGAAAACCTCGCTCGATATGCTGATCTCGGACATTTTCCCAGGTCCAGCCCCCTATTCGAATTGCCGTGTATCTTCGCGCGGAGAAATGAAGGTCACGAAGGCCGTTCGCCGATCATTGGCAGGCCCGCCGGCAGCTCGGAATCGCCCGGCTCCCCGCGGCTCGCCGCGGAATCTCCCCTGAGCGTTTCTTCCGCCACGACGTCTCCTTCACCGGGCGCGAGGAACAGATTCATCTCCACGCCGTGCTGTTTGGTGTACAGCTCGTAGTAACGGCCGCGGGCGGCGTAAAGCGATTCGTGAGTGCCACGCTCCACGATGCGCCCCGCTTCCACCACCAGAATCTGGTCCGCCTGGCGGATGGTGGACAGCCGGTGCGCAATGACGAACGTCGTTCGCCCGCGCATCAGATAGCGCAGTCCCTCCTGAATCAAGGCCTCGGATTCCGAATCGAGACTCGAGGTGGCCTCGTCCAGAATCAGGATGCGCGGATCGGCCAGAATCGCCCGCGCGATGGACACGCGCTGCTTCTGCCCTCCCGAGAGCTTCACGCCGCGCTCGCCCACCAGCGTGTCGTACCGCTTCTCAAATGCTTCCGCGAACTCATCCACGCGGGCGATCCGGCACGCCGCCAGGATTTCCTCCTCGGCGGCTTCGGGCCGGGAGAAGGCCACATTTTCGCGGATCGTCCCGTCGAAGAGAAATGTCTCCTGCAGCACCACACCGAGCTGCGTGCGATAAGTATCGAGGCGCACGCGCGCCAGATCCACTCCGTCCACAAGGACGCGGCCCTTGCTCGGCGTGTAGAACGCGGCGATCAAGCCGATGATGGTGGATTTTCCCCCGCCGGAGGAGCCGACAAAGGCCGTCACAGTGCCCGGCAGCGAGGCAAACTCAACATCGTGCAGCACGGGCTTGCCGGCTTCATAAGCAAAGCCGACGTGCTCGAACGTCACGCGCCCGTCTACGCGGTTCATATAGAGCGTCCGCTCCGGCGCGGCATCCTCCGGCTTTTCGCTCAGTACTTCGCGCGTGCGTTCGAGGCCGGCCAGCGCCTCGGTCATCTGCGGCCCAATGGCCACCACCTGCGCAACGGGGCCTACCAGCATCGCCAGAAACGCCAGGTAGGAGACAAAGCTGCCGGGCGTCATCGCGCCCGTAAGAATCTCCCGCGCTCCCAGAAACATGATCGCCGCGCTGACGACGCCCATCATCGCCGTCGCGCCCAGCGACATCAGCGAAGTCGCCGTCAGCGTTTGCAGTACGTTATCGAGCAGTCGGTGCACCCCTGCCTGGAACGCCTTCTCTTCGCGCGCCTCGGCGTGATAACCCTTCACCACGCGCACCCCACCGAGCGATTCCGTCAGCCGTCCGGTGACTTCCGCGTTGATCTTCGGCCGCGCGCGGTAGATCGGCCGGATGAATTTGAATGCGCGGCTTAACGCGAAGCCAAAAATCACGATGGCGACCATCGCCGCCGAAGTCATCTCTGCGTTGGCCCGCAGCAGGTAGGCGAGCGCAAAAATCGCAGTTAGCATCCCGCCGGCAAAGTCCACCAGCCCGGTGCCGATGAGATTGCGGATGCCCTCCACATCGCTCATCACTCGCGACACCAGCACGCCGGTCTTGTTCGCGTCGTAATAAGTAATCGGCAGGCGGCAGATGTGCGCCTGCACCTTTATGCGCAAGTCGGTAATCATCCGCTGCGACGATTTCGACAGGAGCTGCGTCAGCGAAAACGATGTCACGCCCTGCACCAATGCCGCCGCCCCCACCGCCAGTACCAGCGGCACCAGAATTCGCGTCTGATGCTTCAGGATGACGTCGTCCAGAAGGTATTTCGTCGAGGCGGGCAGCACCAAGCCCGACAGGCGGTTCACCACCATCAGCAGGAAACCGGCGGCGAGCAGCATCCGCCGCGGCTTGATCAGCTCCCAGACATCGGGAAGAAGTTTCCAGGCGTGCTTCGGCTTTTCCGACTGCTGCCGGAGGTCCGTCGCGGGGCGTCCGGCCCGCTCGGATCCTCGCATGCTCCCACCCGGACGGGCTGATCTGAAAACCGTCATGCTGTGCGCTGGCAATGCATGGGAAGCACAAGCCATTATAGCCAAAGCTCTCGGCATGCGCGACCGGCCAGCAGTAGGAGGGTTCTTGCCGCCGAACTATTGGCGCGCGGGAACGGGCGCGTTTGAAGGCCGCTCGCCCTGCGGGGCCGACTGGCTGTGGATCCTGGCCAAAATCTGGGGCAAATCGCCGCGCCCGATAGCCCAGCCAACCGCCAGAGAAGCCAGCGCCAGCAAAGCGGCAACAATAGCCAACATAATCCCGCTCCGCGGCCGCCTACGGGGCAGCTGGTCCTCAAAGGGCCGTGCAAAATCCCGCCGCGCTGCCAGGAGCTCCGGGGCTCGGACGGGGGCAATGATCGGGGGCACATACTCGATGGGTGGAGCAGCAGGCTCGCTGCTGCTTGTCGCGCGTGCCTCGTTCTCGGAGCTTCTCGCAGAGGCTTCTATCCGAGATTCGTCGAGCTCCGACAGCCATACTCCGATCCGCCGGCGCGCTTCGTCGGACATCGTCGCGAATTGCAGCCCGGCCAGCCTCCGCGCGTTCTGGGCCCACACGACGCGCGCCGGAGCGTCCACCCAGCTCCGGCCTCCCGGCATCTGCAGGCGCATGCTTCCCAGCTCGTCGCCGGCAAGGCCGCCAACCACCTGCACGCAGATGCCGCCCTCGCTGGCATCCAGCACAATGCCGCCATTGCCGGGCTCAGGCTCCACGTAAACCAGCGAGCGAACGCGCCAGCGCGAATGCGCACGGCGATCGGTGCCGTGCGGCGGGCCTTCTGTATGCTCAAACGGGCCACCCATAAGGGCTCTCTCAGGGAAGCAGCGATGCAGCCGCTTCCGGAGCGGCAGACGCCTACCCGCCTCCTCTTCAACAGACTATAGGCTGGACCTTCTGGAGGGAATCAAAAACTTTTTCGTGAGGCTGTCACGTCCAACATCCATTCGCGCAACGCCGCAGTCACCGCTTCTGGCTGTTCCATCGTCGCCATGTGGCCGCAATGCTCGATGACCGCCAGCCGGCTACCGGGAATGCGCGCGGCGATTTCCTGGTGGCGGGAGAGCGGGCTCCAGGCGTCCTCGCGCCCGCAAAGCACCAGCGTGGGACATCGAATCTCTCCCAGGACGGCCGTGGCATCGGGACGGTGGAGCAGGGCCTCAATTTGCGCGCGGAAAATTTCCGAACTCTTTCGGCCTAGCATCCCAACAATCGCCTCGATCAGGGCAGCGTCCGCCAATCGATCCGGATGGACCATGTTGCGAACCCATTGCCGGGCCATCGCGCGCATGCCCTGTGTTTGCGCCAACTCGACGAAGGCGAGCCGCTCGGAGCGCTCGCGCTCGCCCGCCGCTCCCGCCTCGAGCGGCTTATAACCCGTGTCCAGCACAGCCAGTCCGGCGACGCGCCCCGGTGCACGGCGCAGTATTTCAAAAGCGACGCGACCTCCCATGGAATGCCCCGCCAGCGCGAAGCGTTCGGGGGCGCCGCGCAAGACCACCTGCGCCATTTCTTCGAGAGAATCGCTTGCGCCGTATTCCGCGATCTGAACGGAAGTGAAGTCAGAAAACACGGAAGCCTGGTGCTTCCAGACTTCCGCGTCGCAGGCAAGCCCGGGCAGGAGCAGCAGGTGCGGCTCGGGCTGGATCGCCTGGCTCATCCCTTCGTTCCGGTCTCCACCGGAGGAGTGCCGTAGCAGTGAAATGATTCGATGGTCTTCAAACCCCAGGCTTGGCCCTTCTTTCGCTCCGCCTCACTCCAGCGAATGGGCTTCCAATCCGGCGCGAGGATCAGGCGTGCTCCGGCGTTGGCAATCTCGATGCGGTTGCCGCCGGGTTCGAATACATAGAGGAAGAAGGTTTGCTGGATGGCGTGTTTGTGCGGCCCCGTCTCGATGGGCACGCCGTTCTCGAGGCAAATGTCCGCGGCCAGAAGAACTTCCTCGCGGCTGTTGACCGCGTAGGTGACATGGTGGAAGCGCCCCCGCGTGCCGGTATGGTCGCGGGTGTACGCAAAATCGTAGCTTTTGTTCGTGCAGGTCATCCACATGGCGGCTTCTGAGCCATCGTCGAGAACAATCTGCTCCGTGAGCCGGAAGCCCAGATATTTTTCGAAAAACTGGCGATTGGCCTCGATGTCCACGGCCAGCCCGTTCCAGTGATCAAGACGGCGTGCGTTTACTCCCCGTCCTGGAAACCTTTGGGCCTGATTCTTCAGCGCCGGGCGCAGTTCGGGAGGCGCCTCGTACCACTGCGTCTCGTAATACAGCTCGATGTTGTGGCCGTCCAGATCCTGGCAGAGAAATGCCGGGCCGTGCGCCAGATCGCCCTTGGTCCAGCCGATGCCCAGGCCGGATTCCTTTACCGCCGCCACGCGCCGCTCCAGCGCCTGCGGGCTCCGCGCACGATAGGCCACATGCCCCAGCCCCGGCAGCTTCGACGCCGTGAGCTTCAGCGAATGCCGTTCGTAATCGTCATAGGCGCGCAGATAGACGGAATCGCGCTCCCTCCCGCTTTCGGTCATTCCCATAATGCCGGTGAAAAAGCGTACACTTTCCTCAATCTTGGGGGTCAACAATTCCAAATGGCCTAGATGGGCCATGTCCATGATTGGTTCGCTTGCCATTCCGCCTCCGTGTGTCTCTAAGCAGGTTCAGCCGCCGGCCCATTGGCCTGCGATGCCGAATGCCAAAGTGATTTCCTTCAATAAGATTCCACCTCGCACAACGCTCCCGTGCAGGCAAATTCCGTGTCCTTGCGCAGAATAGACAGGGCAAAAAACCGTGTCAATTCCTCAGTCTGATTGCCATCCGGAGAGGTCTGGCTGGCGGCTATTCCTGCACCGCCCAGCTCGCCGCCAGATGAAAGGCAAAACCCGGAAGAGAGGGGGTAGATTCCCTTCCGGGCCGCCATTGGCACTTTCAAATTACTTTGGGTGCCTCGTTTCAGGCATGTATACACTATTTCATTAACTGCATGCAAGGGGCTTTTCGTCTCTCCCTTGGTCCATTTAAACTCTTCAAAGGGCTGATTTCATGGGGCAATCGGCAAGCCCGTAACGCGTATCCCGCTGGCGTGAACGCGGTACCGGCGATTGATCGAAATCAGCAGCGCGGTGACGCTCTCAACGATGCGCGACATCTCGAGCCCGCCCGCATCGATCGGGCGCAGGCCGGGAATCATCTTCACGAGCGGGAAGAATGTCTCCTTCGCAGCCGCATCGTCCCCGCACACGAAGATGTCGCACTCCGGCGTCACCGACAGATCCTGCAAAGCCTCGGCCGAGACGTTGTGGAAAGCAGAGACCACCGGGACATCCGCCGGGACGAGCGAGCGGGCCTGCGCGGCCGCGGAGCCTTGCCACAGCCCCAGCATCTGCGTCGGCTTTCCGCCGAGCGCCGCAGCCAAGGGAACGGTGGCGTCCACCAGGATCGTCCCTCGCAAGGCATCGCGAACCGTCTTCAAAATGGCGGCCTGCGCGGAAATCGGCACCGCGAGGACCGCGAACGAAGCGCCGGCGACGGCATCCGGATTCGCCAAGCCACTGACGGAAATTTCGCCGGACTTTGCCGGGGCATGCGCTTGCAATGCCTTCCGCGCGCGCTGTGCCGCCTCCCGCGCCTTGCCCTCCTCACGCGAGCCGATGCAAACGCGGGCGCCCGCCAGTCCCCAGCGCAGAGCCAGCCCGAATCCAAGGTCGCCGGTTCCGCCGATGATGGCAATCTTCTTCTCTTCGCTCATGAACTCCTCCGTAAGAAAATCCTCCACGCAGATGAAAGCCAGTCTTCCCGCTCGCATGGGACCCGGCCGGCTTTGATGACAACGGGTGGTATCCGGATTGGGTGACTGCCGTTTGCCGGATGCC
>JAJXZD010000038.1 GCA_021780215.1 Acidobacteriota bacterium
CGCGCCGCAATTTGCAGCTCTCCGGTCGCCTGCGGCTCCCTGCGAGTTGCAAATTGCACAGAGGGTTTGGTGATGTACACTCTCTCACATCCCTTGGTACAAAAACTCGGTCAGGTCACACCGGGCCAGCGTGCACCGCATTGGCCAACATCACGTCCCTCTCCGTCACCTTCAACGCCTCGGGGGCGGCCGGCACGGCGACCATCACAGCCACCTCGGTGAAGGAGCCTACGATTTCGAAGAGCGTGGTCATTACCGTCAGCGCGCTTCCCAGCACGACCACGACGCAAACGCAAGTGACCGCCGATCCGGCCACCGCCGGAAAGACCTATACCTTGAATCTGACCGAGACTGGCGGGTCGGGAACACTCACTTGGGCCGCCACCGGCCTCTCCGACGGGCTCTCCATCAATTCGAGCACCGGGGTGATCAGCGGGACGCCGACGGCGAAAGGGACGGTCAGCTTCACGTATACGGTCACGGATTCGAGCGCCGCGGGACCAAAATCCACGACCTCGGGAATGCTGAGCATCACTGTCAACAATCCGCCGCCGCCGGCGATTACCACCACGCAGCCGATGCTGACATCGGGCACGGCGGGCACGCCGTATGCCTTCACCTTTCAGGCGACGGGCACGGGAACGCTAACCTGGGCCGCCACCGGGCTTCCTGCAGACGGGCTGATATTCAACTCAAGCACTGGCACGGTTTCCGGAACGCCAACCAATCCGTCGGCCATTGGGATCACGCTGACGGTGAGCGACGCATACGGACAATCGTCCGCGGCCACGCCGTTCACAATCACCATCAATCCAGCACCGCTGCAAATCACGACCACCACGCTGCCGCAGGGGACGAATGGGACGGCATATCCCAGCACGAACATCTCGGTGAAGGGCGGCACAACGCCATACACGTGGTCGGTCAGCGCCGGTTCGCTGCCGAACGGGCTGGCCCTCAACAGTTCGACGGGAACCCTCAGCGGCACGCCGAGCTCGGCGACGACGTCCACCTTTACGATCAAGGTGACGGATGCGAGCTCGGCGACGACGTCCACCTTTACGATCAAGGTGACGGATGCGAGCTCGCCGCAGATGTCAACTACGCAGTCCTATACGATTTCCATAGCGCTGGCAATCACGACGACCTCGCTGCCGAACGGCGCGGTAAACACCGCATATCCGACCACAAACGTGACGGCGGTGGGAGGAACACCTCCCTATGCCTGGTCAGTCAGCTCGGGGGCTTTGCCAGCGGGCCTGTTGTTGAGCCCTTCGACGGGCGCGATCAGCGGGACCGTGGCAGCCAATGCCACCAGTCAAAAGTTCACGGTCCAGGTGCAGGATTCCAGCACAACCAAGCAGACGGCCACCCAGAGCCTGACCATTTCCATTCCGCTGACGATTGAAACCACGACGCTGCCCAATGGAGCGATTGGCACGGGCTACAACCAGACAGTAGCAGCCGGCGGCGGGACGCTGGCGTACACGTTCTCTGTGAGCGCGGGGATCCTGCCGGACGGATTGGCGCTCAACGCCTCAACCGGCGCCATCAGCGGCACGCCGAAACCGGATGCGCAGACCGAGACTTTCACCGTCAAGGTCGCCGATTCGAGCTCGCCGACGCAGACCGCCACTCAAACGCTGAGCATTTTCATTCCACTGACAATTGAAACTACCACGCTGCCATCGGGCGCGCCGAACGTGAGCTACACGGCAAGCGTCGCCGCGGGCGGCGGAATTCAGCCCTACGCATGGTCCACCAACCCCGCGAATCTGCCTCCCGGCCTGACGCTCAACGCGACAACGGGCGCCATCACCGGCACCCCCACGACGATCGGAACGTATAACTTCTCGGTGACCGTGACGGATTCGAGCGTGCCGACACAAAACGCATCTCAGGCGCTCTCGATCACCATCGCCCAGATCGCCGTGACGTCCACGCAACCGACCGGCGCGACCATCAACTCTTCGTACAGCTACGTCGAAACCGTGTCGGGCGGCACGCCACCCTACACGTACTCGCTGGCTTCGGGAACGCTCCCGAGCGGATTGACGATGACCAGCTCGAACAGCTCGGGCCAGATCACCATCTCCGGGACGCCCTCGAATACGGCCATTGATGAGTCGTTCAGCATCAAGGTGACGGATTCGTCCGTTCCAACACCGCAGACGGCTACGACATCCACACTCACAATCCTTGTGAACATGGCGACGGCGACGACTTCTCCTCTGCAATCCGGCACGGTCAACGTCGCCTACAGCCAGCAGATCAGCATGCAGGGCGGCCAGCCGCCGTATGTCTTCGCGCTCGACGCGGGCAGCAGTCCGTTGCCGACCGGCCTAACCATGAACAGCTCGGGCCTTATCTCCGGGACGCCGACAGTTGTCGGGACGACCAACAACATCATCGTGGACGTCAATGACTCGGCCACGCCCGCGCAAACGCAGAAACCCACATTCTCCCTCACCATCAACCCCTCGGATCCGTGCGCGACGGCGGGAACGGGCGGGGAATCGCTGCTGAACGGGCAGTACGCGTTCATGCTCAAGGGCTTTGACAACGGACAGGGAGCCGGAGAAACCACTGCGGAACCGGCCCTGGTGGGCGGCGTGCTGACCTTCAACGGCAGCGGCGGCATCACCACCGGCACGCTGGATATGAACCTCAACGCAACGGGAGGAGTTCTGTCCAACGCAGTCACCATAGGCACCTATCGAATCGGAGCCAGCGGCTCCGCTGACCAGCAGCGGGTTTGAATGGACATAACCACGACGGCCGGCACGCAGCACTTCCGCGCCACCATCAACAGCACAGGAACACTCGGACACATGATTGACTTCGATGCGGCGGGTCCGTACACGGCAGGCGAACTGCTGAAGCAGGACACCACCGCCTTCTCGACGTCGAAGGTGACCGGCAACTATGCCTTCCTGTTCTCCTCAGTGCAGAACACGGCCCCCAGCTCGGGCGGGAAGACCGCCATTGCCGGGGTGTTGGATTTGTCCACGGGAACCGTCTCCTCCGGCGGCCAGTGGGACATCAACGACGAGGGAACCGTGGACGGCAACCCAACGTGCTCGTTCTCGACCTGCGGCCCGTATAGCTTCTCCGGCGGGTCCTACACCATTGACGCCACCTCGGGACGGGGTACGATCACGTTCACTGCAAGCATGGGCGGAAGCTCCAAGACCCTCGATGCGGTCCTGTACGTGGTGTCGGCGAATCAAGTGCTCGTCCTGAGCAGCGATGACCAGGCTGCGGGCACCAACATCGTCTTTGGAGGAACCGCTCTGAAGCAGACGGGGCCGTTCTCGAACAGCTCAGCAAATGGCACGAGCATATTCTATCTCTCGGCGCCCAATGGCACGCTGTCCTTTCCAAGCGGAGCAACCACGAATGTCGGCACTGCGAAGGCGAACGGGCTTGGAGGCATAACGATCTATCTGTGGCAAAACAGCAGCGGAACCCTGCAGTGCGGGCCGAAGGCGGCGCCGAATTGCTCGGTGAATGCCACGTATGCGGTGAGCTCGAGCGGGCGCACGGTAATCTCGGGCGCCGGGAACCATCCTCCGCTGATCTACCTGGTGAGCTCGAACGAAGGGTTCATGCTGGGAGGGGGCAGCGGAGCGGATACGGGTTTCCTCCAGCCGCAGTCTTCCACTTCGGTGAGCGGGACGTACGCGGTCGGGACCATTGACCCGGAAACCCCGAACAGCGGAGTGAGCGACGCGATCGTGACATTCAGCGGCGGCAGCGTCAGCGGGACGAACGACAACAACTCCCCCGGCGGACCAAGTACAAAGCCGATTCCGTCAACCTCGGTGTCGGTTGATTCGACCGGGTTTGGCCAAGTAGCGGCGAGCTGCACGACAGGCGGAGGCTGCCAATTCCTCTTCTACGTGATTTCACCGAAGAGCGCGGTAGGCACGGACGGCTCGAGCACCGATCCGACCGTGCAGACCGTGGACCAATAACGGAAAGCGGCTCGGCGGCGAAGATACGTTTCAAGAGCCGCAAGCCGCAGCAAGAGGATGACGAAGGGCCGGCGCAGTATGGCCGGCCCTTTTCTTTTGCAGGGCCCGGGCGGCGCGGCAAGAAGCGTTTCCCGAAGGATGCCGGGTACGATGTCGCCACTTGCCGGAAGGCATGGGGTACAGTAGAGTTTCGTGCGTACCTCGAGCCCAGCGATGAAGGTTTCCCTGCTCGATCTAAAGGCGGAATACGCCGAGCTGCGGGAGGAGATCCTCCCGGCGCTCGACCGTGTGTGCCAGAACGCATCCTACGTGCTCGGCGAGGAAGTAGAGGCGTTCGAGCGCGAATTCGCCGATTTCTGCGGGACGAGGCACTGCGTGGCGCTCAGCTCAGGCACCGCGGCGCTGCACGTGGGTTTGCTGGCGCTGGGTGTCCAGGCGGACGACGAGGTCATTACCACACCGAACACGTTTCTGGCCACCGCCGAAGCGATCACCTATTGCGGGGCGACGCCGGTGTTCGTGGATATTGATCCGGCAACCGCTAATCTCAACGTCCACCGCATCGAGCGAGCCATCACACCACGGACTCGTGCCATCTTGCCGGTCCACCTCTACGGCCGGCCAGTGGACATGGACCCGCTTCGCGAGGTTGCCGCGCGCCACGATCTGCGCATCCTCGAGGATGCGGCGCAAGCCCACGGGATGCGGTACCGCGGGCGGCACGCCGGAGCGTTGGGACACGCCGGCATCTTCAGCTTCTATCCAACCAAGAATCTGGCCGCCTGCGGCGAAGGCGGAGCCCTCACGACGGACGACGACCGCGTGGCCAAGTTCGCCCGCGCCGCACGCAATCACGGGCAGACCGCGCGCTACGAGCACGAATTCCCCGGCTTCAACTACCGCATGCACGGCTTCCAGGGCGCCGTGCTGCGCATCAAACTCCACCGGCTGTATGCCTGGACCAAGCGGCGGCAGGAGATCGCGCGCGAATACCGCCGATTGCTGGCCGGCGCGCGCATCGAGATGCCTGTAGATGATCCGCGCGACGAATGTGCCTACCACCAGTTCGTGATCTACGCGGACAACCGGAACGCCCTGGCCGCGCGGCTGGCGCAGCGCGGCATCGAAACGGTCATACACTACCCCCGCCCCGTGCATCTCCAGCCCGCCTACTCGTCGCTGGGTCTCCCGCCCGGCACGTTTCCACAAGCCGAGCGCGCCTGCGACCGCGCCCTCAGCCTGCCGATGCACCCGCGGCTCACGCAGGAACAGATCGAGTTCGTGGCCGCGTCGGTGCGCGAAGTGGTGGGAGAAAAGTAGCGCCGCGAAGGACGCTCGCGAAAGCCAGAAATTCCTCAGGCCATGGCGCCCGTGGAAGGCGCGTCGCTATGCGGCGGGGGCGGTTCCGCGGCGGCTTCGCGAGACGCCACCGGAATAAATGCGCCGATGCCCGACGCTTTGGCCGCTCGATCACGCAGCATTTCGGAAAGCCCGTCGAAGATTTTGGCGAAGGAGTCGCGCAGGGCTTGATCCGCCGAGCGAAGCAGCGACTCGGTGGCGTTCTGGCCGTGCTCGCTCAAGCGCCGCACCGAGGAGACCACCCAGGAATCGGCGGCGGTTTGCAGGTGCTCCTGATATCTTCCGGAGGCTTCGCCGCTGAGTTGCTCGAGGGTTTCGGCCCAGCTCTTTTCGTGGGCATCGCGTTCGGCACGGTGCTCGTTCATCGCCTCGGCGAATGCGGCGGCAAGAGCGGAGCGCCCGCAAGCCATGCTCGAATCGGCCTCCGCAGCCATCTTCCCATGGAACTGCTCGACGAGCGTTCCCGCCGAGATTTCGATTCCGGCGAGCGCTTTTCCGGCCAGAGTTTCCAGGTCGCTCGCACGCTCGGCCAGCGCTGCGCGGCCGGTCTCCGCGAATTGCCGCATCTCCTCGCCCGAAATGCCGCGGATCACCTCACCAAACGAAGCCGCGGCGGCTTCCGCTGCCTTGCCGAGTTGCGTCCGCGCGCGGTCGCTGATTTCCGCTGCCACGCCGTCCATCTGCCCGCGCAGCTCTTCGAGGCGAGCGGCCGTGCGGGACTCCATCTGCGCTTCGAACACTTTCGAAGCCTCCGTGGCCTTTTCTCCCAGCGAGTTGGAGCCCTCGGCAAGAGCCTGCTCGACCAGGACCTGCAGGCGCGCGCGCGCTTCCTGCTGGAACCATTCCGAGGAGCGGCCAATGGATTCGGCGGCGGCATGGGAGGCACGCACGCCGGCCGCATCGAGTTCGTCGTTCCAGCGCGTGAGGGCTTCCTTGCGAGCAGTTTCGAACTCCTCGCGCAGGCTCGCCAGCGTGGTGGACATGCTCGCGCCCGCTTCTCGCTGATGGCTTTCCGAAACCTGGCGGAGGCGCTCGCGGTGAAGGCGGAGGCTTTCCTCGGATTGCGTTTCGCGCGCGGCCAGCTCACGGAGCAGATCGGAGACGTGCTGGACGCTGGCAGCGAGCTTTGCTTCCACGTCGGCCATGGTGCGCTCGACGAGCTGGCGGCCGAGTGCGTCGAGAGCGGGAGCCAGGCGCTGCGGGACGCCGTCAGCGAGAGATTCGGCGCGGCGCTTCAGCTCGTCGGTCTGCGCCTCGAGGATGTTTTCGAGACGCCGGTGCAATTCGTTGAGAGTATCGTGACTGGCGGCTTCGAGCTGCGCGGAATATTCCCGCAAGCGGCCGGCCGAGTGCTCGATATCCGTGAGCGAGGCACGGGCTCGCGCCAACTCCTGGTCGAGAGATTCCTTCACTCCTTCGAGCGCGGCGCGCGCGGAAGAGGAGATTTCGCCAAGGGGCTTGCGCAACTCCGAAAGCCGCTCGAACATGACCTGCTCGGCGTCGTGGAGCAGTCCCTGCGAGCGGCCGGAGAGTTCCCGCACCAGTCGCTCGATGCCGCCATCGAGGGAGGATTGCAGCAGCTCGTTCCATTGCGCCCGCGCTACGGCCATCTCCGTCTGAAGATGCTCGCGCCAACGCGCCTCGGCCTCCGCAAAAGACACTTTTTCCGCGGCGGGCTCCTCGGGCTTGGCTTGCAGCCGAGCCGCTTCGGCAGCCTCGGCCTGGAGGCGGGCCGCCGCCAACCGGCTGGCTGCTCCCGCCGCCGATTCGCCTTCGGTGCGCAGCGCTTGAGCCGTGCGATCGAGCTCCTTGAGGAGGTCGCGGACCTGCTTAAAATGGGACTCGATCTCGGGCCGCAATCCGCCGAGCAGATCCTCCTTCAGCGCCGCCAATTCCGCGGATAGGTTCTCCCTAGCCCCAGCCCGCGCATGGTCGAGCTCGTCCACCACGTGGCGTATCAGCTCCTCGGCCTGCGCCACGGCCGCTTCGGCGGCATGCTGGGCCTGACGCTCGAGCTGTGCGCTCCACTCGCGCAGCAGCGGGCTTTCCTCCAGTCCCGCTGCTTCCGCGGCGGACGCCATGCGAGCGGCGGAGCTGGATTCTGTGTGCTGGCTGGGCATATTGGGCATTATTGTCTCTTCCCGATAGAAACCGCCGGTCGCGGCAGTTCCCTTCCCTTGCTCATTTTCCGAGGACGGAGAACTATTCGTTCCGGCGTCTTCGGTAGACTCGGTCTTGGCCCAATCCGCGGGCGGCGCATCAATGCCCCAGACATTGGAGGGGCTTTCGAGCTCCGCTGCGATCTGGAAAAATTCACGGACGGAGTGCGGGCGCTGGATCCAGGCGACCCGCGCGCGCACATGGCGCCGTTCGCTCCCCTGGGGAATTTCCAAAGTCACCCAGGTGTTTTTGGGAAGATGGTATTTCGAGGCGTAGCGGCAGCCGTGGAGATTGACAGTCAGCGTCGAGGTGCGCTCCTCAAAAGGCTGGCCGAGCAGATCAACTCCCCGGACAATGATCGGCAGCGGCCGGGAAATCCGCTCGCTGCGGCGGCGCTGAGTGCTCACCAAGTTGGGCTGGGCGTCGGGCAATGCGTTCCCTAGAACTAATCGGCGAGAGAATAGCACCCTTGCGCCCGCAGGTCGAGAGGGGAGCTCGCACACAGGGCCATCCGGACAGACAGAAGGATTTCCATGTTGCGCTTGCGTCAGTCCCTCAAACAGGAGAGCGAAGTTCGCATGGAAACCGATGACTGAGGCATTCAGCCGCCGGCCTCTGCGGCGAAATGCGATGCGCAGAGGCCGTGCGGCTAATCATGAGCCGATCTACGGAAGGGCGAAGACGTGCACGGTGTCCATCGCCACGATGGCCACGTACTGCTTGCCGTCTTTGCCGAGATAGGTCATCGGGTCAGCATTGCCCTCGCGTCCCAACTCGGCATGCCAAAGCTCCTTGCCACTCAGCGAGTCGAAGGCGCGGAAGCGCTGGTCGCTGGTGGCGGCGATGAAGACCAGCCCACCAGCCGTGGCGATGGGGCCTGCACTGTCGCTGCCGCCGGTATTCTGCTTGTCCGGCGGCAAGCCCTTGGTGATGCCGAGGGTGACCTGCCTGGCGATCTCGCCGGTATTTAGTCCGTTTCTGATTAGCGAGGCCACTTTTAGCTCGGCAGAGGTCAGTTTCGAGATAATTTTTGCATCAATTATGAAGTCGGACGTGATATCCGCTATCTTCGAAATGATTAAATCCAATTCTTGCGAATACGGCTCAAGCGCTTTGATCCTCTTGAGCTTATCAATTGATGGAATAACAATGGAGCGCAGATTGAGGGCTATTCGTTTTTCCACCTGTTCACGCTCTCTATGTATGTTTTCGGCTAAAACTGACAAGGCACCACCAGTCCTTAA
>JAJXZD010000169.1 GCA_021780215.1 Acidobacteriota bacterium
ATGAACAACGGCATGACCGACTTCATGCCGATCATCCTGCCGACGAAGGAGAAAGTGGACGCGATGCTCAAGGGCACCAGCCATGCGCCCGATGAGCGGGTCGGGAAGATGTGCCCCGCGCGCGGGTCTTATCCCGAATGGTCCTACAATGTCCGCCAGGTAGCCATCAATGCGGTCATGGCCGGCGCCGAACCGGACTATTTCCCCGTCATCCTGGCGATTGCCGCGAGCGAGCTGCCTTCGCTTTCCAGTTCCACCAACTCGTTTGCCACCGCAGCCATCATCAACGGGCCGATTCGCGACAAGCTGAACATGAACTACGGCATCGGCGCGATGGGCCCGTTCGCCCAGCCCAACGCCGCCATCGGCCGCGCCTGGACCCTGGTCTCGAAGAATCTCGGCAATTGCGGCCAGGCTGGACAGACCTATCTGGGCACCTACGGCAACAACCTCAACTACAACAACCTGATCATTCCGGAGAACGAGAAGGACAGCCCGTGGACGCCATTTCATGTTCAGAAGGGTCATCAGCCGAGCGAGAGCGTGGTCAGCTTGTTCTTCGGCATGGGCATCCAGCAGGGACAGGGAGGCGCCGGGCTTGGCGTGAAGCCGATTCCGCAATATCAGCAGGCCTTCGCGTTCAACTTCGCGGTGTTCGCTCCTCTTTTTGGCGGACTCGTGGTCTGCGATCCGCTGGTAGCCCAGGGGCTGGTCGAACTTGGCTACAAGACCAAGGAACAGCTCGCCGAATGGCTGCAGAAGAATTCCACCATCAGCGTGAAGGACGCCAAGACCACTCTGTTCAACCGCCGATTTCTCCAGGGCCCCGATGCCCAGCTTCCCGACGACGCGCGCGTGCCCATCTGGCGCAGTCCCGAGGCCATCAACTTCGTCGTGGTGGGCGGCCAGACCAATCCCTATCACATGGTGGCGAACATGAGCTTCCGCTCGAGCGTTTCCATAGACAAATGGGCCTGAACGGCGCCGGAAGCGCCCGGCGAATCTGTGCCGCTCTGCTGCTCTGCTGGATTTCCTGGCCAGCCGCGGCCTCCGCGCAGACCAATTTTTCCACCCAAGCGCAGCCTCTAGGCTCTCCGCTCACCACCCTCATTGGCTTCGGGGACCAATACATGGGGGGCGATAAGCTCTACGACGCGCGCATCACCGTGCTGGAAATTGTGCGCGGTGAACCGGCGTGGTCCGCAATTCATGCCGCCAGCCCGGCGAATCAGCCTCCCAAACCGGGCTGCGAATATCTTCTTGCCCGGGTCCGCTTCGAATTTTCCGCGCGCACTGTGCCGGAGGACGATGCCTACACCGTGGACCCCAGCCAATTTTCTGCCATGTCTTCACTGGGCCAGCCATACCCTCCGGCGGCACTGGCGAAGCTGCCCAAGCCGCCGCTGCGCGCCACTCTTCGCCCGGGAGGCTCCGCCGAGGGCTGGGTTGTTTTTTTGGCGCCGCGGGGCGATCATACGCCGCTGATGCTTTTCACGCAGGATGTCGGCAGCGATTTTCACCAGGGCGGCGGCGCCCTCTTCCGGCTCTACGGCGGATCCGAGCCTGCACACCGAACCAAGGTCCGGTGATCATCG
This sequence comes from Acidobacteriota bacterium, assembly GCA_021780215.1. Taxonomy (GTDB): domain Bacteria; phylum Acidobacteriota; class Terriglobia; order Acidiferrales; family UBA7541; genus Palsa-295. The sequence continues at coordinate 1,596 of JAJXZD010000169.1, forward strand.
TCGTTCCAAGGCGCCAAAGAGATGCCGGCGGGTCCCTGCCCCGGCCCTGACGGATTATGAGCGAGAGTCGAACTTCTGAAGCGGCATCGCGAAAGGCCCCGCTGCGCCCCGTGCATTTGCGCGCCTCCGGCGCTTCCATGCACCGCCGCGAGGATGGCTGCTTCCTCATTCGTGCGGACGAGCCGCTCGAATCGTATCCCCGCGTGCTCACCGACCGCCTCACTGAATGGGCCGCCCGCGCTCCGGACCGCATCCTTGTCGCCAGGCGCACTGCATCCGGCCCATGGCGGGCGATCACTTACGCGGAGGCTTTGCGTCAGGTACGCGCCATCGGCCAGGCGTTCCTCGACCGCAAACTTTCGGCGAATCGCCCCGTCGCCATCCTTTCGGAAAACGACCTCGAACATTTTCTACTGATGCTGGCCGGCCAGCATGTCGGCGTTCCCACGGCTTCGATTGCTCCGGCCTACTCGCTTGTCTCGGCCGACTTTGCCAAGCTCGGGCGCGTGATGGACATTCTGGCGCCCGGCCTGGTGTATATCGCCCATGCGGCTCCCTATCGCCGCGCACTCGAGGCCGCAGTTCCTCCCGGCACGGAGGTGGTCTATGCGGCGGATCCAATACCGGGCTTCCCGCTCACTCCCTTCGAGCGCCTCGCCGGCACGCATCCCACGGAGGAGGTAGATGCCGCGCACGCAGCCATCGCTCCCGACGATATCGCCAAGTTCCTGTTTTCCTCGGGCTCGACGGGAACGCCCAAGGCCGTCATCAACACCCACCGGATGATTTGCAGCAATCAGCAGATGATCCTGCAGGTCTTCCGCTTTCTTGGCGACAGCCCTCCGGTGCTCCTGGACTGGCTCCCCTGGAATCACACCGCCGGGGGAAATCACAATACCGGCATGATTCTCTATAACGGCGGCACTCTCTACATTGATGACGGGCGGCCAACCGCTTCCGGCATGGCCGCGGCCATTCAAAATCTCCATGAGATCTCGCCCACGGTCTATTTCAATGTTCCTCGCGGCTATGATGAGTTGCTCTCTCATCTGCGCCGCGACGAGCGCCTGCGCGAGAGTTTCTTCCGCCGGCTGCAATTCATGTTTTACGCGGGAGCAGGCATGCCCCAGCCATTGTGGGACGGGCTGCGCCGTTTCATGTCCGAGACATGCGCTGAGCGCGTCCTGATCGCCACCGGTCTGGGCGCCACCGAGACATCTCCCATGGCCGTGCAATGCACCTGGGATACCGACCTGACCGGCGCCATCGGCATCCCCGTGCCGGGTGTCGAGGCCAAACTCGTCCCGCAGGGCGCAAAGATGGAAATCCGTGTGAAAGGACCGAGCGTGACGCCCGGCTACTGGAAGGAGCCGGAGCTGACCGCGCGCGCTTTTGATGAAGAGGGATATTTCAAGTTCGGCGACGCGGTCCGCTTCGTGGATCCCGCCGACATCAACAAAGGGCTGCTCTATGACGGCCGCTTCGCTGAGGATTTCAAGCTCGCTTCCGGCACGTGGGTGAGCGCCGGGCCGTTGCGCAACCGGATTCTTCATCATTTTGCCCCCTTGGCAGCCGAAGTGGTCCTCGCCGGGCCGGGCCGCGCCTTTCTCACCATGCTCGTCCTTCCAAACCTTTCCGCCTGCCGCGCGCTCGCTCCGGAGCTGCCGGTCGAGGCTCCGCCGGCTGAACTGCTTCGCCACCCCGCCGTCGCCGGAAAATTCCGGGCGCTCCTGAAATCCTTTGCCCGCGAGGCAACGGGCAATTCCAACCGTGTCCTGCGCGCTCTTCTGCTCGACGACACCTTCTCGCTGGATGCCGGGGAAATTACCGACAAAGGCTCGCTCAATCACGCGACCATCCTTGAGCGCCGCGCCGACCTGGTCGAGGAGATGTACGCATCGAACCCCTCGCCGCGCATGCTGTGCGTTTCCGAGTAGGGTTGTAGTCCGGCGGGTTTCTGGGGGCAGTGCGGCGTGTGCACGATATCACCATGAATCGTGACCCAAATCACATCCTACGCAGCGCCATACGCTCAAGATCGCGGCATGCGGCCCTCTGAAGCTGCCGAAGGCCGATGGTTCGGCCGCGGTCGGCGTATGGAGAGGGGCCGGATTCAGGGGGAAAACCATGGCACGCAACGTAGGAGGGCTCGAGCGAGGTATTCGGATTCTGCTGGGCGCGGTGCTTATCGCCCTTGGGCCGTTTCACGTCGTTGAGGGCAAGCTGATGGTTGCGTCATATATCGTTGGTGCTATTTTGCTTGTCACGGGCCTGTTTGCCTTTTGCCCCGCGTGGTCGCTTTTGGGAATCAACACCTGCGCGGCAAAGGGAGCCAAGGCCGGAGGGCCGGCGCGGTAGATGGGGACTCTTAGCGGAAGCGCACTTGGAGGCAAGGCTGCATGGCGCGCGTCGTAGTTCTCGGTGCGGGGATCTCGGGCCACACGGCGGCGGCCTTCCTGCGAAAATGGCTCGGGAAGAATGACGAAGTAACCGTCGTCTCTCCTCTCCCTCATTACAACTGGATTCCTTCGAATATCTGGGTCGGCGTCGGGCTGCTCTCCGAAGAGCAGGTGATCTTCCCTCTCGCGCCGGTCTATCGCAAGCATGGGATTGAGTTCAAGCAGGCGCGCGCGCTGGCGCTCCATCCGGAGGGCACCGAATCGAATCCCCAGCCTTTTGTCGAAGTCGAGTGGACGCTCGAAGGCAAGACCGGTCAGCGCGAAAATGTTCCCTACGATTTTCTCGTCAACGCCACCGGCCCCAAGCTCAACTTCGGGGCCACCGAAGGCCTCGGGCCCGGCAAGAACAGCTTGTCGGTGTGCACCGCCCGGCACGCCGCGGAAACCGCCAGCGCCTTCCTTGAAAACGTCGAGCGGATGAAGCGTGGGGAGCGCCGGCGCTTCGTGGTGGGCACCGGGCATGGCATGTGCACATGCGAAGGGGCGGCGCTCGAGTACGTCGTGAACCTCGAGTTCGAGCTCCGCGCGCATGGAGTCCGCGACAAAGCGGATGTCGTTTTCCTCACCAATGAATACCAGCTCGGAGATTTCGGCATGGACGGATTGCACATCCGCCGTTCAGGCTACATTACCCCGAGCAACATCCTGGCCGAATCGCTCTTTGCCGAGCGCGGAATTGACTGGATCACCCGCGCCCACGTCAAGAAGGTGGAAGCGGGGCACGCCTGGTATGAAACGCTCGCCGGAGAAGACCGGGAAATTTCCTTCGACATGGCCATGCTCCTGCCGCCCTTTGCCGGCGTGGGCTTGCAGGCCTTCGGCCGCCAAGGAGAGGACATCACTGCGCGGGTCTTTGCCCCCAATGGCTTCATGCGCGTGGATGCTGATTACGTTCCGAAGCCCTACGAGCAGTGGCGCGCGTGTGACTGGCCGCGATACTACCAGAGCCCGGTATACAAAAATTTGTTTGCCGCGGGCATTGCCTTCGCCCCGCCCCACCCGGTTTCCCGCCCGTTCACAAGCCCGCGGGGCACGCCCATCTTCGCCGCCCCTCCGCGAACCGGCATGCCTTCGGCTATGATCGGCAAGGCAGTGGCCCGCAGCATTGCGGACATGCTGCGCGGCGCGCCCGGGCCGACCCATACCGCGTCCATGGCGGAAATGGGCGCGGCGTGCGTAGCGTCCGCGGGAGCCAATCCATTGAAAGGCACGGCGGCGGCGATGATTGTGTATCCCATCATTCCGGATTACGAACGTTACCCCGAATATGGACGCGACCTGCACTACACCATGGGCGAAATCGGCTTGGCCGGCCACTGGATCAAAATCGTGCTCCACCATATGTTTCTCTACAAGGCGCGCTTGCGCCCTGGGTGGTCCTTGATTCCGGAGTGATAATGAGCGCCGAGACCCCTTCCCCCAAACCGCGCGAGCCTCAAACAATGCCGTCCTTCTTTGCCGCCCGGCCGACGCGCCTGACTCTGTTTCTCCGCAATTTTCTTCCCTGGCAGATGTGGCGCTTTACCTGGATCAACCTCAAGATGCTCATCATCATTCGCCGAAGCCATCGAAGCCAGTAAGAACCAAGTCAACAAACGGCCGGAATAACCGCGTTTGCCTCATCCTCAGGAGCACTGCGCTTGCAATCCGGCTTGTGTCCACTAACATGGTTTGCTGGCACGCGGAGGGCACAACGCCTGGCAGGCGGCGCGCGCCCTGCCCGATCTCGAAAAGGACGGTTACGTGAAGCTCATTCCCCCGCTGGTCTTGATCCTGGCGTTGCTGGCGCTGGCCGGCGGCTGCGGCAAGGACCTCTCGAAGGAGTCTGACGCGGAACTGGGCCTGAACGCGCAGCAAGCGGCGGGCCGCGCCGTCTTCAACGCGTATTGTGCCGCATGCCACACCGCATATTCCTCTTCGGGACTGAAGGGGCCGGGGCTGAAGAATCTTTTCCGGAGGCAGTATCTTCCGAGCGGCCTCCCGGCCGACGACCGTTTCGTGGAGCAGACGATCGTTGGGGGCCGAGGCATGATGCCCGCGCAGGGCGATGCGCTGACCGATGAACAGCTCCGCGACCTGATGGCCTATTTGCACACGCTGTGAAGCGCGGCCGCGGGGCCGTGTTGTTCGGTGGGGTTTCTAGCGGCCTGTGGCGGCTTTGGGAGCGGAGCGCTCAAGTGAGGCGGACCAAGGACGGCGCACCATCAGCTTGAGCATAGTCGAGACGGTGATGGATCGGAAAGTGGCTAGTACGTGTTCGTCAATTTCGTCGAGCACCAGACGCAGCGCGCGGCCTGCATCGGTGGCCAGCTCCGGATCGTTGCCTCCAGCGGGCTCGCGTCCGGGCGGCTCGAAAATTTGAATGATGTCCAGTAGCGTGAGGCGCTTGGGATTGGCTACCAGGCGGTAGCCGCCGCCCACGCCCCGCGCCGAATTTACAATCCCGGCACGGCCCAGATCCCGCAGAACCTTGGCCAGGTGGTGCGCCGAGATGCCATAGCGCTCGGCGATTTCGATCACCGACTGCGGGCGCTCCGGCTGCGCCGCCAGGTCCAGCACCGCAAAGAGCGCGAAGGAGGTGGCTTTCTGCAGTTTCATCATGGCGCGCCTCTTTGCACGGTCACTCCAGCGTGGTTTCCAGCTCGATGAATGGTCCCGCCATCATCCCCTGACTGCGGAAGAAAGAAAGGATCAATTGATTGTTGCGGGCCATCATGGTGCGGACCTTCTTCACGCCGGTGCGACGGAAGGCATCGCAGAGGGCATTGTAGAGCTGCGTGGCCACGCCCGCCAGGCGCGTCGTCGGACGCACCTGGATTGCGAAGATCCATCCGCAGGGCGGCGAACCGAACTCCCAGGCGCGCACCTCCCCGACGATGAATCCCTCGATGCGCCCGCCCTGCTCGGCAACCAGGAAAAACAGAGGCTGGCGCCGCGGCGCGCCGTAGCGGTCGAAAATTTCCTCCCAGTACTTGGGCTTGGCCAGGCCGGTGACTTCCTCGTCGAGCGCAATCAGGGCAGGCACGTCCGCGCGCACCGCTTGGCGGATGTGAAGCGCAGCGGATTTTTCTGCCGTTGCGGCAAGTTTCATGGGTGGTCCCTGCAACGCGCCTCCCATCATCAGGCTCGCCCTTTGGGCGCGCCCCTCTGAAGGTCTCTCTAGCCGAGCGTCTGGCGCGCGGACGGAAACAGCGCCATATCCTCGCGGGTCATGTGGGAGTGAAGCAGGTCGGCCAGGCGTGCGGCGATGCTTCCGAGGCGCGGCAAATCCTTGCGAAGACGGTGGACCGCCATCAGTTCGTCCCGCAGCTTCAGGATTTCGCGGTGCTCATCGCGGAACTGGCCAACCATCGTTTCGTCTCCCGTCTCGCGCGCGTAAGCAGGGAATAATACATCATCTTCCTCGGCAATGTGATGCTCGAGCGGTGCGGCCAGCTTGGCGGCATACTCCTCGACGGCGGACCACAGCTCCGACGAATTGGCCGATGCCAGCTCCGCCATCCGCTCGGCGCACGGCAGCAAATCCTTGTGCTCCTCCGAGAGGCGATCCAGCAGAACGCCGGCGCCCCCCTTGGATAATGGCATGCTCATGGCAACGGCTCCTTTCGGCTCATGGAATCACGCGGAGACCGGCGCGCCTTCCTTCGCCGGCGTGATAGCCACCAAATTCCCTGCCGGGGCAATCGGCTTTTCCGGCGCCTTCTTGCCGGCCAGGATGGACCAGCGCCGCCGCGTTCCCTCGCCCTTGGTTCCCGCGCCCGCTGCTGGCGGAATCGGTTTCCCTTCGGCCAGGAGCTTTTCGACGCGCTTGAGCCCGAGAAGCGCCGCCCCGTACGCCCCATTAAGCTGGCCGAGCCCGCTGGGCGCGACGTGCAGCGGCGCCTTGAGATGTCCCTCGAGGGAATTGATCATGGCGGAATTTCGCGTCATCCCGCCCACCAGCACGAATTCCGGCTGGAACCCCACGCGGTGCATAAGCTGCGCGGCCCGGCCTCCCAGAGCGATCATCGCCCCGCGCATGATGTCTTCCGCGGGCACGCCATTGGCCAGATGGCTTATCACCTCGGATTCCGCGAAGACGGCGCACACGCTGCTGATCTGCACCGGCTTGGTCGAGCGCATGGCATACGGGCCAATGTCATCGGTGCTCAGCCCGAGATACCGCGCGGTCTTTTCCAGGAACGCGCCGGTGCCGGCCGCACACTTGTCGTTGAGGCGGAAGGCGCGCACGCGGCCGTCGCCATCCACGCGGATGGCCTTGATATCTTGGCCGCCGATATCGAGGATGGTGCGCGTGCCGGGAAACTGCTGCACGGCCGCGTGGGCGTGGGAGGTCAGCTCGGTCACCTGCGTGTGGCGGAACGCCACGGTGAAGCGGCCGTAGCCGGTGGCCGCCACGTAGGTAATCTGCGAGCGGTCCAGGCCAGCGTTTTGGAGCAGCTCGGCGTACACGCCCTCCGAGGCCAGATTAAGCTTGAAACCGGTCCGGCGCACGGCCTGCCCCACCACCTCGCGCTTCTCGTTGAGCACGATGGCTTTGGAATACGTGGACCCGATGTCAATTCCCGCTACGTAGACCATTAGCGGCCTCCTGTGGCCACGGGCGCGGCCGCTTCCTTGCTTCCAAAAACACG
>JAJXZD010000184.1 GCA_021780215.1 Acidobacteriota bacterium
ATGCCCCAGGTCCAGTATCAGGAAAATCGTGGAAAAGGCTATCGCCGCGACGCCGAAGGCGACGGCAATGTTCGCGGGGAAACGGTATCCGAGAAAATCGCCCAGCACGCCGATGACAATCGCACCACCCCCGGTTCCGGCAAAAAAGAGGTACGCAGCGATCTTCCATCGCCAGACGGATTGCGGAACAATTCCCATGCGCCCTATTCCCTCCGCTGCACCACGGGCTGCTCCGGTTCAGCGGGCGTGACTGAGCGGCCGGCGGGAAGATAATGCGTATTGGGGTCTGTGCCGAACTCGGGATTGAGCTGAAAGGCCTGCGCGCGAGCAACTAGCCGGGACACCTCGCTCTGAGGATCGTCGAGGTCACCGAAAAAGCGGGCCTTGGCCATGCAATTGGTCACGCAGGCCGGAGTCGCCTCCCGGTCAATCCCGGGTGTAAGGCCCTTCGCCAGCCCATCGTCAATGCGGTGCCTGCAATAATCGCACTTCATCACCACTCCGGTCTTGTGCTTCGGATACCCGGCCTTCTCATACGGGGTGAAGCCCTGCTCGCCAAAGTACGCGGCCTGATCCTCGACGAAATAACGCGCACCGTAAGGGCAGGCGATCATGCAGTATTTGCAGCCAATGCACATCTCCTCGTCCACAAAGACGATTCCGTCCGGGCGGATTTGCGTGGCTTTTGTTGGACAGACCGCTTCGCAGGGCGGCTCGTTGCACTGCATGCACAGCAGCGGGAGGTTGACGCGCGTGACGTTCGGATAGGTTCCGACCTCGGAAACCTCGACGCGGGCCAGAGTCACTCCGGGCGGCGTGGCGTTCTCGGCCTTGCAGCTCAGCTGACAACCATAGCAGCCGATGCACTTGAACAGGTCAATGACCATGCCCCATCTCGCCATTGTTCGCCCTCGCCAGCGCCAGGCGCCGGCCTACGCCTTGTAAATTTTCACCTTGGCGCACAAGTCCATGTTCAGGTTCCCGGGGTCCAGATGGTTGTAATCCACTTCGATCAGTTCGTTGTAAAACACGCCCTTGCCCCGCGCGATGGGCAAATCCTTGGACCAGTGGCCGGCCAGAGCGGCCACGGCCACGCCTTCCGGATGCAGCCCTTGGGTAGTCTTCAGCCGGCCTTTGACTTTGCGCCCGTAGCTCGATTCCACCCAGATGACGTCGCCGTCCTTGAGGCCCTTGGCCTGGGCAGTGGCCGCGTTGACGGCGATGTTGTAGGAGTAATCGTTCATCTGCGCAGCTTCGTCCAGCCAAGGATTTTCCATGGTCAGGGAGTTGGTGTGGATCGTGTCCCGGTAATAAAAGCTGATGAGGTCATATTGCGGGTCCGTACACTCGTGCGAGGGACAGGGATTCCAGTCCGGCAGCGGCTGGTAGGCCTGAAAGTTGAGATCCTTCTCCACACCCAGCTCGCGGGCCACTTGGCGAACCTGCTCGCCGGTGGCCTGAAAAATCTCGAAGTACACAGGAACTCTCACCGGAACGCGGCTGCGCCAGTAGACCTCGTCGGCGCGCTTCGGCCAATTCAGCACCCCGTTTTGCTTAAACCATTCGAGCCCGCGCTCCTCGCCGAAATAGCTCTTCAACACCCGGTCGCTGATCTCATCGAAGTCATACTTGACACCGGGACCGAGCCGGTGCGGATCCTTCAGCTCGAAATGAATGTTGTAGGCCTGATTCAACTTGTCGCGCAGCCCCAGGCGGCAGCCAATCTCGTACATCACCCGCAGAAAATCGCGTCGCTGCCCGTCGCGCTCGACCACCGGCTGGCGAATCGGCCAGCTCCACGTTCCCATCCCGCCCGGATGGTTGAAAATGAACGGATAGTTGGGCGAGGGAAACAGCCGCTCGAGATAGGAAGTATCCGGCAGAACAATATCGGCGAAGTCCGTCATCTCATTCTTGAAGATGTCGAACGAGATGATGAAAGTGTCCTTGAGCGCATCCGCCACCACGTCTTTATTGCCCACGCTCATGATGGCGTTGGCGCCGAAGTTGATCATCACCTTCGGACGCCGCTGGATGTTGAATTTGTTCCACCAGACTTCCCGGTCCGACGCTCCGTAGAATGGCGAGGTCATCGCCCAGGGAAAAATCTCGCGCATGCCGATGCTCGTGGGAGCAGCCGCATCGTTCGCCGGAAAGGGCTTGTGCGGATGCATCCACGTTCCGGTGATCATCAATCCGTCCGGTGTCGCTTCCGGCGCATAGAACGGGCGGCCTGTGCTCGGGTGGCCGTAACACACCGGATTAAATCCGAGCGCCCCACCGACGTTATCCGCCGAGCCTACCAGTTGGTTGAGTAGATCGATCGAGACACAATTCCAGGTGGAATTCTTGTGCCCCTGCGAGCCCCGAAAGAAAATCGCCGCCGCCGGCCGGTAGGGAAACTCCTCGCCATCAATCACAATCGTGCTGCCGATGCGCGCAGCCTCTCCAAACTCCCGCGCCAGCCTTCGAATGTCCGCGGCGGAGATCGTGGTGATCCGCGAGGAATAGTCCGGCGTGTATTTCCTGAGATGCTCCTTCAAGCGCTGGAAGCCCGGCTGCACTTTCACGCCCTGCACCACGAATTCGCCCAGCAAGGCCAGCGTGTCGGACGGCCCCGCGTCAAAGGCCCTAGCCGCGCCGGCCGCTTCGTCCCATACCAAGGGCTTATGGCTTGCGGCGTCCCGGAGGTAGTGCCCGTCTTCCTTGACGAGATACGGCGCGTTCGTGCAGCGCTTCAGATACGGGCGGTCGTACAGCTCTAACTCGTTGACCAGCACATTGGCCATGGCCAGAGCCAGCGCGCCGTCCGTCCCCACGCGAATGGGCACCCACTCATTGCCCTTGCCTGCGGCAAAGTTGCACATCGGGTCCACTACCACCATCTTCATGCCGCGGGCGCGGGCGTCCGCCGCGAGTTGCGCATTCTGATTGGCCACGTGGCCGGCGGAGTGTCCCTTGCTGGCCCCAAAATAGATGGCAAAGTTGCACATCTTGAAATCCGGCACGAGGGACCACGAAGCGTGCATCAGCCCGCCGGTTTGGTGAGCGCCGCTGCCGCAATGAATCCCGCCGCCGCCCACCCAGACGGCATCCGCGCCGAAAGCGCTCCCGAATGTGAACAGGCCGCAGTGCATCTCCGAAGCGCACGTCGTCGTGCCCTGGAGGAAAAGCTCCGCGGGATCGTGCTCGTACACCTCCTTGAGCCGGGCAACGGCGATGTCGAGAGCCTCGTCCCAGGAAATCTCGACCCATTGCGGGTCCACGCCGATGCCCTTGCGCGGATTGGTCCTTTTCAGCGGGATATTCACGCGGTTGGGATCATAGACGGTCATGATGCCGGCAATGCCTTTGGCGCACAGCCGGCCCTCCCCGCACGCGCTGGCCGGGTTACCTTCGATCTTGGTCACCACCCCGTCCACGTTATGGGCGAGAATCGAGCACATGCCGTAGCAGAGGCTGCACGACGAGGGAATCCACCGGTCCTGCTTGCCGGGTGCAGAATGGTTCGTGCTGGCCTGTGCGACTGTCAGCATGGAGAGCCTCCGTTCTGCGCCGAGCAGAGGCGGTCGTGCGGCGCCGCGAGCCGCGCGGCTTCGCGGACGTCTCGACGTACCACCTCACTGGAATGACACACCCGCTTCACCGCCGGTGTGAGCGAAAATCGCAGCAGGAAATGCGCCGGGGACATTGGCGCTGTTCTCTTGCGGGCCGCAGCCGGCCCTGCCTGGGTTGCGCTCCCGAGGCCACCCTGGTCGCCTTTGGGCATGAGCTCCTCAGGCCCGTCGGGCCATAGAATCCCCGCTTCCTTGCACTCTATCCAGCGAGCGCTTGAGTGTCAAGGCAGATATCCAGCGCTCGCTTGAATTCCGCACCGAGGGCCGCCAAAGGCATTCCGCGCGATGGGATTGGCGGTGTGACTTTTGTCATGGCCCGACAACGCCCGACGCGATATGGTGGGGGCGTTTGGCGGCAGCAGCGGGAGACACTTTCACGTGAGTCTTACTGATGGCATCCGCGTGCCCACTGAAGAACAGATCCGCGCCGCGCTCTCCGAGGTGAATGACCCGGAGATCGGAATCAACATCGTGGACCTGGGCTTGATCTATGTGATTGAGACTTCCTCAGCCGGCGTCTTCGTGAAGATGACGATGACCACGCCCGCTTGCCCCCTCCATACCTATTTGAGCAGGACTTCCGAGGAGACAATTCGCCGGCACTGCCCCGACGCTCCGCCTGTTCACATCGAGCTGGTGTGGGAGCCGGCGTGGAGTCCGGCCAGGATGTCGTCGGCGGCAAGGAAGCAATTGGGCTGGCCCGAACAGTGAGCGATCGAAACCGTACGGAACGTCACCGGAGCAAGCCCCGGACCTGATTTTCTTTTGAAGCGCAGGTATGAATCCATCATGGAGGAAACCGCAATGCCAGAAACATTAGACGTCCGCACGCTCGCCCCGAAGGACCGTCATGGGTTGATTTTCAGCACGTATGCAGACCTCCAGCCGGGGCAATCCTTCGTCCTGGTCAATGACCACGACCCGAAGCCTCTCTACTACCAGTTTGAATTCGAGCAGCGGGGAAAATTCAGCTGGGATTATCTGGAGCAGGGGCCGGAGGTGTGGCGGGTACGCATCGGCCGGAAGGCCGCATAGCACTCCTTCGGCCCGATCAATTCCGGGGGCATTGAAAGCCAGGCCGCGTTCGCGGGCGCTGGATGCCGCATGAACCGTGGAGAGTCAATAAGGCAATGGCCAGAGCTAACCATCCGATTCGCTATCCCCTATTGGCCATCTCGCTCTTCCTGCTTGTACTGGCGCTGTGGGCGGGGCTGACGCGCCTGGGATTGGACGCATCATGGCTGCAATCGAGGCTCGTCCTCGGGCATGGCCCCTTCATGGTGTGCGGCTTCCTGGGAACATTAATCAGCCTCGAAAGGTCCGTCGCGCTGGGGCGATGGTGGGCTTATATCCCGCCGGTCTTTTCGGGCGCCGGCTCGCTGTGGCTGGCTGCAAGGCTCACTGGCGCCGCCCCGGTGTTTTTGATCGTTCTGGGGTCCGCAGGCCTCGTTGTTCTATTCGCGCACATCGTCATCCGACAGCCCGCGCTATTTACCGCAACCATGGGCCTTGGGGCCGGAGCCTGGCTGGCGGGCAATCTCTTCTGGCTCGGCGGAGTGGCCATTCCCCGGATGGTCCACTGGTGGATTGGCTTTCTAGTTCTCACGATTGTAGGCGAGCGCCTGGAGCTGAACCGTTTTCTTTCCCCATCGCGATATGTGCGGATTCTGTTCGCGGCAGCGCTGGCGCTTTTCCTGGTTGGACTGATTGGCTCATCCGTCGTTCCGCTCGATGGGAACCGCATGGCAGGACTGGGCATGGTGGGATTCGCCCTCTGGCTCGCGCGCTACGACATTGCCCGCACCACGATTCGCCGGGAGGGATTGCCGCGGTTCATTGCGGTGTCGCTGATAGCCGGGTACGTCTGGCTTGGAATCGGCGGGCTGATCTGGTTGTTTGCAACTCTTCTCGAAAAGGCGGGGAGCCCTGTCTATCTGGTGTATGACGCTTCGCTGCACAGCATCTTTCTCGGCTTTGTCTTCTCGATGATCTTCGCGCATGCGCCGATCGTGTTTCCCGCGGTGACGGGAAGGCCACTGACCTTCCGCCGCTCGTTTTACGCGCACGTCTTGCTGCTGCAATTGTCGCTGGCGGCGAGAGTGGCGGGCGATCTGGCGGGTTCTCTCCCCGTATATCGCTGGGCAGGTGCCGCGAACGTGGCGGCGGTGCTGCTGTTCTTCTGCAATACTCTCCACGGCGTCCTTGCCGGCCGGCGCGCCGAGAAAGCATCCTTGGCGCACATGGCGCAAGCGCCAAAGTAGACTGCGCACGAACACGCCATGCGATGGATGCAGGCCGCCTCTCGTGCACAGGGGGAAACTTTCTCGCCAACCGATTGGATTTTTGAAGCAATCGCCTCCTCATCTGATGTATCGTTGCCGTGGGCGCGTCCTCCGCGCCCGGCCCGCTGCGCCAGCGGAGCCCCCACGCCAGGGGGCCTGGGAGAAACTGCTCAGGCATGCCTGGAGACGTTTCTCCCCCATTTCACCTCGCGTCCGGCTGAACTCTGTTCAATCGGCCGGGGTCCGCCTCCGGTGGAGGCATCCCGCTTCCCCGGAGCTTGGAAACTCAGGAGGAACCCCATGAAGTTTGCCGTGGCCCTTTGCGTAGCGGCAGCGTGCATCCTGCTGGCCACTCCCGCCGTTCACGCCCAGTCCAACCAACTTATCCCCGGAACCCAGGTACGCCTCACCCTGCTGAACGGCCTGAGCAGCCAGGTCGCGCACGAAGGAGATCCCTTCACAGCCGTCGTGGCTGAGCCGGTGTTCAGCGGCAGCACCCAGATTCTTCCCGCTGGCGCCCTCGTCCACGGACGGGTGACCGGAATTACCCGCCCCAAACTTTTCTCCATGTTTCGCGGGGGGGCTTCGATGAATCTGATCTTCGATTCCATTGAAGTGGAAAGCCGCCTCTTCCCGGCCAGGATGAGCATCGTCTCCATCTCCAGCGCCGACACGGATGGCAAGCAGCGGAAGGACCTGAAAACGGTCGAGGGCGAGATGGTGCAAGAGAATCAGGACGTGAAGAGCGACATCGTTGATGTCGGGGTCGGCACCGCTGCGGGCTCAACGGCCGGGTTGGTCTTCAGCCGTCTCCTCCGCGGCACGATGATCGGGCTGGTGGGCAGCGGCGCGTATATTGCGGCGAAAAAGGGCAAGGACGTTGAGCTGCCTGCCCGGACCGGCATGCTGGTGCGCATGGACTCGACCGTGTCGCTTCCGGCATCCCTGCTGCACAACGTCGCCTACGTACCGGCGCGGTAAGCAGCGGTCCTAGCCGAATCTTCAGGTCCGCGCCATTCCGGGCGGCCCGCAATCCGCTTGCCCAGGAAACGGAAGGAAGCGGAGAGGGCTCGCATGCCACAAGCGCCTCGCCCATCAGAGGCGTTCGTTGACTGCGGGCTCGCGGCGGCCTTTTCGCTTGAGGAAGCGGTACAGACTGGTGCGGCCGATGCCGAGCATTTGCGCGGCGCGCACGCGATTGCCGTTGCACATCTCCAGAACGCGCTGGATGTGCATCTGGCGCACCTCGTCGAGCGGCACAGGCTGCCAGCTTTCTCCGGGCGCAAGAGCCCGCCGGCGGGGCCTTTGCAGGCTCTCGGGCAGGTCTCCGACGTCCAGGAAGTCAGCACTGGCGGTGATGGCCGCGCTGGAAATTGCGTTGGAGAGTTCGCGAACGTTGCCGGGCCAGTCGTGCTGTAGCAGCGCGATCTGCGCCCGGCGCGTCAGACCCTGAAATGGCTTTCCGTAAGCCGCCCCATACTTTTTCAGAAAATGCTGCACCAGGATGGGGATGTCCTCTGGCCGTTGTGAAAGGCTTGGGACCCGGATTTCGATGCTGCTCAGACGGTAGAACAGATCCTCCCGAAAACGCCCGGCCAGAACCTCGGCACGAAGATCACGATTGGTCGCGGCAATCAGCCGCACGTCGACCTTCCGGACCTCCGGCGACCCAACCCGCTGAATCTCACGGTTTTCGATGACACGGAGCAGCTTGGCCTGCATTCCGAGGGACATTTCGGCGACTTCATCCAGAAAAACCGTGCCACCATTGGCGAATTCGAAGAGCCCGGGCCGTGTATCCGTCGCGCCCGTAAAAGATCCGCGGATGTGGCCGAACAATTGGCTCTCCAGCAGCGTATCCACAAGAGCCGAACAGTTGCAGATCGCAAAGCGCTCCTTTGAAACCGGGCTGAGCTGGTGCAGAGCGCGGGCCACAAGCTCCTTCCCCGCTCCTGTCGGCCCCGTAATCAGCACGTTGGCATAGTGCCGCGATACCTTCTTGACCAGGTCCAACACATCCAGCATCGCCGGACTTTTCCCCACTATTCCCTGGAACTGAAGGTTTGGGAGCAACCTCTCCTCCAGATCGCGCACCTCGAGCCGTTGCGAAAATAGCTCCGCCAGGTCGTCCATAGACTTTTCCAGGCGCTGAAAGTTCAGGGGCTTGCAAAGGTAGTCATAGGCGCCGCGCTTGATCGCATCAATCGCAGAATCCACGGAGTAATATCCTGTCACCAGCAAGACATACGTCCCGGGGTCGCAACGCAGCGCGTTCTCAAGAAAGGCCAGGCCGTCCATGGCGGGCATCTTCACATCCGCCAGAACCACACGGCAGGTACCCAGTTGCACTTTCTTCAGGGCATCTTCAGGATTCGTCGTCCCAACGGCCGAATAGCCGTCTGCCTCCAGCCGGGCTGTGACAACCTCTACTTGATCGGGATCGTCATCGAGCACGCAGATCGAAAGATTTTTGCGAACTGCTCCGACGTCGGCCGGTTCCACAAGCGCCCCCATCGAAACCCTTGCAGGCACGACGCTTGCCAGAGACATTGCGAATTTCGTAACGCTAATAATCCAGCCACGAACTACGTCATTCGCCCTTAACACTTCTGATTTGTGTGTGTTGGCGTGCAAACCAGTGAGCAGTCGAACAGTTGCGGAGAATGTTCGCGCGATCGCTTGCCATCATGTGAAACGCAGCCCGTTCCAACCTGGAACCGCAGTCTTAAAGCGGAACAGTTCGTCCCGTTGCCTCGTCGAACTATTCCAGGCCGCCTGGGCCATCAGCATGAAGGTTACAGGCCCGGCGGATCGGTTCGGGCCGGCGGCTTGTTCTTGCTCGACGCTCGATTCTTGAACAGGGCCTGTGGCCGAAATTGCGTCAGGCGAGCGATGGTGCGGCCCGCCGCAGTGGTTTTCATGACATTGACGGCCCGGCAAGCCACCGGATAGTTCTCTTCCCCTGAAAGCGGCCGTAGCAACCGCACAAACACCAGGCAGCCCTCTTTCAAACTGCGACCCACGGTGATTTCCTTCACTCCTTCCCCGTTCCACATCAGGACAGTCTTTTCGGTAAAAAATTCTCCCAGTGCGTCCCAGCCGGAAACTTCCACGTCGTAAACATTTTGGCTGCGGCGACCGGCGAAATCCACGAGAGTGCCTCCCGCCAGAGTTGTTGCAGATGGGTTGCCATTGTCGCAGGGCGCTTGCCTGCTCAGGGCCGCCAAACTAGAGCACTTGCGGTTCCCGTCGCCGATGGAGTGATCAAGCGGGTGTCCCTTCTGTCGCCAATGTGCGTCTTTGGAACAGAACACTCCCCCAGGAAGACGTCGATTGTCAGTAATAGCCGGGATAAAGAACGGCGAGGAAAAATCGGAAGATGAACCCAAAGATTTTCCCGTAAAGGACCCAGGCCAAAATCAGCCCTGCAAATCCGAGCCCGTGATTTCGAGTCCACGCCAAATACCGCAGCGCAGTCTGCTCGCTCATCAGCACCATGATGCCGTTATGTCCATCCAGTGGAGGAACCGGCAGGAGATTGAACGTCCCAAGAAGCACGTTCAGGACAAAGAGAATACTCAGGAAGATGGCCGCGAATCCCCCGCCCCCCGGAGAGGAAGCCTCGGTGATGCGTGTGAAGCCGGCCTCCACGGGAATTCGAAAGACTCCCATCGCGATCCCCATTCGTATTGCCAAGCCAGAAATCGCCACCAGGACAAAATTCGCCGCCGGACCGGCCAGCGCCATCCACGCGGACCGCCGCGGATGGCGCTGCTGCCAAAGCGGGTCGTACGGAGCGCTGGCCCAGCCGATCATCCAATGGGGAGGAACAAGATAGGTGAGCAACGGAACCACTACGGTTCCAAAAGGCTCCCGGCGAATGTGCGGCAGCGGATTGAGGCTAGCCTGCCCGCTATGGAAGGCGGTGAAATCTCCGCCGACCTTGGCCACAAGGGCATGAGCACCCTCGTGGCAGACCGTCGAAAAAAGAAATGCGAGGTACCAAATCGCGCCGAGGACAATGAATGGGTCATGCATGCCGCCCTCAGACTACGGTTCCCGTCGTCGCGGCGCAAGAGGCCAACCGTTCGTTTCGCGCCGCACAGTACGCTCTGCTGCTGTCCGCGCCGGCGTCTTATGGCCGCCTTACTTTCGCGACGCAATCCGCTGTGCTAGACTCCGGCAATCGGCTGTGTCGCGCGATCACATGCAGCGCGGCAGCCGTTCGGTGGAACTTCGGGCTCTGTGCAACGATTCCCCGCGAACCCCGCCAGGCCCGGAAGGGAGCAACGGTAGCGGGCCAGTTTCGTGTGCCGCGGAGTACCCGAAGTTCCTCTCATCCTGGCATCGGATTGCCGGGCAGGTGGCGGGCGCACGGTTCACTCCATGACCTACAAAGTCATCGCGCGGAAATATCGCCCGCAGACCTTTGCGGAAATCGTCGGGCAGCAGCACGTCACCCGAACTCTTGCCAACGCCATCACCTCGAACCGTGTCGCCCATGCCTACATCTTTTCGGGAGTCCGCGGCGTGGGCAAAACGACTGCCGCGCGCATCCTGGCCAAGGCCCTGAACTGCGCCAGCGGGCCCACCGCCACTCCTGACAACACCTGCGATTCCTGCAGGGAGATTTCGGCCGGCTCTTCGCTGGACGTTCTCGAAATTGACGCGGCCTCGAATCGCGGCATTGACCAGATCCGCGAATTGCGCGAGATGGTCCGCTACGCGCCCGCCTCCAGCCGCTACAAAGTGGTCATCCTCGACGAAGCGCACCAGTTGACCGATGAGGCGTCGAACGCCCTGCTGAAAACACTCGAGGAGCCTCCGGAGCGGGTCGTCTTCATTCTGGCCACCACCCGCGCCGAGGACCTGGTAGAGACCATCAAGTCTCGCGCACAGCTCTTTCAATTTCGCGCCCTCACGTTCCAGGAAATCGCCGGGGAAATCGAACGCATCGCCAATGCCGAGCAACTCACGATTGAGCCCGGCGCCGTAGCAGTGCTCGCGCGGGCCGCCGAAGGCAGCCTGCGCGACGGCCTCTCCCTGCTCGAACAAGCCATCGCCTATGGCGGAGAGACCATCACGGACGCGCAGGTGCGCGAACTGCTGGGCGTCGTCGCCGAAAGCGTGCTGGACGAACTGGTGGCCGCCGTGGAGGAGCAGTCTGCTGAACGCGCCCTGGCGCTGGTTCACAAGCTCATCGGCGATGGACAGAATCTCCAGCATTTCTGCCGGGAGGCCATTCGCCATTTTCGGAACCTGCTCGTGGTCCGGGTATGCAATGCGGATTCCGAACTGGTGGCCGCTCCCGCAGAGGAGCGCCCGCGCCTGGCCGGGCAGGCTGCGCGGTTCAGCGAAGAGGATCTGACGCGCTTTTTTCACATCCTCCTCGCGACGGACGATGACCTCCGGCGCAAACCGGATCCGCGCCTTCATCTCGAACTTGGCCTGCTGAAGCTCATCAACGCGCGGCGGCTTGCGCCGCTGGAGGAGGCGCTCGCGCAACTGCGCGGTGAGACTCGGCGGCCTGCCGCCGCGGGAAATCAGGCTGCGCCGCCATCCGTGCCGGTCCGCACCGCCTCTCCGCCGCCTTTCAGCACATCCTCGACGGGAGCCGCCGTGCGCATGGCGCCGGCCAGCGAACCGGCACCATCTGCCTCCGCGACGTCTGCGCCTCCTGCGCCTTCTTCGCTCCCGTCAACGGATCGCTCGCTCCCCGCATCGGCGCCGCACACCCTCGCACGCGCCGCCGAGGCCCATTCGACGGGCGCGGCCTCGGCGCAAGTGGATGCAATCAAGTCCGCCATCCGCGGGCAGAAGTTTTTGTGGTCCATGGTCGAGCGCGCGACGCGCTGGGAGATGGATGCGAACGAATTGCGGCTCTTTTTCCCGAGCGACAGCCGTACGCTTGCCGAAATGCTGCAAGCGCGCGACCCAATGGAACGTTTGCGCACAGTCCTGCAACAAGTGACCGGCATGCCTCTCCGCGTCTGTGTTAAACTGGAGTCGGCTCGCGGGGGAAATGCGCGCGGGCCGGAGTTGCGGGCCAGGTTCGAGGAAGATCCGATCGTTCGGGCGATGCTCGAAAAGTTCGGCGGCCAGATTTCCGAGATCAAGCGCCCCGGCGAGGAATAGAGCATGGAAGTAAAAGCGCTGCAACAAATGCTCGCGCAATTCCGGCAGGTTCAGGAAAAGCTGGAAAAGCGCATTGGTGAAATCTCCGTCGAGGCCTCCGCAGGTGGCGGAATGGTGGCCGTGAAAATGAACGGCCAGAAACAACTCACCGAAGTGCGGATCGAGCCGGAAATTTTCAAAAGCAAGGACCAGGAGATGCTCCAGGAGCTCATCCTGGCTGCCGTGAACGAGGCCACGCGGCGCGTGGACGAGGAACTCTCCAAGCAGGTCACCGACCTCACCGGGGGGATGCCCGGCGTGATGGGCCTCAAGCTGCCCGGCCTGTTCTGAATTCCCTTTCCTTCCAAAAAGCGGATTCCCCTGCTTTGCATTCTTCCGGAAAATTCCCCAATGACCAGAGGTTGCCGAGTTGTGCCGGTCCTGTGTTGCCATCCCCTGCTGCCTTGAGGCTATAATGGGACGCAATCAACAATGCCTGCCCACCGCCCCGTCGGAGGCTAAGCGAATGGCCACTCAGGCGCGAACCAAGACTGCGAATTTCGATGCCTCGAAGTATCTCGGCTTGGACCGCGAGACGCTTGTACGCGTCTACCGGACGATGTTCTTGTCCCGGCGTTTGGACGATCGCGAGATTCAACTTAAGCGACAGAACAAGATTTTCTTCCAAATCAGCTGTGCGGGGCACGAAGCGGTGCAGGCGGCCGCCGGCCTCATTCTAAAACCCGGCTATGACTGGTTCTTTCCCTACTACCGGGACCGCACCCTGGCTCTAATGCTCGGAGTCACGGCCTACGACATGCTGTTGCAAGCCGTGGGCGCGGCGGAAGATCCCTCCTCGGGCGGACGGCAAATGCCGTCGCATTGGGGCAGCCGCCGCTTGAATATCGTCCCCAGCGCTTCCTCGACCGGGATGCAATGGCTGCACGCCGTGGGCGCGGCGGAGGCCTCGCTCTACTATCAGGATCATCCGAACGCTCTCACCCAGGCGCGCAAAGCTCCGCTGGGCGACTCGGTGAACTGCCACCGCGACGAAATTGTGCTCGTTTCCGGCGGCGATGGTTCAACAAGTGAGGGTGAATTCTTCGAGGCACTGAATGCGGCGTCGCTGCGGCGTGCTCCAGTGCTGTTCCTGGTGGAGGACAACGGATACGCGATTTCCGTGCCCATCGAAGCGCAAACCGCCGGCGGCAGCATCTCCAGGATTTTTGGAAGCGTGCCGCATCTTCTGGTCGAGGAGTGCGATGGCACCAGCTTGCTTGAAAGCTACGCCGCCTTAGGCCGCGCCACAAACCACTGCCGGTCGCGCCGCGGGCCGGCCCTGATCCATGCGCACACCACGCGCCCCTATTCTCATTCCCTCTCCGACGACGAAAAGCTCTACAAGCTGCCCGAAGAGCGGGAGGCGGAGGCGCGCCGCGACCCCCTCTCGAAATTCGGGCTGTTTCTCGTGCGCGAGGGAATTCTTGAGGAGAGCGAACTCGAGGCAATCGAGGCGGAGGTCGACCAGGAAATCCTCAGCGCCACCGACCGTGCCCTGGCCGCGGAGACGCCTTCGCCCGATTCTCTCCATGCCGCCATCTACTCTTCGGACATTGATCCGGCCGGAAAGCCCTTCGAAGCCGCCCCGGCCCCCTCCGGCCCCGTGATGACCATGGTCGAGATGGTTTCCGCAACCCTCGCGGACGAAATGGTCCGGGACGAACGCATTGTCGTCTTCGGAGAGGATGTCGCGGACTGCACCCGCGAGGAATCGCTCCCCAGCGTGAAGGGGAAAGGGGGCGTCTTCAAGGCGACCGCCGGATTGCAGCGACGCTTTGGCGGCAAGCGCGTCTTCAATGCCCCGATTGCCGAAGCGGCCATCGTGGGCCGGGCGATAGGCATGGCGTCCCGCGGGATGAAACCCGTCGTGGAAATTCAGTTCTTCGATTACATCTGGACCGCCATGATGCAGTTGCGCAACGAACTGGCCAACCTTCGCTGGCGCTCCGCGGGCCATTTCAAAGCGCCCGTCATTGTGCGCGCGGCGATTGGCGGCTACCTGCATGGCGGAGGCATTTATCACAGCCAATCAGGCGAAGTGGTGTTCACGCACGTCCCCGGGCTGCGGGTGGTGATGCCTTCGACTGCTCTCGATCTGGGCGGCCTCCTGCGAACGGCTCTGCGCGCGGATGACCCTGTGCTGTTCCTCGAACACAAGCATCTCTATCGCCAGCCCTATAACCGCTCGCAGTACCCCGGAGCGGATTTCACCATCCCCTTCGGCAAGGCGCGCGTCGTGCGCGAAGGGAAGGACCTGAGTATCATCACCTATGGCGCCGTCGTCCATCGCGCGGAAATCGCTGCCACGGAGCTGGAGCGCGAGGGGATATCCGCCGAAATCATTGATCTGCGCTCGCTCAGCCCCTATGACTGGGAGGCCATCGCCGCCAGCGTCTCGAAAACCAACCGGGTTCTGGTCGCATACGAAGACTGGCGCTCATGGGGATACGGGGCGGAGATTGCCGCGCGCATCGCCGACGAACTCTTCGATCAACTCGACGCGCCCGTGCGGCGCGTGGCCGCCATCGATGCCTTCTGCGGCTACAGCCCCAGGCTCGAAGACGCCATTCTTCCCCAGTCACGGGACATCATTCGCGCCGCGCGCTCCCTCGCGGCGTTCTGAGTTCCGGCGCGGAACTTTTGCCGCGCAGGATGCGTAATCCATTCCGGGGGCGGGCACACTTCCTGCGAAGGAGGATGCAATCATGACTTGCGGAAACTGCCAGCGGGAAATCGCCGATTATTCGAATTTTTGTTACTTCTGCGGAGCCAGACAGCACGCCGCGCCGGCCGGCCCGGCACGCGCCGCCCGGCGCTTGATGCGCTCCTCGGTGGATTCCAAAATCGCGGGAGTATGTGGCGGGATTGCCGAGTATTTCGAGATTGATTCGACTCTCGTGCGGCTCATCTGGGTCTTGCTGGTGTTTATGCCCCTGCCGCTCGTACCCGCTTTTCTTGGCTACTTCGTGGCGTGGCTGGTGATGCCGCTGGCGCCTTTGCCGGCGCATGCCAGCGCCCCACCGGACGCCGCGCCACACACTCCTTCCGCTTGACGGGCGGCGGATCAGGCCTTGTTCTTGGCCTTCACGGGAGACTTGCGCCCTTCGCCAAAGAGGATGTGGTCAAAGGAAATGGCCCCCGCCCCCAGCGAAGCAAGCGCGAAGGCGCTCACCGCCATCATCAGCGGAAACTGGTAATTCTGCACAGCCAGAGGATCCGCCAAGATGTGGTGGATCTTCCACAACGCCACACCCATCTCCCCCGCCAGCAGCAGGCCCGCGATCCGCGTGAACAACCCGGCGATCAGCAGCAGCCCGCCGAAGAGTTCGAACACCCCTGAAACAAAGGCGAAATAGCCGGGAAAGCCATGTTGAACGAACCACTGCACGCTATCTCGCGGGTGGGTCAGCAGCTTGGGATAGCCATAATGAACGAAGATGAATCCGGCGGCCAAGCGCAAGAGCAACAGCGCCAGCGGCTTCAGCTTCTCCAAGCCTCGCATGGTCATTACTCTCCAGACCCGCCGGGATAGCGCGGTCCCAGTGAACGTGTGGCATTGTAGCAGCATGCGGGCAGGACCGCTCCATTTCCGACACAGGAGACATTCTTTTCCGATTGCCGGCGAAGGGCGTTCGCGCGGGGTGGTGTAAACTTCTCTCTGGGCGCGAAGTGGTTTCTCGTGCGGGTCCGGAGAATCCAGCCGGCCGGATGGACCGAGATGCGAAAACTGCTGCTGGGCTTTGCGTTGGTTCTGGTGATTTTCGTAGTTGCCTACCTGCATTTTCGCCACCCCAGCCGTCCGCTCGGGGTGGCCTATGTGGCCAACCGCCAAGTGATCCTCTGGAGCACGCCCGCGGCAATCCGACAGCCGGTCGTCACGGTGGATTATGGCGATCGCGTCGAGATCCTCGCGCGCGTTCCAGACCAGGCCGAGGTGCGCACGGCCGCGGGAGCGACTGGCTGGACCTCGGAGACAAACCTGCTATCCGCGGATTACTGGCAGAAGACGAAAGATCTTGCATACATGACTGCCGGCCTTCCGGTCGAAGCGCGGGGCTATACCCGTGTGCTCAGCAATCTGCATGTGGATCCACGTCGTGACGCGCCGCGCATTCGGCAGCTCTCCAAAGGCGTGCCCGTGGAGCTCTATGAGCGCCAGACAGCTGAAGTCCCGGCACCGGCCTCATCTCCATCAGGCTCGCCCGGAGCAGAGCCGTCCACGCCGCAGCGGGAGGATTGGTGGCTGGCCCGTGCTGAACTGCCCAATCATGTCACGCTCTCCGGCTGGGTCCTGGGGCGATTCATTGATCTCGATGTACCTTCACCGCTTCCGGATTACGCCAGCGCGGCCGGGATGCGCATTGTGGCGTGGTATGCATTGAACCGGGTCCCCGATCCGTCCAACGGCTCCATGCCACAGTATCTTGTGGTCGGCACGCATGGCCCGGAAGGACAGCCGTGCGACTTCACCGCCCTGCGCGTCTTCACCTGGAGCGCGAAGAAGCACCGCTACGAAACCGCGTATGTGGATAGCAATGTTTGCGGAAAGCTGCCCGTAAAAATCACGCCATCCGGACCGGCAGGAAACGAAGTCGCCTTCGAATTTTCGGATTTGAGCCAGGAAGCCGCCGAGCCGCGCCTCTACTTTATGCACGAAACAATCGTGAAACGAGAAAAGACAACCGAGGAGCAATCCCTCCGGAACTAACATGCGTGAGCGCGAATCCATTCCCGCGCTCCGGGCGCGGGTACATTGCCTGAAATGGCTTGCCGCTGCACTGGCGGCCGTGGCGCTGGCCTCGGCGCTGGGAGGTTGCTCGCGAGCGGACACGCATGCTCAGGCGCAGCCCCCGCCGCCGCCGTTACAATTCGCCGGCGCGTGGGGCATGAAGGGCGATGCGCCAGGTGAACTGGACCACCCCGTCTGCATCGCCGCCGACGGAGTGGGCAACATCTACATTGCGGACGGAGGCAGTCTGTTCATCCACAAATTCGATCCGCGCGGCACGCCGCTGCTCTCCTTTCAAGACCCGATTCTGAAGCAGCCGGATTCAATCGCCGTGGATAGCGGCGGAGCAATCTATGTGACCGATTCAAGCCGCGGGATGGCCTCTATTTATCTGCCGAATGGCGACCGGCTGCGCACCCTGCGCCTGAGAACTCGCCCGCGCGCCGAGCAGAGTCTCGGCATCTCGGTTGACGACAGCGGACTCATCCATATCTTCGACGCGGATGGTCGCAGAATCTTCACCTACACCCCGCGCTGGCGGCTGCTCCGGGCCTGGCAACCTGCCACCAGCGTCGCAGGTGCTGAGTTTCATGCCACAGCGATGGCGGGCAGCCCAATCGGCGACATCTACCTCGCCGATCAGTCAAGCAATCGCATCGTTCGATTCAACGGCGATGGGCAGTATCTTTCTGAAACGGACGCCGGTGGGAATGGCGTAGATCGCCGCCTGAGCAGCGAGTTTGCGGTGTGGAATGCCTACATCTTCGCGATGGACGCCGACGGCCGCCAGTTGCATATTTTCTCGCCGGACGGAAAGCCCAAAGTGGATCTGGACCTCGCTCCCGAACTCGGCCAGGGAAGCCGCCTGCCGCCGCCGCTGGCAGTGAGCCCGCGAAAGGAGCTTCTCGTGCTGGATACTCCGGAAACGCGCGTCCTTCGCTACCGTATCAATTTCTGATCTCTTATCCTGCGCTTTGGCTTGCAAGGAGGTGTTCCCATGGCTCTCTTGCTATCGGAAGCGGACGTGAAATCCGTCTTGACCATGCCGCTTGCCCTGGATTGGGTGGAGACTTCGTTTCGCCGTCTGGCGGAAGGCTCAGCAACCTGCCATTCGCGCCAGCGACTGTTCGTGCCGGGCAAGACGGTGCTGAACTACATGGCGGCGTCTGATCCCGCAGGCGGTTATCTGGGCCTGAAGATTTACACGATTTCTGGCCATCAGGCGCGCTTCGTAGTTCCCCTGTTTGCCGCAGAATCCGGAGAGCTGGTCGCCCTGATCGAAGCGGACTACCTCGGACAGGTGCGCACGGGGGCCGCAAGCGGGGTAGCGACGCGCGTTCTGGCCCGCCAGGATGCCAGAACCGCTGGCATTATCGGCACGGGCTCACAGGCGCGGACCCAGCTCGAGGCCATTGCTCATGTGCGCAAGCTGGAGCGTGTGCGCGCCTACGGACGCGACCCGCAGCGGCGCGCGCAATTCGTTTCTGAGATGTCCGAGCGCATCGGCGTGCCGGTCACAGCGGTTTCCTCGGCGGAAGAAGCCGTGCGGGGCGCGGACATCCTGGCTGCCGCGACCACGGCGGCGGCCCCGGTGGTTGAGGGGCGGTGGCTTGCGCCAGGCGTGCACATCAATGCCATCGGCATCAACGTGCCTCAAAAGCGGGAGATTGATGCGGAGACGGTTCGGCGCGCGGGCCTTATTGCCGCGGATTCCCCCGAACAATCCCGCCGGGAATCCGGCGATCTGCTCCAGGTATTCGGAGACGACGCGACGCAGTGGGCACGGGTGCTCGATTTAGCCAGCATTGTTGCCGGCAAGACTCCCGGACGCGCCAGCCGGGACCAAATCACACTGTTCAAGTCAAACGGCATCGCCATCGAGGACATTGTCGTGGGAGGGCGCGTTTACGAACTGGCCCGCGAGCGAGGCTTGGGAAGGGAAATTCCGATGTGGCGCGAGGAGGGGACTTCCGCGGAGCGGCGCGGGGCCTAGCTGTGAACGCGGCCAAGCTTCCTGGTCAGCGCGTCGTGCAGGCGCTGGCGGGTGCTCGGCGGAAGCGGCGCAGGCTCCGAATTACAGAAGATCTGGATAGTTTGCCGCGTGGTGTCCACCACCACCCGGCAGTCCACGCATTTTCCGAGATGGTGTTCAATGGAAGCGCGCAGGTCTGGGTCAAGCGCTTCGTCCAGGTAATCCGCCAGCTCCTTAAGGATGTCCTTGCATTTCACGAATGCACCCCTCGCCGAAAGTAGCGGTTCAAATGCTGGCGCAGCTTGAGGCGCGCCCGCAGCAGCCGCGATTTCACCGCTGGAACGGAAAGTCCGAGAACATCGGCCGTCTCCTCGGTGGATAATTCTTCGATATCCCGAAGCTGGAAAACGATTCGAAAAGGCGGATCGAGTTCGCCGATGGCTTTGGCCAGAATCTCGCCGAGTTCCGTCTGCGCGTAGCGCTGTTCGGGGGAGGGGCCCCAATCCTCCACTTCCCGCGGGATGGCCTCCTCATCGGTTCCCATCTCCTGGTCGAGCGAGACTACGCCGGGCCGCCGTTTGCGGAGCTTCATCAGCGCCTGATTGACGGCGATGCGGACCAGCCAGGTATAAAACCGCGAGTTTCCCTGAAAATCGCCTAGGTGCTCATACGCCTTGAGGAATGCCTCCTGCATGGCGTCCTCGGCATCCTCGCGGTTTTGGGTGATGTTCTGGGTAAGGCGGAAAATCTTGCGCTCGTAGCGGTTGACCAGCGTCTCAAACGGGGCGACGTTTCCAGCCTTTGCAGCGGCTACCAGGGCAGGTTCGTCGTCCGCCAGAGTCTGAGGCGAGAAGGCCCGTCGGGGTTCCAGTTTGGGGGCGTTCATGGCTCTTCTTCCCAACACGATGGTAGCACAGCTTTGGAGATGTCCCCGCCGATGTGTATTATCATAGCCTCGGATGGACGACCCGCTCGGGGGTTTGCCGGTCGGACCGCCGCCTGCGGTGCAGTAAAGAGCACGATCGAGCACAACGTCGCGCACGGGGCGCGATGCTCAAGGATTCTCAGAGGATATCCATGCGAACCCTGCCCGATTATCTCCGCAAGGGCATGAAACTGGTCCTGATTGGGGCAAACCCGGGGGAACGTTCGGCACGCGTCGGCCACTACTATGCCGGCAGCAACAATCCATTCTGGACCCTCCTCTATGAATCCGGCGTGATTCCCGAACCAATCAGGTACGAGGACGATCGCCGCATCATCGAGTTCGGCATCGGCATGACCGACCTAGTAAAGCGCCCAACGCGGGGAGTCGAGGAAATCGAACGCCGGGAGTTTGCCGAAGGGCGCGTCCTGCTGGCCCAGAAACTCGAGGATATCCGCCCGCGCATCATTGCCTTCCACGGCAAGATGGTCTGCGAAAGGTTTACCGGGCGCCCCTGCAAACTGGGATTGCAGAAAGAGCGGCTTTACGGCGCGCTTGTGTTCGTGCTGCCCTCGACGAGCGGGCAGAACACGGGCGCCAGCCTTGGGGTGAAGAAGCGCTATTTCAAGAAGTTGGCGGCGCTGCTGAAAAGTCCCAAGGATTAGGCCGCGCGGAAAGCAGCCCCGGAGGAGGAGCGTTTCGCCCATGGGAACCACGCAGGAAGCGGCAGCTCCATTGGTGTTGGAGGAACGGAACGGCGCAGTTGTCACCTTGCGATTGAACCGCCCCGAGAAACTGAACGCGTTCAATCCGGACATGGCGCGCGCTCTGGTCCACGGCCTGTTGCGCGCCGGAGAGGAGAGGACGGTGCGGGCTGTGGTCATTACCGGAGCGGGGCGAGGCTTCTGTGCCGGAGGCGATCTCGATTACATCCGCAACGCGCGCTCGCGCAAGTCGGTTCAGGATCTGCAGGAACTGCTCAAACTGGGCAAGGAGATGTGCCTGGCGATCGCAGGCATGCCAAAGCCAGTGATTGCGGCGGTCAATGGGCCTGCCGCAGGCGGAGGAATGAGCCTGGCGCTGGCCTGCGATCTGCGAATTGCCTCGGAACAAGCCAGCTTTACCCAGTCTTTCGGGCAAGTCGGGCTGTATCCCGATTTCGGGGCCACTTTCTTCCTGCCGCGACTGGTCGGCCTGGCGCGAGCGTCGGAGATGTTCTACACCGCGGAGTGGCTGTCCGCGGCGGAGGCATGCCGGATCGGAATCGTATGCCGTGTGTGCCCGGCCGAGGAATTTGGTCTCGCCGCACAGGAGTTTGCGCAGCGAATGGCGGCAGGTCCGCCTCTCGCCTACCGCGATGTGAAGCGAACGATGATCGGCGAGGCCCACAACGAACTCGAGCAGGCCCTCGATGAAGAGAACCGTTTGCAGGTCCATTGCTTCCTTTCAGAGGACTGCGCCGAGGGCCTGGCGGCATTTTTCGAAGAGCGCCCGCCGAACTTTCGAGGACACTGACGGCAACCTCAGTACCCCATGGGCCAGCTCGGGAACCGCCCGCGCACCGGAGCGGAAAATTCAGACAGGGCATATCGCATGACGGGAGAGCCACGATGACCGCACCCTCCAGCAACTCCGCAGCGCAATCCAGCTCGCGAAAACGCCCGGGGAAAAGAGCGAAGTTCCTGCACAAGCCCGCCTGCACCACTTGTCGTAAGGCGCGGAAGTTCATGGAAGAGCGTGGATTCGAACTGAATTTTCGCGATCTTGCGAAAGAGCGTCTGACGACCGCGGAACTCGAAAAATTAATCGGCAAACGCGATTACCGGGAGTTTCTGAACCCGCGTAATGAGCTCTACCGGCGCAGGAAAATGAAGCAGAATCCCCCGCCGCGCGCCGAAGCCATCCGCCTGATGGCTGCCGAGCCGAACCTGATTCGCCGGCCGGTGATTCTCGCCGGAGGACACGTGGTACTGGGATTCGACGAAAGCGGCATCGCGAAACTCTGAAGAGGAACCATCCCGGGCATGAACACAGCTGATCGAATTGAAATCCGCCAGGGCGACCTGACCGAGATGGATACCGATGCGATCGTGAACGCTGCCAACAACGACCTGCAGCTCGGCGGAGGCGTGGCCGGCGCGATTCGCCGCAAGGGCGGCCCGCGCATTCAGGTCGAGTGCGATGAAATTGGCACGATCCCCGTCGGTGGCGCGGCCATCACCTCTGGAGGGGACCTGAAAACGCGCCACGTGATTCATGCGGCGAGCATGCAGCTCGGCGGAATGACTTCGGCGCACGCGCTGCGCAGCTCCACAGCCCTTGCGCTGCGCATTGCCGCCCAGAAAGGCCTGAAAACCATTGCCTTCCCCGCCGTGGGCACGGGCATCGCCGGTTTTCCCGTGCCTGAGTGCGCCGAAATCATGCTTCGCGAGGCGCTGCGGCATTTGCACGGCCCCACGTCGCTCGAAAAAATCTACTTCGTGCTGTTTGACGACAAGACCCGGGCAACTTTCGAAGAGGTTTTTCGGGAGATGCAGTCCGGCCGCATCCCGGCCGAATAGCGCCCAAAACCCGGCGGGAGCGTTCAGTTGTTGTCTGTGCGCCGCTTGAGGACCGGGTGATTATCCTGCGAGGCGCCACTATTCGCGGCGGGAGCGGCGGCCGGTGCGGCAGAGGCGGAAGAAGCGGCCTGCGGAGTCCCCGCCGGATTGTAGGGCACCTTCATGTACGCCGCGGCTTCTTCCTGCGCTCCGGCGGTATCGTCGTGGGTATGCTGTGCCAGGCTGTATTCGTTGATGGCACGCTCGCGCTGCCCCAGCAAGTCGTAAATTTTCCCGATGTAAATATGGCTCCAGACCTCGACCCACTTGGGATCGAGATTTCCTCCCAGCGCGGCGCGGAAGGCGTTTGCGGCGGCCTGGTAGTTCTTCTGGTAGAACATGGCCTCGCCCATGCGGAAATGCGCCAGCGAGTTGGTGGGCCCGACCTCGAGCGCGTGCTGGTACTCCTGAATGGCTTCGTAGTATTTCCCGATGGCGGCCAGCGATTCGCCGCGGGCGATCGTGGCGCGCACGCGCAAGCGCGGGCTCGATTTCAGCAGATTGTTGTTCGGGTCGATGATGATGCCATTCGGCTTCGGGCGGCCGAAAGTGTCAATTTCAAATTCCGACGCCGGCCCGCTCACTAGCACTTTCTTGTATTCCGGATTGCCCTCCGTATCCACTTCCATCTCGACGGGCATCCGGAAGGTGTCGAGCGGCTGGTGAATCTTGCCGATGGTCTTAAAGCCCTTAGGCGTGCGGTACACAATGTAATCCAGCGTGAATTCGGGAATGCCTGTCGAGTCGAGCCACTGCGAAAAAAAGGACACCAGGTTCACCGGCGGCTCTCCGGCCTTCGGTGGCGGAAGTTTCGCCTCCGCGAGCTTTTCCAGATCACCAATCGAGGCCGTCTTGCCGGCGAACTGCTTGTAGAAATCGCGAAGCAAGCTGGAGAAGGCGTCGTCGCCCAGCTCGGCTCGGAGCATGTGAAAGACCATCGCGCCCTTGTCGCCCACAACAGAGCGGTAGGAATCCGAATAGGCCCCCAAATGCTGGGCCTGGGAAATCGGGGCTGAATCCCCGTACATCAACGCGCCGACGCTGAAATCCTCAAGGACTCTGCGCACGCCAGCCACGCCATCCGCCTGCTCCGCGTACATCGCCTCGGAATAGTAGGCAAGGCTGTCGGCGACCCACTCATCGGAGACGGAGGCAGGCAGAACCTGGCCTCCCCACCATTGTCCCGCCGCCAGGCGCGAGAGCAAACGATTGTTGGCGCGTGTCGTCCACTGGCGGGCGCTGATCAGCAGCAATCCGGGGGCGGAGAAACCGTTCAACGATCCATCCGGCATCTGCGCCACGGTGAAGCTCGGCGGCTGGCCCTTCTGCGAAGGGAGCGGGCCGAAGGCATCGGAAAAGTAGTCGAGAATCTGAGCCAGAGCGTTGCCGTAGGCGGACGCGGTGGAAGCCTGCGCCGGCGGTGTATAGACCGGGATCTTGTATCCCTGCGCAGACACGGGAGTGAGCTGCAAACTCCCGGCCACGAACGACCCGGAGGGCTCGGCCTGGTCGCAGTGGAAGACGTAGGATGCCTGGGCCGGCGCGTTGCCGATGCCTGGGCGGACGACCGGCGTATCCGCATTCCCCGTGCCGACTACGACAAATGTGCTGGGAACGATGATGTTGAATGTTGCGGTGTATCGGTTCGCAGGATAGTCCGTCAGCGGGAACCACCGCGCCGGAACCAGGAGATATGCCGAGGTCTTGTCCACCGAGGCGAAGCGGACTCCGGGGGTCGGGCTATCCTCCTCGCTCGAGACGGGGCCGTTATAGTCGAAAGTCAACGAGATCTGTTGCCCGCGCGTGGCCGTCTCCGGAAGGGACACGCTCAGAAGCAGCGGAGTCTGCGGGTCGCGCCCGAAAGTCAGGGACTCTCCGCTGGCCGTCTTGACGGAGCTGACCTGCAAATCCGGATGCAGTTCCACGAGCACTGTCCGGGCAATCTGCCGGGCCACAAAGTCCACCTTGGCTTCCGCCGTGATGGTCTGCTGGTCCGGATTCACAATGGCTTCCACGCTATAATGCGACGCCCGGAACGGAAATGTGCGTGGGGCCTGGGCGGGCGCGGGACGTGAGGCGAACAGCAAGAACAACAGAGGGGCAGCCAGTCGGCAAATTTTGAACAAGAAGGCCTTCTCTCCCACGCCGCAAAATTCCCTGCTGATATCTTAGGATACCAGATTGGCCCCGGCAGTTGCCCACTGCGCCGTTCCCAGCATCCCGGCAAAAACGTCCGCGGCGCGTTCGATGGCCCCGCCTGCGCCGAGCCGGGCGCGGACTTCGCCAAATGCCGCTTTCATTTCCGCCACGGCGGCGGGCGAGCCAAGAAGCCGGCGGACCTCCGCTGCAACCGCCGAGGGCACAAAATCGTCCTGAATGAGTTCAGGGACGATGCGGCGTCCCGCCACGAGATTCGCCATGGCAAAGAAAGGCGTTCGCACCATCCGGCGAAGGATCGAGGCCGTGAGCGGAGCCACACGATAGATCACCACCATGGGCGTGCCCAGCAGTGCCGCCTCAATCGTGGCCGTGCCGCTGGCGACGATCGCGCAGTCTGCCGCGGCCAGCAAGTCGTATGTGACTCCCTCCACCCGCTTGACCTCCACCCCTTCCTTGCCTCCGTGGGAGGCAAAGAGCCTCGCGTCCAATCCACGCGCCACGGCCTGGACAAACTGGCTGCCTCCGGATGGCCCGGCGTCGCGCGCCAGTTCCGCACAGGCTGCAATAATTCGCGGATAGTTTTGGGCCACTTCATTCGGCCGGCTGCCCGGCAGGATAGCCACAATCGGCCGCGCGGCGTCCAACCCATGAAGGGCGACAAATTCCGCGCGGGTCATAGAGGAGTGCACGACATCCACAAGTGGATGGCCAACGAAACTCACGGGGATGCCGGCGCGACGGTAGATCTCCTCCTCGAAGGGGAAAATCACCACCATCCGGTTCACCAGGCGCTTGATGACGCGAACGCGTCCCGGACGCCAAGCCCATACTTGCGGCCCGATAAAATACCCCACCGGGATGCCCTCGCGCTTCAGACGCCTCGCGACTCCCAGGTGCGTTCCCGGCGAATCCACCAGGATAGCGAGTGCGGCGCGACGGCGCGACGCTTCCCGGGCGAGCTGCCGCTGCACGCGATAGACCACGGGAATCTTGTGGAGCACCTCCGCGATGCCAACCACCGAAATATCGCGGCAATCGGCGATCAGCTCGACCCCGGCCTCCGCCATGTGCGGCCCGCCCATGCCGAAGATGCGCGCCCCGGTGCGGCGGCGCAGCGCCTCGGCCAGGCGCGCGGCATACATATCGCTCGAAGCCTCGCCGGCGGAGAGCAAAATCGTGGGAGCGCTCATGGCTGTGGGCCGCCGACCGAGAGTACGCGAAGAAGTGCCGTCGCGGAACACTGCCGGCGGCCGTTTTCAATGTCCTCCATCCGTTCAATCATCTGCGGGGAGAGGATGCGACAATCCGGCGGGGTTCGGAGGTGCCAAGGGCAGCGCCATCTCCTGCTCCTGATATTGGAGCTGATACAGCCGGTAGTAAATGCCCCGAAGCGCAAGCAACTCCTGATGCGAACCTTGTTCCCGCAAGCGCCCCTTGTGAAAGACGAGAATGCGGTTGGAATGCTGGATGGTGCTGAGACGGTGCGCGATGACCACGGAGGTGCGTCCGGTCAACAGGCGGTCGAGGGCTTCCCGGATCATCAGTTCGGTCTTGGTATCCACGCTCGATGTGGCTTCATCCAGGATCAGGAATTTTGGATTGTGCGCCAGGGCGCGGGCGAAGCTCACCAGCTGGCGCTGCCCGACCGATAGCGTGCCTCCCCTTTCAGAGACGGGCGTTTCCACGCCAAGAGGCTGGGAATCCAAGAACGGCCCCAGGCCGACTTCCCGGAGCGCGCGCACCGCGGCGGCGCGGTCAATACTCTCGGTTCCGAGAGCGACATTGGATTCGAGCGTTCCGGTAAAGAGAAACGGATCCTGGAGCACGATCCCGAAAAGACGCCGCAGGCCATACAAGTCCAGCGAACGGATGTCCACTCCATCCAGCAAAATCTGGCCGCGCTGGATTTCGTAGAACCGGAGCAGAAGCTGGATGACGGTGGTCTTCCCCGCGCCGGTGTGGCCGACGAGAGCCAGGGCCTGCCCCGGGAGGACACGGAAAGAAACGTCGCGCAGGACCCAGTCCTCGTCCTTGGGCTCGGCTCCCCCATGATAAGCAAACCAGACGTTGCGGAACTCAATCTCTCCGCGAGGAGCAAGAAGGGCCGGAGGCTGCGCGGATGGCGCAATCGTCACCGGCTCGTCCAACAGCCTGAAGATGCGTTCGGAAGCGGCCATGGCCGTCTGCAGGATGTTGAATTTTTCGCTCAGGTCCTGAATGGGGCGGAAGAAGCGCTGGGCGTACATCATGAACGCGATCAGAACACCGATTTCAATCGTGCCGCCGATCACTCGCACGCCGCCGATCCAGTAGAGCAAGGCGACGCCCGTGATGCTGAGGAATTCGACGGCCGGCAGGAACACGGCAAAGGCGGCAATGGCGTCCTTGTAGGCCATCATGTGGATGCGGTTGAGCTCCTCAAACTGCTGGCGCGACTTGTCCTCGCGGTTGAAGAGCTGCACGATGGCCATTCCGCTGAAGTGCTCCTGCAGGAACGCGTTGATGCGGGCGATGGCAGTGCGAATGCGCCGGTTGGCGTCGCGGACGAGATTGCGAAATATGTAGGTGAGCACCACCATGAAGGGCAGCGGTGAAAGCGTGGCCAGCGCCAGGCCGGGATGCCATCGAAAGAGCACCGCGGCCATGCCGAAGAGCAGGACGAAGTCGTTTAACATCGCGGCCACGCCGCTGGCGAAGAGATCGTTCAGGGCGTCCACGTCCGTCGTCGCGCGGGTCACCAGGCGCCCGACCGGACTGCGGTCGAAAAAGCTCATGGGCAGGCGCTGGAGATGAGCGAAGATTTCCTTGCGCAGGTCGTACATTGTCTTCTGGCCCACAACCTGCATGATCCGCACCTGGGCGTATTGCAGGCCGAAGCTGGCCAGCAGAGCGGCCAAAAACAGCGCCACCATGCGCAGGAGCCCGGCCATGGCCGCGCGATGGGAAATGGCATGCGCGAAGCCGGGATCAATGTAGCTATCAATGGCGATCTTCACCAGAAAGGGCCCGGCCATCTCCATCAGCGCCACGCCGAGCGTGATGGAAACGGCCAGCGCGACGTGCCAGCGGTACGGGCGCAGATAGCGCAGCAGACGCCAGGTGATCTGCGTGTCGTAGAGCTTGCCGAGCTTCTCTTCTTCGCGAAAGTCGCTCATTCGCGTTCGAGTTCTTCCTCGAGCAGTTGCTTGCGGTACAGATCGGCGTAGTAGCCGTCGAGCGCCAGCAATTCCGCGTGTGTGCCGCGCTCGATGATGCGCCCATCGCGCAGCACGGCAATTTGGTCCGCGTTGCGCACGGTGGAAACGCGATGCGAGATCAGAATCGTGGTTCGCCGGCGCATCACCTCGCGCAAACGCCCGAGGATGCGCTCCTCGGTGCCGGTGTCTACGCTCGAAAACGCGTCGTCCAGGATCAGAATCTTCGGCTCCCGCAGGATGGCGCGTGCGAGCGACGTTCTCTGCTTTTGCCCGCCCGAAAGCGTGATCCCGCGCTCGCCGACCAGAGTTTCAAAGCCCTTCGAGAAACTCTGGATTTCCCCGGAAATGCTGGCTATTTCGGCGGCTTCGAAGACCCTCTCCTCAGCGGCGTCCGCCGCGCCGAAGGCGATATTTTCGCGGATCGTGTCGCTGAAAAGGAAGGTGTCCTGCGGGACATATCCAATCGAGCGGCGAAGCTCGGCAAGGGGATATTCGCTGACCGGCCGCCCGTCGAGGAACAGCGTGCCCGCGGGTGCTTCCCACAATCGGGCGATCAGGGACGCCAAGGTAGACTTCCCGCTTCCCGTGGGACCGAGAATAGCGGCCGTTGAGCCCGCCGGAATGTGCAAAGTGATGTCGGAGAGCACCGGCGCGGCCGCGCCTCCGTTGCCCGCCGCGGGATATGCGAAAGTCAGATGCCGGAATTCGATCTCTCCGCGAAGCTTTGGCTCTGTCGCAAATTCTTCGGCTCGCCTTGCCTGGCTTCCATTTCCTTCAGGAGAAGCCGCAAAAGACGGAGAGGGCGGCGCGGCAGCGTCGCGAATCCTGGGCCGGGCGTCAAGAATGTAGTTCAGCCGGCGCATGGAAGCGGCGCCGCGCTGGAAGATATTGGTCACATACCCGATGGCAATCATCGGAAACGTCAACTGGATGAGAAAGGCGTAGAAGGCGGTGAACGTGCCGAGCGAAACGCGGCCCCCGATCACTCTCTCGCCGCCGAGCGCCAGCAGAATCACCACCGTTAATCCGATCAGCACGGAAAGCGCCGGAAAGAACAGGCTCCAGCTGCTGATCAACTGGATATTCCGGCTTACATATTCGCGGTTGGCGCGGTCAAAGGAGGCCATTTCCGGCTCTTCCTGCACATAGGCCCGGACCACGCGGATGCCGGTAAGGTTTTCCTGGGCGCGCGTCGAAAGGACCCCCAGCGCCGCCTGAATCTGTTCGGAGAGCCGGTGAATAATCTGCCCAAAATAACGCACCGCAACGGCCACAAACGGCACGGGCAAAAGTACCCACAAAGTGAGCATGGGTGAGAGCTTGACCATGAAAAACACGGCCAACACCATGGTCGCAAACGTGACCGCGGTATACATGATGCCCGGGCCCAGGACCATTCGCACGGCGTTGAGATCGTTCGTGGCGCGGGACATCAGGTCGCCGGTCCGATTCTGGGCGTAGAACTCCGGATCGAGTTCCAGACAGCGCGCCAGCAGGTCGTTGCGCAGATCGTATTCGATCTCCCGCGAGATTCCGATCAGGATCCACCGCGTCCAGAATGAAAAGAAGCCCTTGGCCAACATGGCGCAAACGAGGATCAGGCAATACACGCCGAGCGCATGCCGGCTGAGCGGGGCATAGTGGTCAAAAAGCGGGTGCAGCATGGTCCGGGCGAACCCTGCAAGCGTGGAAAGGGGCTTCGGCGCTCCCCGCAAGCAGTCGTTAATAATTCCGATAATCAGTTGGGGCAACGTGCCGACCAGGCCCATCAGTGTGAGGGTCAGAAGGCCGAGGGAAACCATCCCCTTGTAGCGCAGCACGTAGGGAATCAGGGTCTTCAGGTGCTGCCAGGCTGGCGGAGGCGACGCGGCGCGTTCCGCGGTTCCGGCGACGGGTTGGGCAACGCTGCTCAAAGGCGAATATTAGACGCGATGGGCGTGCGTTTGATTACATCTCAGCGCACGCCGCCAATCCCGCTGGGTCCTCTCCCCCTGCACCGGGAGCGCTCCTTCCCAGCGGCATAAAATTGTAACTCCGGGCAATCGGCTAGGGAAGAATTCGGGCGGCTCATGGTCCGCCGCAGTGCAATGGCGCATGGGCGGCCACCTGGCGCGAAGGCAATCATCCGCGCTTCGCCAGAATGTCCTCCAGGCGCGCCTCCAGATTCTCCTCGCCCTCGGACCAGAGCCGCACCCGCTGGGCCGGCACAGCCTGCTCGATGCGTTCCACCCAGTCAAGAAGTTTGCGGATATTCTCCCGCGTCATTTGCTGATACTTCTCCAGATTCTCCGGCCAGGCCATCGCCTCAAAAAATCGGGCCTCTTCCGAGCCTTGCGGGAGGGCCCCGGCCCGCCGCTCAACGCCGAGCATTCCGGCATGCCCGGTGAAGAGATGCTCGAACCCAAAGCAAACCTCCATATGCCCGCTCTCCCGCCAGAGGCCCCCATCGTACTCCTCGCCATGGCAGAAGA
This sequence comes from Acidobacteriota bacterium, assembly GCA_021780215.1. Lineage (GTDB taxonomy): Bacteria > Acidobacteriota > Terriglobia > Acidiferrales > UBA7541 > Palsa-295. The sequence goes on from JAJXZD010000184.1 coordinate 30,128, forward strand.
TCTCAAGCGCCTGAGGCCCGGATTGAGGAGAACCTGCCGCCGCGTCAAAAACCGAAAGGTCCCAGTGGCAGCTCACCTGGTAGGAGACGTCGGCGTGCAGGTGCTCCTTCATCAGGTCGAGGATCTCGCCCGCGTGAAGCGGCAGCGCGCGCAGGTCCTCTTCGAAGACCGGCGCCTCGAAGGAATCTACGGCGCGAACCGTCAGGTGAGTGAAGCCGGGCCTCTTTGCGGAAACCGGCACGGTTCCCAGGAAAGCGCCGAAACGCGCAAGCATGGTCTCTTCCGAAAAATCCGCGCACCAGATGTTCAAATAGGAAAGGTTTGCCACGAAACCCATTATACCGGGTTGTGCCGCGAATTAAGGGCCGCGCGGCGCGAATCAAATCCTGAAATTCCGCAGGAGGAAGTCCATCACTTCTTCGGAGCGTCGTCCTCGTCCTCAGAGCTGATTTGCCCGGAGATGCCCTTCAGACGCGCCTTGATGGAATCGCCCATTCCTGCGAGGACGTCGGCGCAGGCTTCCCGGATGCGTTTTTCGGCCGATTTTGCGAGCGTGTCGAGCACCACTTGAGAATGCTGGCCGAGGGTTGTGGCGGAGGCGAGCAGCCAGGAATTCGAGGCGTTTTCGAGGCGCGCCTTGTACTGCTCGATCGACTCTTCCATGGATTTTTCCAGGCGCTGCATCCATTCCCGCTGCTGGGCCAGGCGGCGGGCATCCCATTCCTCCATCAGTGGCACGAACTGCGATTGCAGATAGGTCCGCGCTTGCTCGGCGCCCTGGACCATCTGATCATCCAGCTTCTTCTGGAACTCGGCGAGCGACGCTTCGCGGTTGTACTCCATGTCGGAGCGCGCCTTTTCCAGCGCCTGGCGAGAGGCCTCCTCGAATCGGCTTAGCGATTCGGAGCTGACCTGGCGCACATGGTCCGTGAAGCCAGCGCTGGCCATCTTCCCGGCTTCGCCGAGCTGGGCTTTTTCCCGGTTGGTGACTTCCTTGGCAGCCTCCTCGATTTGCGCGCGACTGTGCTCCACATAGGAACGGCCATAGTGGTCCAGTTCGGAAGCAACCAGGCTGGAAATTTCGGCGGCCCGGCTGCGCAGCACACTCGAGGATTGTTCGAGCGTCTTTTCCATCGTGGACTGCATGGTGGTCTGCGCCTTCTTCTGATACCAATCGGCCGCCTTGGAAAGAGCTTCAAACGTGGAGTGCTGTGCCTCGGTGCTCTTTTGCTCAAGTTCCTCTTCGGCCTTCGAGATGGTCCCCCGAATGGCCTGCTCCGCTTCCGCAGGAAGCTTCGCCGCATCTTCCCGCATTCGGCTCAGGGAGTCCTGTAGCGCCTGGCGGGCCGCCTCCTGGAGCTGTTCGCGGGCTGACGCCTCGAGTTGCGCAGCCTGTTCGCGGATGCGGCTTTGCGCTTCGGCTGCCTGCTCTCCGGCGCGGGCAAGTTCAGCGGCAGCGTTGCGGGCTTCGGCGAGCCGTGAGTCGAGGTGCCGGTCGAGCTCTTTGGAAAGGCGCTCCACCGAGCTCTGCGCCGAGCTTTGCATCATCGGCTCGATCGCCCGAAGCTGCTCGGCAGCCAACTGGCTGGTTCGCCGTGCGACTTCTTCCGCCTGGCGGCTGGCGAGTTCCTCAAGGCGTGAGCTCGCCTGGCCCAGCGTCTCATCGGCGGACTGGCGAATCTGTCTGGAAATCTGCTCCGCGCGAGCGCGTTCCTGGTCGAGCATCGCGCCCAGCGATTCAAGGCCGGCGCGCGCACTGGAGGCGGCATCTTGCGCGGCGGCATTCACCTCTTCAGCGACCTTGCGCGAAGCCCCCCCGAGCACCGCTTCGAACTCCTCCACCCAGCGCTTTCGGGCATCCGCTGCGTCCGCCTGGTTCTTTTCGATGGCCTGCTCGCGCAACGTCCGGGCGGCCTGCTCCAGGCTCTTCTTCCACTCGTCAAGGTGCTGCTGGGCCGCCTCGGGGGAGGCAATAATTTCCAGCTCCGGCGAGGATCGGCGCTGCGCGATCGCCCGCTCGACTGCTGCATCCACAATCTGCTTCACGTTGTGCGCGGCGGCCTGTTGCGCCGCTTGCTGCGCGGCTTGCTCCGCCGCCTGTCCGGCGGCCTGCTGGACCGCCTGGCGAACCTTCGCATCGAGCTGTCCGGCGGAGACCTCGCCGGCATGGCGCGCCTCCTCGACGATGGCCGCGGTCCGCTCGGTCGCCTGCTGGACGACCTTCTTCACCGCCGATTCGGAAACACGCTCCATCGAAAGCTTGATGGCGCGCTCGACGGCTTCGTGCAACTGGCTGTCGAGCCGCTGCCGAACCACCGCCATCTCATCGTTGATCGCGCTTTGCGCGTCGCGGCGCAGCGATTTATCGAGCGCTTCCTTCGCCTCCGCAACGATGTGTGCCATCTGTTGCGGGGTGGCCAGATGCGTCTCCGGCGCATGCGGCGGCCCCGCCATGACGCGAATCTTGGAGTCAGCCGGCGGCGCAGGCGCATCCGCTTCCGGCGATGCGGGAGCGAATGCTTCTGTGGCATCAGACTGCGTTGGCGAGACCTCCTGAGTTGCCTGCGGCAAATGCGGCGCCGCGGGGGCTTCTCCCTGCGGCTTGAGAGATTCTTCCGGCTGGGCTGGCGCTGGCGCAGCGGGATCATCCGCGCACGGGAACCAGTCCTCCGGGGGGAACGCGATGCCCCAGACGTTTCCCGCCACCTCGAATTCGAGCCCGATCTGGAAGAGCTCCCGGACAGTACGCGGCCGCTGAACCCAGACGACGCGCCCAAGCGCGGTGCGCGGAGGCAGTCCCGGCTCGACGCGCGGAATCTCGAGCGTGATCGTCGAATTCTTGGGAACGTAATGCTTGGACTGGTACTTGCAGCCGTGGCAGTTGACCATGACGGTCGTCGTGCGCTCTTTGAACGGCTGTCCGAGCGCATCCACACCCGTAACGGTAACGGGCACAGCCTGCACGATGCGCGTGCTGCGGCGCTTTTGTGTGCCGGCGTCGGCTGAAAAGAGCGGCTCGATCACGCACCCCTCCCGGAGCGATATCCAAGACTAGCACTCTGCCTCGACCTGGGTCGAAGCGACTAGCCGGGCTGTGCGAAAAGGATAACTTTGCTTACGGCAGGGGAGTTGGCTCCGACGGGCCGTTGCCACCGGTTTTGCAGCTTCCGTTCGCGAGGAGGACTACAGGTCGCGTCGGCCCTCCATGGCCTTGAGCATGGTAACCTCATCGGCGTACTCCAGGTCGGAACCAACCGGGATGCCCATGGCAATTCGGGTCACGCGGACGCCGAGCGGCTTAATCAGCCGGGAGAGATAGACGGCCGTGGCCTCACCCTCGGCGGTGGGATTCGTGGCGATGATGATTTCCTCGACTGTCCCTCCCTTAAGCCGCTCAATCAGGCTCTTGATCCGCAACTGGTCCGGCCCGACGCCGTGCAGCGGGGAGAGTGCCCCGCCAAGGACATGGTAGAGGCCGTTGAACTGCCTCGTCTTCTCGATGGCCTGAATGTTGGTCGCCTCTTCGACCACGCAGATGATGCTCTTATTGCGGCCGGGCGCGGCGCAGAACAGGCACGGGTCAGTATCGGTGATGTTGTTGCACACGGAGCATTCCCGAACCTTCTCCTTGGCTGTGCGGATGGCATCGGAGAGGGCCAGCGCTTGTTCGCGGTCCGCACGCAGCAGAAAAAAGGCGAGTCGTTGCGCCGTCTTCTGCCCGATGCCGGGCAGACGCTTGAGTTCGTCAATCAATCGCGCAATGGATGGAGAAAAATCGGCCACGGAATCACGTCTCGCAAGCCATTATTGCAGATTCCGGCGCGCTTATGCCAGGCGTGAAACGGAAGACTCCAGCGCGCCGTCCTATCCTCACCGGTTCATTGCGAGAGCAACCATGCCAGGGATACAATCCCGGCATCCCGCCGCCGCGGCGTCTGCGCGGCGGCTGGCCGGATACTCAGGAAAATCGAAAGGGGGATGGAATGCAAAGCAGAGCTTCACGATGGCTAACAGTTCTAGCCTGCGTGGTGGCAGGCGGCTTAATTCCGGCGTGGGCACAGCAGGGGCCTCCGCCGGGAAGAGGACCCGGTGGACCGCCCCCCATGGGACCGCAACTTCGTCTGTCCTCGGCAGCGTTCGCCGACGGCGGCACGATTCCGGAAAAATATACCTGCGCGGCCGGAATGTCGAACATGCTGTCTCCCGCCGTCTCCTGGACCAACACCCCGAAAGGCACGCAGAGCTTCGTGCTTCTGTTGCATGACCCGGATGCCCATGCGCGAAAGCAAGTGGACGACATCACGCACTGGATCATCTTCAACATTCCCGGAGATTCCACTTCCCTCCCCGAAGGCGTAAAGCCGGACGCTCCCGCAACGGTTGGAGTGCAGGGCGCGAACATTATGGGAAGGGCTGCCTACATGGGGCCGTGCGCGCCTCCAGGCCCGCCGCATCACTACACCATCGAACTCTACGCGCTGGACACGAAGCTCGATCTGCCCGCCGGAGCCAGCCGTGACGACATCATGAAGGCGATGGAGGGCCACGTCCTCGGCGGAACGGTTTATATCGGGCTCTTCCACCGCGAGCCCGGGGCCATGATGGGCCGGCCGTAGCTCCGCGCCGGAGAAGAAGCAGAAAACGGGACGAGTCGGATCATCCTGCGGTTGGCCGGGGCAGTGCACTGCGGTCGTCTGAATTCTGATTTCGAAACGCCGATTTGCGCTTCTGCCGCCGGCCGGCCCCGATGGGCCGACTCGCTCTGTTGCGAAAAACTGCGCGCATCGTCCCCGGTGGAGGGTGGGCGGCCTTAATCGAGAGATTCGAAAAGCTCCGCGATCTGCGAAAACGCAGGATTCCCTTCCGGATAGGTCTCCTGCTTCGCGGATTTAAACGGCTCCTCGGAAGGGATTCGGTCCAGCCAGCGCTGCCGCGAGAACTTTTCGTGTGCCGAAAAATCCAGGCGCAGAAGTAAGCGAACGGACCCATCAGGCTTCGCCGATCCGCCCGCTTTGGCCGCAGTGCCCTTTTCGGCGACAGGTTCTTTTTTTGCAGGCCTCCGCCCGGAAGGCTTTTTTCCCGCAGTGCTGATGTCCTCTTGGCTCTTTTCAGAGGATTCGGGACGGTTGAACCTCACCATCATCTTGTTGCCAAGGCGAAATCCCTGCTTCCAGGCGTCCACTTTGTGGCGGGCCTGCTGAGCCG
>JAJXZD010000153.1 GCA_021780215.1 Acidobacteriota bacterium
GGACGCTCCTGCTGATCTCGGTCGAAATTCTGCGCCGCATGGATGCCAACGAGCGCGCGCTTCGCGCCGAGCAACTGGCCTCGGCATCCCAGAGCCACGCCCATCTCGGCCGCTACATGCTCGACGCGCGGCCCAGCATGAACAACGCGCTCACCTCGGTGCTGGGCAATGCAGACCTGCTGCTGCTCGATTCAGGGGCTGTTTCGCGAGACAGCCGGGAGCAGATTCAGGAGATTCACACGATGGCGCTGCGCCTGCACGAGATCATGCAGCGATTCTCATCGCTGGCAAGCGAGATGCGGGTGGGTGAGAAAGAGTCTCAGGATGAGACAAGGGCGGCCAATGGGGGAGTCCCGGAGCATTCCCGGGAGATCAGCAGCACGCTGTAACTCGTGCCGAGTCAGGCGGTTTGCATACTGGAACCACCGACCAGCGTCCTGAGACGGGTGGCGATACAGTTGCTGGTCTTGCTGGGGGATTTCAGCGCGGAGGTATGGACGTGGTGAAGAAGGTTTTGGTGGTTGACGATTCGCAGGCCGAGATTCGCCTGCTCCAGTCGGTCTTGCAGCAGGGCGGGTTTCATTCCGTGGCTATATCCGACCCCACCAAGGTCGAGGAAGCGATTGAAGAGGAGCGCCCCAACGTGGTCCTGCTCGATGTGGTGATGCCGCAGCGCAACGGCTTTCAGATCTGCCGCGATTTGAAGAACAGCGGACCTTATTCCGGCATTCCCGTCATCCTGGTCACCTCGAAGAGCGCTCCGAGCGACCGCTATTGGGGTGAGCAGCAAGGCGCCAACGGCTTTGTCGCTAAGCCGTTTTCTCCCGATGAGCTGATCAATGCCGTGAAGAGGTGGGCGTAATGCCGGAGAGGCCCGACAACTCGGCTCTGGAGCTTTTCGCCGAAAATGGCGAAATGCTCGAAGGCGATGGCCTGGCCGAGCAACGCCAGCCCGAGCGGCAGTACTGCGTATTCCGCGCCGGTCGCGAACGCTTTTGCCTGTCCGTGCTGGAGGTTGAGGAAGTGGTGGATTGGCCTCTGGTGACGCGGGTTCCGCTGGCCCCTTCGTTTCTGACGGGCGTGTTCAACCTGCGCGGCACCATCGTTCCGCTTGTGGACATCGCCTTTACCGAAGGCCGCCGGCCCGGCCTGCTGCCGAAGCATGTGGTCGTCACCGTGCAAAAGGGCGATGCACAACGCGCGGACCTGCGGCTGGGCATCGCCGCCGACGAGGTGATTGGGACCTTCGCCGCGTCCGAGGATGCCCTGCTCGATGAGGCGCCCGCGGAGGTGCCGCACTGCCGCGGCATGCTCCGTCACGAAAACCGTCTGGCCCTGGTTCTGGATTTGCGCCGTTTGACTGAAGTTTTTTCCGTGCCGGTGATCTGAAGCCGGAAGCTTGGGGAGGAAGTCATGAAATCTCGTTTGAGTTCGGCCATCTGGCTGCTGGTTTTCTGGATCACCCTGGCCTTATTTGGAATTCTTGCGCTGGGCTATCACGCCGGCAAGGAGTCCGGCGGGCTCTCGCTCGGCGACGCAGGCTCGCTGCCGCCTGCTGCGAGCGAGCCGCTGCTCATCGCCGCCGCCCTGGCGATTGCCGCCGCGCTTTCGCTGATGTTTATTTTGAGCCGGCGCGTCCTTCGGCCGGTGGGCGAGCTTGCCAAGTTTTCCGAGCGGCTGGTGGCGGGCGACGCCCGTGCGCGCGCCGAGGTGGAGGGCAGCGACGAGTTTGCCTTCATTGCCGAGAACTGCAACCGCAGCGCCGCGAAGGTGGCGCATGCCGTCAACAGCCAGCAGGCGCAGGACTCGCTGCAGCGCGGCATCACTGACCTGCTCAATACCATCAACCAGGTTGCCCGCGGAGACCTGACGATCCGCGGCAAGGTGACCAACGACGCGCTCGGCAACGTGGTGGATTCAGTCAACTTCATGCTCGACAACTTCACCAAGGTTCTCGAGCGCGTCCGCAAAGCGGCCATTGACGTCAGCACCAGCGCCAATCAGATTCTCGGTGCGGCCGACGAGATGACCGCCGGCGCCACCCAGCAGGATCAGGAAATCACCAACACCTCGTCCGCCGTGGAGGAGCTCACCGTCTCCATGAAGCAGGTGTCCAACAACGCCGAGGCCAGCGCCGAAGCGGCCCGCCGCGCGCTTGACGCCGCCGAACAGGGCAACCGTGCCGTCAGCGACACGCTCGAGGGCATGCAGCGCATTCGCTCCTCGGTGCAGGCCACCGCAAAGAAGATCAAATCGCTCGGCGACCGCTCGCTCGAAATCTCCGAGATCATCAACGTCATCAATGACATCACCGAGCAGACCAACCTCCTCGCGCTCAACGCCGCCATTGAGGCCGCCCGCGCGGGCGAGGCCGGCCGCGGCTTTGCCGTCGTCGCCGACGAGGTCCGCAAGCTCGCCGAGCACTCCCGCAGCGCCACCAAGGACATCGCCGCGCTCATCAAGGCCATTCAGGCGGAAACGAATGAGGCCGTCGTGGTCATGGAGGACGGCACGCGTGAAGTGGAGGTCGGCGCCGGCCTGGCCGACCAGGCGGGAAAGGCACTCGAGGCGATTTCGAGCGTCGTCCGTCAATCCGCCGAACTCGTTCAGGAAATCTCCCTAGCTTCGAAGCAGCAGGTGCGCGGCACCGAAGGTGTGGCCAACGCCATGCAGATCATTTCCGGCATCACCCGGCAGACCACCCAGGGCGCCCGCCAGACTGCTTCGACGGTCGGCAACATGGTCAAGCTTTCCGAGCAGCTCAACGAAGCCTTGGCGCAGTTCCGTTCGGCCCGCGCGGCCGAACAGGCGCTCGAGCCTCCGGTCGAGGTGCCCGTAGGAGCGCGCCGCTAACGGCCGTCTCCACCATCCGGCGCAGGCGAGCCGGAGCTGAACGCCGAACATGAAATCGCATCCAGTCACGGCCCCGCGGCTCACCGACTCCGAACTCGAGGAGATCCGCGCGTTGATCGAGAATCGCTCGGCGATTCTGTTCGATGCTTCGCGCGAGCGCTTTTTCTCCGCCCGCGTTCGCGGATACCTCGAGGAAAGCGGCCTCGCCAGCGGGACCGAGATATTCCACCGCATCCGCTCTTCGAGCACCTCCTATGAGAGCCTGCTCGAGCGTCTGCTCACCCAGGAGACTTCGTTCTTCCGCTACCCGGCCGTCTATTCTGCGCTGCAGACGACGATTCTCCCCGAAATCCAGGAGCGCAAATTCTGGAAGAACCCGCGCACTCTGCGCATCTGGAGCGCCGCCTGCTCGACCGGCGAGGAGCCATATTCCATCGCCATCACTCTGTGCGAGACGCTGAAATTCGCGGAGGCCTGGGACATCGAAATCCTCGCCACGGACATCAGTCGCCGGGCGCTGCGCCACGCGGAGCGCGGCGTCTATTCGCGCCGCAGCCTGCAGAATGTCCCGTTCGTTCAGGTGGAAACGTACTTCACGGCCAATAAGCACGGCTTCCAGGTTCGCCCGCGCATCCACAGGATGGTCTCCTTCGCGCAGATGAACCTGGCCGATCCATCCTATGTGGGCAAGGTGGACTGCATCTTTTGCATGAATGTGTTGATGTACTTTTCCGAGGAACGGCGGCTCGCCGTGCTTCGCCGCCTCTATGACGCGCTCGAACCCGGCGGCTATTTCCTGCTCGGCCACGCCGAAACGCTTTCCAATGTTCCGGTCAAATTCGAACCGGTGGTTCTCGGCGATTGCCGGCTCTATCGCAAGCCCGGTGCGGCGGCGCCCGAAGCGCGGCGCGTGCCCGCCCTGGTGGAGGAAGCCCTATGAACGGCCCGGACCCCGAGTCGCTCGAGCTCTTCCTTCAGGAGGCTTCCGAAAACCTCCAATATCTGCGGGAGTATTCCGGCCTGCTGCAGGAGTCGCACGCCAAGCCCGCGGATCTCGAAAAGCTTTACATCGCGGCGCACACCCTTGCCGGAACCTCCGCCAGCTACGGCTTCCCGCAGTTCTCCGAAGTGGCCGCGAAGCTGGCGCACGTCTTTCACTACGCGATGAACGCCTCGCTGAGCCCGGAGATGCACGGGCCGCTCACGGAATTTGTCTCCGACGCGATTTCCGTCCTCGAATTCGATCTCTTGCAGATCAGCTCGAGCGGGCAGGAGACCTCTGCCGATCTTGCCGCCTTCCGCCAGCGCTACAGCTTTGCGTTTCCGGCCGCGCCACAGGCATCTGCGGGCACGACGGCCGATGCTTCGCCTCCGGCGGATGCCATTCCAGGCGTCTTTCCGGCGCCGTCGTTCGCCAGCCGCCTTCCTCAGGATGGCGAGGTCCCCGAGGAGGTGATGGAGTTCTTCATCCCGGAGGCCGAGGAACATTTGCAGGCGGTGACGGAGTGCCTGCTGGCGGTTGAGGGCAACCCAGACCGCGCCGAGATTGACCGCCTCTTCCGCTCGATCCACACGGTGAAAGGGTCGGCGGCGCAGGTCGGCCTGCGACGCCTTTCTGCCGTGGCCCATCGCGTGGAGGATCTGATTGGATGCCTGCGCGACGGCGTGCTGCAGCCGAGTGCAGCGATTGTGGACCTGCTGCTCCAGTCCGTGGACGTGCTGAAAAATTTTCTGCACCGCCAGTGGCCCAGCGACGCCGCCATGGCCGGAGCCGTGGACCCGTTGCTGGCTCGCATTGCCGAGCTGGCTCCGGAAGAGCCTGCCGAGGATGCTGTCAAGGAGTCTTCCGGCGGCGAGCCTTCGGCCTCCGCGGAGGCCGCACCGGTGGAAGCACCGGCTGCGGACAGAGCGGACCGCGCGCCGGCTTCGACGGCCTTGCCTGCGGCGAAGTCCGTGCGCATCTCGCTCGACCGCCTGGACCGCATGATGAACGCCGTCGGCGAACTGGTCATCAACCGCACCCGCATGTTGGGACGGCTCTCCGAGCTGTCCCGGCTGGTAGAGGTGCTGACCTTTTCAAAGGCCCGGCTGTCCGCCAAGGTCTCGGAATTTCAGGAGAAGCACGAGTTCAATCGCATCCATCCGGCGCTCTTGCCCGCGGCCCAGCCGCCGCGCATGTACACTTTCCGGCCGCTCTCCGCCTTTCCTCCGGCCGCGTCGGATGCGCTGCTCGATTTCAGCGAGCTCGAAATGGACCGCTACGACGACTTCAACATCCTGTCGCGCTCGCTCACGGAGATCTCCTCCGACGTCACGGAGGTCCTTTCGCAGCTTGAGGGCTTCATGGGTCGCGTGGATGCGGACATTGACGAGTTCACCAAGCTCGCCCACCACTTGCAGGATGAAATCACCGCGGCGCGCATGGTGCCCATCGGCAACCTCTACACGCGGCTTTCCCGTACGGTTCGCGACGCCGCGCGAGAGGCCGGAAAGCCGGTCGAACTCTCCCTCGAGGGGGCGGAAACCGAGCTCGACAACAACATTATTCAGCACATTTCCGATCCGCTCATTCATCTGGTCCGCAATGCCGTGGCTCACGGCATCGAGGACGCGGCCGCGCGCCGCGCCGCCGGCAAGCCGGAAAAAGGCCGCATCGCCGTGCGCGCCTATCATCGCGGCAACCACATCTTTATCGAGGTCGAGGACGACGGCCGGGGCATTGATTACGAAGGCGTGCGCCGCGCTGTGGCGGAATCTGGGACTGTCTCACATGTGGCCGCGGCTGAGCTTTCCGAGCGCGAGCTGCGCGAATTCCTCTTCCGCCCGGGATTTTCCACCGCCTCCGCCACCTCTGAGCTGGCCGGGCGCGGCGTCGGACTCGACGTGGTCCGCGCGAATGTCCACGCTCTCAATGGGGAAATCGAAGTGCGCTCCGAAGCGGGGCGCGGCGCCTGCTTCACGGTCAAGGTTCCGCTCACTCTGATCATTTCCCAAGCGCTGTTTGTTCGCTGCGGCGCGTCGTCTTTCGCTTTCCCGCTCGCGGTGGTCGAGGAGATTCGCCGGCTGCGGCCCTCCGAGATTGAGGATGTGGGCGGAAAGCTGCTCACGCGCGTTCGCGACGTCGTCACCGAGGTGGTGCGCCTCGATACGCAACTCGGCCTTCCCCCGATTGATCCGGTGAGCGGCTTCTTCCACATGGTGATTGTGAAGGTCGCCGGAAAGCACGTGGGCGTCGTGGTGGAGGAGGTGCTCGGGAAGGATGAAATCGTCATTAAGAGCCTGGGAGATTATCTCCGCCGAGTGAAGCTGTTTCCGGGAACCACGATTGCATCGGATGGCAGCCTGATTCTCCTGCTCGATCTCAACCGCCTGGTCTCCGCGGATGCGGCCGCGCCCGCCGGATTACCGGCGTCCTCGCCCGCGGCGCGCGTGTTCGCTCCCGGCGCGGAAGCCATCGCCGCCGGCAGCATTCCCGCCGAGGCGGTGGATCCCATCGAGGAGGAGCGCGTAGTGGTGATTGCCGACGACTCGATCAGCGTCCGGAAGTTCGTAGGCCGCATGCTTGAAAAGGCTGGCTATCGCGCGAAGCTGGCTTCCGATGGGCTGGAAGCCTCCGAAATCGTCGCCCAGGCAGGCTGCCACTTGGTCATCACCGATCTCGAAATGCCCCGGATGAACGGCTACGAGCTGATGGCCCACCTGCGCCAGGATCCCGCCACCCGGCGGATTCCGGTTCTCGTGGTGACCTCGCGCGCCGGGGCCAAGCACCGCGACCGCGCACTCAAGGAGGGCGCCGCCGGTTTCCTGACCAAGCCGGTCCAGCAGGACCAGCTGATTGCAACCGTCGAGAGCCTGCTCGGCTCCGAGAAATCGCCCGGAGGGCCTGCACCTAGCATGCTGGTTCGCCAGGATTGAGATGATGCCTGTTGCCGAAAAGAAAATTCGCGTGCTCGTGGTGGATGATTCCGCCTTCATGTGCAAGGTGCTGCAGGAGATCATCAACTCCGATCCGCAACTCGAAGTGGTGGGGCAAGGGCGCGACGGGCGCGACGGAGTGGCCCTGGCGGAATCGCTGCGCCCCGACGTTATCACCATGGACCTCAATATGCCGCATGTGGATGGCTTGCAGGCGACCGAGCTCATCATGTCGCAGCACCCGCGGCCGATCGTCATCGTCAGCTCGGAGTCGCGCGAGGGCGCGGCCAGCACGCTCAAGGCCCTCGAACTCGGAGCGATTGATTTTGTGCCCAAGCCCTCGAGCGGCGTGGACCTCGACATGAAGACAGTCCGCGACGAGCTGACCCGCAAGCTCAAGCTCGCCGCCAAGGTCCGCGTCGTGCGCACCGCGACGCGCTCGAAGCTTATCCTGCCTGACAGGCCCACGCCGGGCGCCTCGGGCCTCTCCGCGGGCGCGGCGCTGGCTGCGGCGAACGGGGGAAGATTCCCCATCGTGGTGATCGCTGCCTCCACCGGCGGCCCCGCGGCGGTCTCTCGTGTGGTCGCGGGCCTTCCGAAGGACCTTGCCGCTGCTGTGCTCCTGGTCCTGCACATGCCCGCGACGTTCACCAAGCAGTTCTGCGTGCAATTGGGTGAACTCGGCGGCCTCCCGGTGAGGGAAGCCGAGTCGAACGAAATGCCCCAGCCCGGCACGATCTACCTGTGCCCCGGCTCGCATCACCTGCGCCTTTCCTCGAACGGAAAAATCACGCTCGATCCGGGTCCCCGCATTGACGGCTATCGTCCCTGCGCCGACGTGGCTCTGGAAAGCGTGGCGGGGTGGGCGCGTGCACTGGCCGTCGGCGTGGTGCTCACTGGGATGGGTGGCGATGCCGCCAAGGGCGTCAAGGCCGTGAAAGCGGCCGGCGGCCACGTGATTGCCCAGGACGAGTCCACTTCCATGATCTTCGGCATGCCCGCTGAAGCCATCAAGACGGGCGCGGTGGACGAAGTGCTCCCGCTCGGCGACATCAGCGCGGCGATCGAAAAGCGCGTCGAGAAGCTTGCTCGTCTCGCCCCCGCAGGTGCGCGATGAAATCTTCGTCTGCCCCCGAAAGCCGCTCGCGCCGGCATCTCCGGCCCGAAACGGCAGTTCTCTTCACCGTGGCCGAGCGACTCTTCGCCATCGCGGCGGACGCAGTCCAGGAAATCCGCAGCACGGACAGCCTGGCCGGCTCAGCCAGCGAAATCAGCGATTCGCCGCTTGCCAAGGTGCGCCACACCCTCGAGCGCGGGCGGGGGATCTCCTATGTGGTGAATACTGGAATCCATTTCGGTTTGCCCATCACCCGTCCCGCCCTGGTTCTCATCCTGCGCCAGCGGCGGGTCGCCGTGCTCGTGGATCGCATCGAGCGAATGGCCGAAATTCCCGGCGTGCTTTCGCTTCCGCCCGCGTTTACCGGGCCGGAGCGCCGCTGGTACCGCGGCCTGACGTACATCGAAGACCAGATTATCCCCGTGGTAGATCCGACCGGATTTCTGACCGATGACGATCTCCGCTTACTTGACCAAGCGGTCCAGGCCGGTGCGATGCGAGGCGAACCCGTGGGAGCCGCACGCTCGTGACGGAAGCGCCCAATGCGAGCCGGTCTTCGTTCGTCGTTCTGCGGATTGGCAACGGCCGCTTTGCCTTGCCCGCGGAGCAAGTATCCGAGCTGGCGCCTCCCGTTCGCTTGCAC
>JAJXZD010000097.1 GCA_021780215.1 Acidobacteriota bacterium
CACCTGCTCGCCGATGAAATAGACCGGTTGGTTGAAGATGCAGTGGCGCAGGTCCAGGTTGCGCAGTTTCTCGCTGAGAAAGTTCAGGTTCTCGGCGCTCATCGGCTTTTTCATCCAGTCAGCCGCCGCGCGGAACGAAAAACTGGTGGTCAGAAACAGAGAAGTAAGCAGAAGCGCGGCCGAAACCAGATTCGCGCCAATGGGATTGAAGGCGGCGCGCAGCCCTTGAGCCAGGAGCGTTCCGAGGAGGCCTCCAGCCGGCAGGGCGCCGCGCACCGCGGGCATGTGGATCAGGGTAAGCTCGGTTGAAAGCGAAGCGAAGAGCATGCCTCCGCCGACAAGCTTGGCCCTCGGCCCATCAACGGGCTGGCTGCGAAACCAGCGCATCGCCATCACAAACATTCCCAGGGGAATAAGAAATGCGGCGTAGCCCGCAAATTGAAAGAAAAGGTCGGCCACATGCGCGCCCACCGGCCCAATCCAGTTTCGGACCGTTCCGGAATCTCCCAGCTGCGCGGAGACATTGAAAGAGGGATCGAGCGGCGAATAGGACAGCAGGCTCAGCGCCAGCAGGAGCGCTAGGCTAAGGCCGGCAAAGCCAATCAGTTCGTTGAAACGCTTGTTTTCCGTCGGTGTCAGGACGCGCACGAGAAATCTCCCTGTGTCCCAATAGGCCTCCGCAGATGGAAGCCGGGACGCGATCGAGTGGGCAGGGGAAGGCCTCGCACTGCAGAGGGGGTGCGCGGGCGCTCGCGCGCAGTACCCTTCAGCTAAGCGCCTTCACTATACCAAACCCGGCAAAGAGCCGGGCAATAGTTTTCCCAGGCCGTTCGTCCAAAGGCACACGGGGAGATAAACTCCGGCGCTCGACGCGGACGTGGAATTGCCGGAGTTGAAAGCTCCGCGTTCGATGTTAGAATCGAATGCGCAGTTTCCTTTGCCCCGGTCGGGGCGTGGCTCAGCCTGGCTAGAGCGCCTGGTTCGGGACCAGGAGGTCGGTGGTTCAAATCCACTCGCCCCGACCATTTTTTCGTCGGATGCAGCGCGTGATAGTGGCAGAGTTCCCGCCTTTTCATCTTGTCCGAAAAATCCTAGCACTCAGAGCCGCAAAAATAGCCGCTTATGCTGTCCACAGTGCCGATTCCTTATTCTGCAACTATAGCCGCGAATGACCGGTTGAAAAACATTACTTTCAGAGATAGCATCACGCCGCCTGAACTTGATTATGTGAGGCGATGACGCCTTACATTCTTGCGATCCGCAAGAAGACGGATCGTGATGGGGAGAAATACATGCCGGAAACGCCGTATCCAAAAGTGCAGATGCATCGCATCGTTTACACGAAGCTTTCCGAACGGCAGATTGCAGACAAGCTAGGCCCGGTCGCGGCGAGCGGGCCGACGAGCGTTTCGCCGCTGTCCGACATATTCGCCGGCGAGTCTATTCGGATCGTCACCGATAAGGGGCCGGCGCTGGCGTACACGTTCAGCGGGAATAACCGCCTTTCGGTGACTGTGAACGGCGGCAGCGCAGCGGAGGCGGGGTACGGCGCGCTGGCCATGAGCGGCATCGTCTTCTTCTCGCACATGATTCCGGGCACGATGCGGGGCTACGCCGTGGTGATTGACCAGGCTACCGACGTGGCGACGGTGTTCGAGCTCTGGTTCTGCGGTTATAAGGATAATCGCGAAGTGCAGCGCGAGATCTATTACGGCTACGTCGAGCAGCCGGGCCGAGAGGCGCCGAAAGTTCGTCACGTCCCAACGGACCGCGTCGAGGGCAAGGGCTTTTATTGGAAGCAGGACAATGGCGCGGAGACGCTGGAATTTTATCCCTCGGTGGCTTACTCGAACTTTGTGGAGCTGTCGCGCCTGGGCGGCGAACTCGGGTTCTGCGGGCCGTCCGACTACATCAAGATTAACGAAAACCTGTATATCTACACCCGCACCGAATGCGAGTTCTCCGGCACCTTCACGCTCTACGCGATGGACTTGAACCGCGCCGAACAGATAGGGATGCGGCTCGGCTTCAACGCCGCAGACGCGCTCGAATATTACGTCTTCCGCGGAAAAGGTAAGTGGCTCGGGCAGCTCGCCCAGTTCGAGAAGTTCGGCGATGAAAGCGGAGGACCGATTCCTGCAGTTGCTCCCGGCCAGGCTCCGGCGAAAGGGGCGCGGCGCGTCTATCGGCCATTCGAAACGATGCCGAAAATGACAAAAGCGCAAGTTGACGCCGTCTGTGCCAAGAAGACGGCGGTGTTTGCGCCGACGGGCGGCCCCGGCCCGTCCATGGCCGGGAATCTGGGACCATCCACCGGCTCGCTGGCCGGCAAGACGCTGACGCTTCGATACGACAACGCGCCGGCGATGGAATACCGCTTTGACGATGCGGAAACCCTCCATTGGCGCAAAGAAGGCCAGACCAGCTGGACCAAAGCGCGCTACCAGGCCTGGGAATCGATGCCCGGCGTGATCCTGTTTGGCCACCTGCTGGAAGGTGAGCCGAACCACGACGGGCATTCCATCGTTGCGGATTTTGATCAGGGCCTGGTGACATGCTTCAACGGTTATTTGAACACGCCTTATTTTGCCAACGAGGCGGGGGTGAGGATACTGTTCGGCGTGATCGAAATGGAAGGCCTGATTCCGCCGAAGTACAACCGCCATCGTCTGACGGAGGAAATGGTAGGGCGTGCCGTGAGCCAGAACTACGGGCCGGGGCTGACGTCCATGCACCTATACACAACGCCGCATTCTCTCTCCTGGATCATCTTCACGAATACCGATGCGGGCGGATTGGAGTGGAGCGGTCCAGCGGCCTACGTGAAGATTCGCAACGGTCTGTACTTCATCTACTGGTTGGAGGAGGCCTGCAACGGCACGCTAGGAACCATCCTGGTCAACTTGCGTACAATGCGCGACGTTGGGATTGGCTATCACTGCGGTGAAGAGGGTTTGAGCATGAGCGCCATGGGTGCGCACGAGCGGCACGCCGGCCAGTTCGACATAACACGCTTCTATCAGGTAAAGGCATCCGGAGGGGTGGAATGAATACGAAGACTACTTCTACACGCCGGTCTTTTTTGAAGTCCGGCGCAATGCTGGCCGCACCCTTGGCTGCCGCCGTGCCCTCTGCGGTGAAGGCGGACGACGAACTGAGGGCGCGCCTAGCCAGGCTGGAGGACGAGTCTTCCATCCGCAAGCTGCATCAGTTGTGGGTGCAGCAGATGAATGCGGGAGCAGGCGCCGCCACGCCGTTGTTCGTTGTGCCCGAAGACGCCGCGTTCCGCCCAGTCGTGCGGAGCATCGCGGCGGATCACACGGGGCAACCGGATGTAATCGAGGTTGCGGCGGATGGGAAGAGCGCTGCCGGGCGGTTCCCATGCGCCGTGGAAATGGAAGAAACAATCGCGCCGGATTGCACCCTGGCGCAGATGGCGCACGCGCAGGGCGGCGGCTTCGTCCGCCGGATGGAGCGCCGCCTGCTCAAGGTCGAATATGTGAAGGTTTCCGGGGAATGGGCGATCAAGAAGATCGAGTTCACTCCGGTCTAACTTAATCGCCTCGCTTCACCTCAAAGAGAGAAGCGGGACCCACATCAGATTGCTCCGCCAGACGAGACGGGGCGGGTTCAAATTCACCCGCCCCAACCATCTACATCTTCCCTAAATGCACTTTCCCAGCCGACTTCAAATTCCGTTACTGGACATTGAGGCTTTCTGGCGACGGGATAGGTAGCACCCCCGCTGTGCCAGTAACACTTGCCAAGTACGTGCCAGCTGGCGTACCGGTTGCCGCCGATGAGCTGCAACCAGCCAGCGCCAGCCCCAGAGCGAGCGCCAGTGTTCCGGCTCATGCAAACCGGCGCAGTTTCCGGCGTGCCAGTTCGCTCTGCTTGTGAACGCGAAGCAGTGCGAGCCCGGCCAGCAGCGACAGCCCTGGGAACAACAGCCAGTTCAGAGTGAGCGGTGGAGTGATATGTCGGATGACCGCTGCCCGTGTGCGGGATGTGGTCGAAATCGTAAGAGTTTCCTGGGCAGCAGTTGTGCCAAGCGTGACGGTGGGTGGAGTAAGCGCGCGAACGGAGTGAGCAGGCAGATTGCTGCAACGACGAAGTGAACCGTGCCAGGGTGTCGTACCCGGCCACATCCGGAGTGAGCCAGTTTGTATAGTCAATCGACTTATCCGCGCTATAAAACGTTACCGGGACTGTAACTTCCGACGGAACCTGCCAGAAGTGAGGATCCGAAGAAGCTGACGGGGTAGGAGAGGATTGTCGCCGTTGTTTCTTCACCGCCCCACCGCCATAACCGCCGCACCCAATGATGTGATTCTCCTCACAGACCATGGCGCGAAAAGTTTGCAACATGAGGCTGCGGGGGTTCCGTTAAGGATAGCGCTCCCGGGGAAATCCCGTGAAGGTGTGGCAGTTAATAAAAGGAGAGGAATATGAACAGGAAAATTATGAGCATATTCGCCATCTGCACGATGGCGCCCATGCTTGCATTCGCGCAAGGGCGTGGCGGCGGTGGCCAGGGAGGAGGAGGACAGCGAGGAGGCCAGGGGCAGCCCCAGGCTGGCGGTCAAGGGCAGGCGGGGCAAGGCGCTGGCCAAGGGACGATGGATCGGGATCGCATTCGCCAGCAGCTCCACACCCATGCAACCGATCAGCAGCGTGATCGGCTCCGCGATTGCACTCAGCAGATGGACCAGTTGAGGACTCGCTCGCGTGACATGCTGAACGCTTCGGGGGCCCAGGGCTTCAACGCGGAGAATGCCCGCCAGCAGCGCACTCGCCTGCAGGAACAGTTCCAGGCCATGGAGCAGGCCCACCAACAGTTCATGAACGGCTTGGACAAGGAACAGCAGGCAGCGATGCAGGCGCGGAGCCGAAACATGAACCAACTCCAGGCCAGGATTCGGACCCGGCTCGAGGCCATGGACAAGGAACTGCAGTCCGAAAGCCCCAACCAAAACCGGCTTCAGCAGCAGGCCCGTTACGTGGAACGCGAGACGCAACGTTTGCAGAATCAGTATCGCGACATGGGCGAGGACCTGAGCCTGACTTCCGACTAATGCTCGGGACAGCAACGGCGAAGCAGGGAGTCCTTCGCCCAGCGGCTCCCTGCAACCGCTCCGTTCCCAGAGGAAGTATGCGGAAACCCGTCAGCCTTTTTCTTTTATCCTTCGCCATATTGGCAATTGCCAGTCCTGCGGCAGCACAGGTTGAAGTCGGTTCTTCTCAACGTAGCTGGACCCTCTACGAAAATCTCGAGGGCAGCTCGGACGATGCCGGCTTCGTGACCAGGTTCGACTCGACTCTCGGTTACAACTTTAATCGCTATTTCAGTGTGGATGCCGGATTGCCGGTGTACTTCGTTAGCGCCTCCGATACCACAACCGGCTTGACCTCCGTCAACGGCATCGGGGACATGTATCTCGACCTGCGCCTTACGTTTCGCAATCCTGTGGTGAATTACATCACCACGGCTCGCGGCACGGCTCCTACCGGAGACACTTCCCAAGGGCTCAGCACCGGGCGCGCCACCTACGATTGGAGTAACTATTTCGATCGCAGCTTCGGCCGCTTCACGCCGTACGCGAACCTCGGCATCGCAAGTACCGTCCCCGACGCGATCTACTTCGTGCGGCCGTTCTCCACCCTAGGCACGGTAGGACATTTCGAAGCCGGTCTAGGGGTTCGGCTGTCGCACTATTTCTCGGTCTCCGCCTCTGCTTACGATATCGCCCCAACCGGCCAGCAAAAAATTTACAGCCGCATGGTTCCGCGCAGCTCGGGTTCCGGCGGTGGCGGGCCCGTCCTTATGGCCTCTGCATTCGATTTGACTCCCGCCGCCCATCACGGACCGCCCGTATATGAGACTGCTCCGGAAACCACCGGGCCCGCCAGCCTCACAGCCGACAACGGCTACTCCGCGGGCCTGAATATTTTTCCCACCAGATTTATCAATCTCCACGCCGGCTACAGTCACAGCGTTCATTTCCACCAGGATAGTGCCTACTTTGGCCTGGGCTTCGACGTCGGCTCGCTGTGGAAAACCATGCGTCTTTAGAGACGGACATTCGCCCGTGGGCGCTCCGGCCGGAATTCTAGCTGCATGGCTGGAGCGAGGGTGGGGAAACGAAAGAATTCAGCACCTTTTATAGCGGTCACGATCCTTGACATTCTCGCCGCCCCGCGGGTAAATTGATCTTCCCCAGGATGAAGCGATAAGTTTCAGCCAACCATTTTCGGGCTAATCGGATGCCATTCAATATCCTCACCAAACTGACAGTGGTCGAATGCGCTACCTTCGTTACCGGGCCGTATGCAACCGCCTTGCTCGGGCAATTAGGCGCGCGGGTCATTAAGATCGAGGCGCCACCGCAGGGGGACGCATACCGCTATTTCGGGTCCGATCCCTACTTTAGCTTCAACTTCGCCCACTTGAATCGCAACAAGGAGAGCATCGTCCTCGATCTTAAATCGGCTGCGGGCCGCGACATTTGTCTGGAGTTCCTGAAACATGCGGATGTCTTCGTCGAGAACTTTCGTCCAGGCGTGGCGGATCGCCTGGGATTCGGCTATGAATCGCTCAAGAAATGGAATCGCCGGCTGATTGGTTGTTCGATCTCGGCATTCGGATCCACGGGACCTGGCGCGGAAAAGCCGGGTTTCGATACCTTGGGGCAGGCGGCCAGCGGGCTGCTGAGCTTGCTGACCGATCCGCAGGCGCCCAAGGTCATGGGCTCGGCTCTGTCGGACTACATTACCGGCCTGTCGGCGGGATATGGAATCCTGGGCGCGCTGCTCGCCCGGGAGCAAACCGGTGAGGGATGCCGGGTTGAGACCTCACTCTTGCAGGCGACATTGTCTTTGATCGGCGAGAGCGCGGCGGGGTATATGCGCACGGGGACGGTTCCGAATCGCGCCGCCCGCGTGAAAGACGCGCACGCGTTTGCATTTATCACTCAAGACAAGCTGCCGTTGGCCATCCATTGCTCGGTTCCGGAGAAGTTCTGGCTGGGCTTGCTGAGGGCCGTGGATTGCACGCACCTGGCCGAGGATCCGCGTTTCAAGACCCGAGACGCCCGGCGGAAGAATTTTGAAGCGCTCGAAGCGACGCTCTCACCTATCATGGCGAGCCGCTCGCGAGACGAGTGGGTGCGGCGAATGGAGACCGAGGACGTTCCCGTAAGCCCGATCTATAACATGGCGGAGGTTCTTGCCCAGCCCCAGGTGCGTCATCTCGACTTGATCGAGACCGTGACGCATCCGCAAGCCGGAGAGATGAAGTTTGTCACCGGACCGGTGAAATACGAGGGCGTAACAACGAAAAGATCCGCAGCGCCGCCGTTGCTCGGGGAGCATTCCGTGAAACTCTTACGGGAGCTTGGGCACGGTCAACCCGCCATTGAACAGTTGGTGGCGGAAGGAGTCACGATGACCGCGAAAACCGAGGCTGGGCAGCGGCACGCTCGATGAGAACGGGCGGTCAGATTGACTCGCGTGAACGGCTATTCCATCCGTAAATTCGCCGCGATTTACCCGGCAAACAAGGATTAGATTGCTCCTCAATAAGGAGCGGCAGGGGTATCTTTCACCGCACCTGGAGATGCCTGGCCATATCCAGATTTAACCTGTGTGATACTCTGAACCTCCCCAGCCTGAGTGGCATTCCAATAGTTTAGAAGAGCAGTCAAAGTCTGTTCCCAAGGACTCAGTTTTCAGCGGTGCACGAATTGATGCTGGCCGCTTTTTGTCTGACGGATTGCAGGCGGAATACCACGACGGCTAACGATGAAGAACTTCAGAATCGGGTCTTGTCGTAAGATCGGTGCGTTGATGCTATTCTTGGCGCTGGTTCTTTCTTCCGCGCCGGTGCGGGCGCAAATTTCTCCTGGTCCGCTTTCCGCACCCCACGCATCGCTTAGCGGCCCCACACAATGCTCGAGCTGTCACAAGGTTGGCTTGGGTACAGCGGCTCTGAAGTGCCAGGAGTGCCACACCGAGATTGCCCAGGAACTTACTCAGACGAAGGGATTGCACGGCAAGTTCGCGAACAACGAGCAATGTGCTCAATGCCATTCGGAACACAACGGGCGGGACTTCCCGCTCATTCACTGGGTGCCTTCCGAAAAGGATTTTGATCATAACCAGACCGGCTATCCGCTCCAAGGCAAGCATGCGGGCTTGACCTGCAACCAATGCCACAGCGCCGCGCATGTTGTCGGGCCCAATCGCGGTCTCATCAAAATGCAGGACTTGAATCGAACGTTCCTTGGTTTATCGGAGGATTGCGGGAGCTGCCATGAGGACGTACACAAGGGCCAACTCGGCCCGAATTGCCTGCAGTCCCCCAACTTCGCTCATTGGAAGGGAACCACGAATTTCGACCATTCGAAAAGTCGCTACCCACTCAGCGGAGATCATGCTCATGTTGCCTGCGAAAAATGCCACACAGCCGCCGAGCCTGGAGGGGAACCGCGGTTCCGGGGAATACCCTTCAAGAG